>JAULZA010000110.1:0-49297 GCA_032117575.1 Mycolicibacterium sp.
GCTCCTCGGTCTCGATCACCATGAGCGCGGCGGCCTCGCCGAACACGAAACCGTTGCGGTCCCGGTCGAACGGCCGGCAGGCCCCGGCCGGGTCGTCGTTGCTGGTCGACAGCACAATGCGCATCTGTGCGAACGCGGCGATGGGCACCGCCTCGATCTTGGTCTCCACGCCGCCGCAGATGGCCATGTCGGCCTCGCCGTAGGCGATGTTGCGCCAGGCGGTGGCGATGGCTTCCGACCCCGACGCGCACGCTGAGATCACCGTCGTCACGCCGGCTTTGGCCCCAAGCTCAAGTCCGATCACCGCGGCGGGTCCGTTGGGCATGAACTTCTGCACCACCAACGGGGACACCGCGCGAAGACCCTTGGTCCGCATGGCGTCGTAGGCGAACAGCAGTTCCTCCGACGAGCCCATCCCGGTGCCGACGGACACCATCAGTCGGCGGGTGTCGACGTCGGGGGATCCGGCGTTCTGCCAGGCCCGGCGGCCGACGACCGTGGCCATCCGCTGCAGATAGGACATCCTCCGGAGCTCGACCTTGTTGAGCTCGCTCTCGAAGTCCTCTAGTAGATGTCCGCCGATGCGCACCGGCAGGTCGTACTCCTCGACGAACGGATCATCCAGCGTGCGGATGCCGCTCTGGCCGTCGAGCAGTTTCTTCCAGGTGTTCTCAGCGTCGGTGGCGAGCGCGGTCGTCATGGCGATGCCAGTGACGACCACGCTCGGCAGCCCGCTACCCGTTGTCAGCTGTGCCATCGTCTCAGTTGGGCCTTCCCCAGCCTTAGTACCGTCCGAAGGCGAGCGCGACGTTGTGCCCGCCGAATCCGAACGAGTTGTTGATCGCGTACTGATAGTCGCCGTAGCGGGGTTCCCCGGCAACGACATCCAAATCGATCTCCGGGTCCGGCGTCTCGTAGTTCAGCGTCGGCGGGATCACCCCGTCACGCAGCGAGAGCACCGTCAGGATCGACTCCAGCGCACCGACCGCACCGATGGAGTGCCCCAGTGCGGACTTGGGCGCGTAGACCGCGGCGTGCTCCACGCCGGCCACCCGGATGGCATTAGCCTCCGCGACGTCACCGATGGAGGTCGACGTGGCGTGCGCGTTGACGTGGTTGACGTCCTTGGCGGACAACCCCGCTGTCTCCAACGACCGCTTCATGGCCTGGCCGGCTCGCAGACCGTCCGGCGCCGGCGCCACCATGTGGTAAGCGTCCGACGTCACACCGGCACCCAGCAGCCGGACCAACGGCGTGGCGCCGCGGGCCTTGGCGTGCTCCTCGGTCTCGAGGATCATCATGGCACCGGCCTCACCGAAGACGAAGCCGTCGCGGTCCTTGTCGAACGGACGCGACGCCGCCGCCGGATCGTCGTTGCGGGTGGACATCGCGCGCATCATCGAGAACGCCGCGATCGGCAGCGCCTCGATCATGCCCTCGACGCCGCCGCACACGACGATGTCGGCATCACCCATGACGATATGACGCCAGGCGTGCGCGATGGCCTCCGAGCCGGACGAGCAGGCCGACACCGGGGTGATGACGCCGGCGCGCGCGCCGAGGTCCAGACCGACGACCGCGGCCGCACCGTTGGGCATGATCATCTGAACGGCCAGCGGCGACACCTTGCGGATGCCGCCCTCGTTCATGGTGTCGTAGGTCTCGACGATCTTCTCGCCGCCACCCAGTCCGGTGCCGATGACGACCGCGAAGCGGTCCGGGTCCACCTCGGGGGCGCCTGCGGCATCCCACATCTTGCGGCCGAGGTACTTCGACATCCGCTGGACATACGACATCCGTCGCAGATCCAGTCGGCCCATGTGGTCGTCGATCGGGTCGACGAGATGTCCGCCGATCCGCACCGGCAGGTCCCACTTGGTGACGAAATCGTCCTCGAGGACCCGGATTCCGCTTTCGCCGGCCAGCAGGGCCTTCCACGTGCTGTCGATGTCAGCGCCCAACGCCGTGGTCGCCTCGACGGCAGTCACCACGACATTGGGGAAACCCCCGTTAGCAGTGGAAGGACGTGTCATGACTCCGACGCAAACTTCTCGCGAAGGGCGGCCGCAGCCTCGGGGTTCTCCGATTCCAGCTTCTGGATGTAGGCGACGACGTCACCGACGGTCCGGAGGCCGGCCAGATCCTCGTCCGGAATCTTCACGCCGTACTTGTCCTCGGTCTGCACCGCGATCTCCACCATCGACAGCGAGTCGATGTCCAGATCGTCGACGAAGGACTTCTCCGGGGTGACCTCGGACGGCTCGATACCGGTGACCTCTTCGATGATCTCGGCGAGACCGGCGATGATTTCTTCCTGACTGGCGGCCACGTTGTGGCTCCCTTCCTTTGTTGACGATCTATCTACTGGGTTGTCCTGGAGCGGCCGGCCTAGAGATCGGCGAGCCCGTCCAGATCTGCGGGTGTCTTGACGGCGTGCGTCGCGACGCCCCGAAGTTCACGTTTGGCGATGCCGGTCAGCGCCCCCGCGGGGGGGAATTCGACGATCGCCGTGGTGCCGAGCTTGCGCATGGTCTCCGTGCACAAGTCCCAGCGCACCGGCCGGGTCAGCTGCGCGACGAGCTTCGCCATCGCGTCGGCGCCCGAGGTGACGGGCTGGCCGTCGGCGTTGGACAGCAGCGTGGTGGTGGGGTCGGCGGGGCTGACCTCTGCGGCCGCTGCCGCGTAGCCCTCCAGCGCCGAGGACATGAAGTGGGTGTGGAACGCTCCGGCAGTGGCGAGCTGGCGCACCCGGGCCTTAGCCGGCGGATCCTCTGCCAGCTTCTCCAGTGCTGATATCGCGCCGGCGGCCACGATCTGACCCGCGGCGTTGCGGTTGGCGGGGATGAGTTCGAGAGCTTCCAGACGGGCCAGCACTTCGGCCTCGTCGCCGCCCAGCACCGCCGACATACCGGTCGGCTCCAGCGCGCAGACGCGTGCCATCTCGGCACCACGGACCGCGGCCAGCTTGACGGCCTGGTCGGGGGAGATGATGCCGGCGATGGCATACGCTGCGATCTCGCCGACGGAGTGCCCGGCCACGAGGGTCTCGGTGGGCAGACCGCGCTTGGCCAGCTCGTCGTAGGCCAACAGGGTGGTCGCCACCACCAGCGGCTGTGTCACGGCGGTATCGGTGATCTCCTCGGCGGTCGCCGTGGTGCCCAGGCGGCCCATATCCAGTCCGCTGATCTGCGACCAGGACGCGATACGGTCGGCGGCACCGGGCAACTCCAGCCACTCGGCGAGCATGCCGGGTGTCTGAGAACCCTGTCCGGGCGCGAGGAACGTGATCACATCTTTAAGAGAACACTGTGAACGCTGTTTTTCCGGGTGTAAAGGATTATGAACCTTGTCTTAAGTTTTTGTGGAACCCCTACAAAAGTGTCTCCGGTTGCAATGTCAGCGACACCTTCCTGCGACCTACTCGCCGCGACCGAGCCCGACCAGGGGTGTCGTCAGCTGCGGCACCGGACCGTTTGCACTGGTCTGGGCTTTAGCCGCAGTGGCCCCCGGGTAACCCAGCCGGCCGACGGTAGTGGCCACCCGCAAGACGTAGGCGTCCCGGGCCACCGTGGGATCGCGGCCGGTGAAGTCGGTAATCCGCTTGAGGCGGTATCGAACCGTATTTGGATGAACGAACAGTTTCCTGGCGCAGGCCTCGATGGCGCCACCACTGTCGAGGAACGCGTCGAGAGTCTCCGAGAGCGCGGGGCCGGCGTCGGCAAGCGGTCGGGTGATGTCGTTGTACAGGGCGGCGACCGCTGAGGTGTCGCCCAGAAGTGCCCGTTCGGGCAGCAGTTCCCGGGCCGGCACCGGCCGGGGCGCCCCGGTCCAGCCGGCGACCGCGTTCATTCCCGAGATCGCCTCACTGGCACTGAGATAGGCAGCGGTGAGCATGGGGGCGGTAGGGCCGATCACCACCGGCCCGTCGGAGAACGCGCCCAGCAGGTCGTTGAGGAACCGGTCGGTGGGCGGCAGCGGACCGGAGATGATGGCGATCAGCCAGGTGCCGTGCACGTCGGCCAGTGCCGCGCGTTCGTTGCGCAGCGCGATCTCCCGGACGTCCTCCCCGGCGAGTTCCGCCCGGCCCGACGGCGGGGTGCCGACGACCACCGTCGCCGGGGCGGTGGTGTCCCAATTCAGTGCGGCGGCCCGGGACAACAGTTCCGGGCCGGTGTCCCCGCGCACGACGGCGTCGACCACGCTGGCCTCCATCCGGCTGTCCCACGATCCGCGCGCCTCGGCGGCATCGGCGTAGGCGCTGGCCGCGGCGAAGGCGAGATCCCGGCTATAGCGCAGGATGCCGACCGTCAGTGCGGTGGCCTGCTCGTCGTTGCGGGCCACCGCCGGAACGACCTCTTCGAAGAACTCCATGGTGACGCGCACCATGTCGACGGTCTGGGCCAGTGCGATTTTGCGGGTCAGGTCCGCTGGCACGAGTTCGAAGGCCTGCGCGGTGTAACCGACCTGGCTGGCGGGGTTGCGCACCCATTCGGCGAAGTTCACCACGGCGGCCTGGACCACCAGTTGCACGCTCGCGCGCTGAGAGGCCTCGAGGTCGGCGAAGAACGGCAGGCGTTTCTGCATGGTGTGCACGGCCTCGGTGGCCAGCCGGCCCGAGCGCCCCTTAAGCCGGCGCAGCGTCGACTCGGGAACGTTCTCCAGCAGTTCCAGCGGAGAACGCTGCACCTCGAAGGGCTGATTGTCGGGCACCTCTAAAACGTACGTGAGTATTTGGCGGAAATCTCTAACTCACCCGTCTCACCGCTGACCGCCCTGTTAAGCCACCCCCGAATCGGAGGTCTGCTCCGGCGCGGCCAGCACGTCGTCGATCCGGTACTCGCGGGCGGCCGAGATGGCCACCGAGGGATCGATTTCGCCGTCCCGGGCCAACGCCTCCAGCACGGCGACGACCACGGATTCGGCGTCGGTGTTGAAGTAGCGCCGCGCGGCCGGCCGGGTGTCGGAGAAACCGAACCCGTCGGTGCCGAGCGTGACGTAGGTGTTGGGCACCCACTGCCGGATCTGATCCGGCACGGCCCGCATCCAGTCGGACACCGCTACCACCGGACCGGCCGTCTTGGCGAGCTGTTCGGTGACGAACGGTGTGCGCGGCTGCCGGTCCGGATACCGCAGCCGTTCCTTCTCGACCTCCAGGCCGTCACGGTGCAGTTCGTTCCAGCTGGTCACCGACCAGACGTCCGCGGCGACGTCCCAGCGCTCGGCCAGCATGTCGGCGGCCCGCAACGCGTCGGGCATGGAGACCCCTGAGGCCAGGATCTGTGCCACGTTGCTGCGTTTCTCGGCCGCCGGCCGGAAGGGATACATGCCTTTGAGGAGATGCTCGACGTCGAGGTTCTCCGGCTCGGCGGGCTGGGCGTAGGGCTCGTTGTAGATGGTGATGTAGAAGAAGATGTTCTCCGGGTTCTCCCCGAACATCCGGGCCAGGCCGCTTTCGATGATGTAGGCCACCTCGTAGGCGAACGCTGGGTCATAGGCCACCACCGCCGGGTTGGTCGACGCCAGCAGCTGGGAATGCCCGTCGGCGTGCTGCAGACCCTCGCCGGTGAGCGTGGTGCGCCCGGCGGTTGCCCCGAGCACGAAGCCGCGGGCCATCTGGTCGGCGGCGGCCCAGAAGCTGTCGCCGGTCCGCTGGAAGCCGAACATCGAGTAGAAGATGTAGACCGGGATCATCGGTTCGTTGTGGGTCGAGTACGACGTGCCCACCGCGGTGAACGACGCACACGAGCCCGCCTCGTTGATGCCCTCGTGCAGGATCTGGCCCTGCGGGCTCTCCTTGTAGGCCAGCATCAGCTGAGCGTCGACGGCCGTGTACAGCTGGCCGAGGCGGTTGTAGATCTTCAGCGTGGGGAACCACGAGTCCATGCCGAAGGTGCGGGCCTCGTCGGGAATGATCGGCACAATCCGCTTGCCGACGGCGTTCTCCCCGGTTTCGCGCAGCAGTTCCTTGAACACCCGGACGGTCGCCATCGTCGTTGCCACCGCCTGGTTGCCCGATCCGCCCTTGAGCGGCTTGTAGACGTCGCGGGAGGGCAGGGTCAGCGCCTTGGAGCTGTTGCGCCGCTGCGGAAGTGGGCCGCCCAGCGTGGTGCGCCGGTCGAGCAGGTAGCGGATCTCCGGGGAATCCGGGCCCGGGTGGTAGTACGGCGGCAGGTAGGGATTTTCCTCAAGCTGGGCGTCGCTGATCGGGATGCGGATGGCGTCGCGGAAGTCCTTGAGGTCCTGCAGGGCGAGCTTCTTCATCTGGTGGGTGGCATTGCGGCCCTGGAAGTGGGCGCCCAGCGAGTAGCCCTTGATGGTCTTGGCCAGGATCACCGTCGGCTGGCCCTTGTGCTCCATCGCCGCCCGGTAAGCGGCATAGACCTTGCGGTAGTCGTGGCCGCCGCGCTTGAGGCTCCAGATATCGGCGTCGGAAATGTGCTGCACCAGCGCCTTGGTGCGCGGATCGCGTCCGAAGAAGTGCTCCCGCAGATAGGCGCCGTCGTTGGCGCGGTAGGTCTGGTAGTCCCCGTCGGGGGTGGAGTTCATCAGGTTGACCAGCGCGCCGTCTTTGTCGGCGTGCAGCAGCGCGTCCCACTCCCGGCCCCAGACGACCTTGATGACGTTCCAGCCGGCCCCGCGGAAGAAGGATTCCAGTTCCTGGATGATCTTGCCGTTGCCACGCACCGGGCCGTCGAGCCGTTGCAGGTTGCAGTTGATGACGAACGTCAGGTTGTCCAGGGCCTCGTTGGCGGCGAGCTGGATCAGTCCGCGGCTTTCCGGCTCGTCCATCTCGCCGTCGCCGAGGAACGCCCACACATGCTGGTCGGAGGTGTCCTTGATGCCCCGGTCATCCAGGTAGTGGTTAAACCGGGCCTGGTAGATGGCGTTCATCGGGCCCAGGCCCATGGAGACGGTGGGGAATTCCCAGAACTCCGGCATCAATCGCGGGTGCGGGTAGGACGGCAGGCCGCCGCCGGGATGGCTGTGCTCTTGCCGGAACCCGTCGAGCTGGTCCTCGGTGAGCCGGCCTTCCAGGAAGGCCCGGGCGTAGATGCCGGGGGAGGCGTGGCCCTGGATGTACACCTGGTCGCCGCCACCGGGATGGGACTTGCCGCGGAAGAAGTGGTTGAAGCCCACCTCGTAGAGCGACGCCGAGGAGGCGTAGGTGGAGATGTGACCGCCCACGCCGACGCCCGGGCGCTGGGCGCGGTGCACCATGATCGCGGCGTTCCAGCGAATCCAACGCCGGTAGCGGCGCTCGACCTCCTCGTCGCCGGGGAACCACGGCTCCATCTCGGTCGGGATCGTGTTGACGTAATCGGTGGACGTCAGGGCGGGGATAGCCACCCGCTGCTCTCCGGCGCGCTCCAGCAGCCGCAGCATGAGGTAGCGGGCGCGTGCCGGGCCGGAGCGGGCGAGAAGGTCGTCGAAGGACTCCAGCCACTCGGCGGTCTCTTCGGCGTCGATGTCGGGCAGATAGGACGCGACTCCTTCGCGGATGACCCGAACCCGTTCGGATTCGTTCGGGCCGCTCTTGGTCCCTTGATCGCGCGCGAACTCGGTGGTCACTTCCGCTCCTCGATGGCTTCGACGGTCTGCAGGGTCAGTACCTGTCCTATCGTGCCGCACTTGCGTCGCTCACGAGGAAGTTCGGGCGGCACCCGATCGGATCGTCGAACCGGTAACGTCTGCACCCGTGCTGAGCGGAAACCCGCGGGGGGTGCGAATCGCCGGATTGACCGTCGGGGGTGTGGCAGCACTTGGCATCTTCACCGTGGGGTGCACCACGGTCACCGGCGGCGGCGCCGCCGCCAATTCCGGCGAAGCCCCGGCATACCGCACCTCGGTGTCGATGTCGTCCTCGCAGGCGGCGGCCAGCTCCAGCGCCCGGGAATCCGAACGACAGGCGGCGATGACCACACAGGCCGTCCACGACACCTGCGAGACGCTGTCGACCACCAGCGCTGACGCGATCGAGGCGGTCAATGCCTACGTCGGCGCGTTCAACGCTCCGGGGGGCGATACCGAATCGGCCGCGGGACCGGCGGTGGACGCGCTGGACCAGAGTGCGGATGCGGTGGAAAAGAGCATCGCCGAGATCGTGCCGGAGAAATTGAAGGACGCATTCATGGTGTGGGTCGACGGCGCCCGCACCACCGCGGCCGCGATCACCAGGCAAGCTCCACCCGCGGAGTTCAATACGATCATCGACAATCTCAACGGCGCCCGGTCGGACGTCCTGCGACTCTGCGATGCCACGTACTGAAAAATCAACACCAACAGCGAGACGACCGGCTGCGGCGTGCAACGATATGCGCACGACAGCCGATGACAGAGGAGGTTGCGAGGGTGGTCGCCGCGGGTGACAGCGGGCCCAATTACGCCCAGAGGCTGGGCGTTCAGCACGGTCAAATCGTCCAGGAGCTGGGCTGGGACGATGACACGAACGACGATATTCGCGCCGACGTCGAGGATGCCTGCGGCAGCGAACTTCTCGACGAGGACGCCGACGAAGTCGTCGACGTGGTGGTGCTGTGGTGGCGTGAGGAGGACGGGGACCTCGTCGATCGGTTGATGGATGCCATCGCGCCACTGGCCGAGGACGGCGTCATCTGGGTCCTCACGCCCAAGACCGGGAAACCCGGTCATGTGCTTCCGGCCGAGATCGCCGAGGCCGCGCCCACCGCCGGGCTGATGCAGACCTCGTCGGCCAACCTGGGCGACTGGATCGGCAGTCGCCTGGTGCAACCGAAATCCAAAGCAGCAGGGAGACATTCATGACACTGGCCATCGGCGCCGAGGCGCCGGATTTCACTCTCAAGGACCAGAACGGCCAGCCGGTCACCCTCAGCGACTTCCGTGGCAAGAAGAACGTCCTGCTGGTGTTCTTCCCGCTCGCCTTCACCGGTATCTGCCAGGGCGAACTGGACGAGGTGCGGGACAACCTGCCCAGCTACGACAACGACGAGACCGCGACGCTGGCGATCTCCGTCGGCGCCTCGCCCACGCACAAGATCTGGGCCACCGAGAGCGGCTTCACCTTTCCGGTGCTGTCGGACTTCTGGCCGCACGGCGCGGTGGCGCAGGCCTACGGGGTCTTCAACGAGGACGCGGGTTTCGCCAACCGGGGCACCTTCGTCATCGACCGGTCGGGCATCGTGCGATTCGCCGAGATGAACCAGCCCGGTGAGGCCCGCGATCAGAAGGTCTGGACCGACGCCCTGGCGGCTCTGACCGCCTGAGGCGAATTTCCTCCCGCTCGCAGTGGGCGGGTAACCTGCGCGTGCACGGGCTCACAGAGCCCGTGGCCCGGGCGTGTAGCTCAGTGGTAGAGCTCTGGTTTTACACACCAGCGGTCGGGGGTTCGAAACCCTCCGCGCCCACCAACATAACCGGAGCTCACCGGCTTTTGCGGGTGCCCTGCCGCTCCGCGCGGCACTGCGCACGGGGCAATCGTAAAGTCCTGATTAGATAGCTGGTCACGGTGGTCGATGCGCTCCGTCGCGCCGTTGCCCGTTAGGGCGAAATCGTCTCTGCGGCAGAAAACCGACTTTAAGTTGCCATTTTTATTTTCACGTTGGTAACTCGACGGTCAGCAGGTGCCAATAGCCTGGTGTCGCTGGCGGATTTAGTGGCCACCGGTTATGCAGCATAGGGGGGCTCAATAATGCTGTTGATCAGCGCTTATTTTCATATCTCTTTGTTCGTAGGGCTCGTCTGTTTCACCGTCGCCAAGACGCTGGATGCCCAGACGTCAGATTCCCCCAACAGTCCGATCACCGGAAACTCCATCATCGCGATGGGTGTAACCGCCATTTTTTGGCCGATACTGCTCATCGGGCTGGCGCAGCTTCTCCTTGTTGTCGCAGTGCGGAATCTCTTCAGGAAAAATACCGATGGTATTTATCGAGTTCGGCGACTCAGCGCGCAATCTGCGGAGTCCGATTTTCGATGAGCTGGTCGACCAAGTCGCGGTATTCCTGAGCAGCTTCCGGTGTGCAAATTGCGTCCAGAACAATCGCATGCACATCCGCGAGTCGGGTAGGGAGGTCCTCCCCGGTAGCACCGCAGTGCTGGTGGGTGCCCAGAACGGCGGCCCACAGTGTATGGCCGACCTTGGCGGCGTCGAGGTCGTCGCGCAGATCGCCGTCGGCGATGGCAGCGCCGGCCACGCTCACGAACAGATCGCGGTGTTCGTTGAAACCTTCCACAGCCGCGCTGATCTGTCCCAGGCCGCCGCGGAGCTCCAGACCGACGCGCACCAGGCTGTTGGAGTCAGTTAAGTCGGCGATCGTGAAGACGGCACGGATCAGATTTCCCAGCGCGCGGTAGCTGGGATCCGACAGGCACTCCCGAGTGGTTTCCTGCAGCGCGGCGTCCGCTTCCTGAATGATCGCCGCCGTCACCGCCTCCCGGTTGGTGAAGTGGTAGTAGAACGCACCCTTGCTCAGCCCGGTGGCGGCGATGAGTTCCGACAGGGAGGAGTTGGCGTAACCCACGGTGTCGAAGAGCTCCGCGGCGCAGTCCAGAATCAGCTGGCGCGTCGCTGCGGCTCGAATCTGCATCGTTCTCCCCTCTCGATTCCGTCGGCTTGATGACGCAAGAGTAATGCCCCGGGGGTTGGAACCGCGATTACTAAAGTGTCAATATTGGTGACGCCGGTAAGACTGCGTCGGATTGAGGATTGTGTGAGCGGCCCGGAGGACCTGTCGCGTGTGGACCTGTCGCCAGTGCTCAAGAGTCGGATTCGCGATGCTGTGCTGGCCGAATTGGTCGCCGGCGGCATCGACCGCTTCGAAATCGACGGAGTCGCGCGCCGCGCCGGGGTGGAGCCGGCTTGGATTCGCGCACTTTGGCACGATCGGCGAGTGCTGCTGATGGATATCATGCTCGACCGGCCGGCTCCGGTTACTCCGTCGCCTGACACCGGAAGTCTGCGAACCGACCTCGAAGCCGGAGCCCGGGTTGTCATCGCTGTATCCGAGGAGCCGGAGCAGCGCCGGATTTTTCGGCGGATGCTGCCCGGTGGGGCTGACTCGGATCTCGCCGAGATGAGTTTAGATTTGTGGAACGCCCGGTTCCGCGGGTCGGCCGAGGTGCTGGAACGCGCCCGCAGCCGAGGGCAGCTGCGCGACGGTGTCGATCCTGAGACGGCGGTGCGGATCTTCTCCGCTGCCCTGGTGAGCGACTCCATATTCAACGACGCGCCCATCCGGAATGAGTATGTCGACCAACTCATCGACATCTTCCTGCACGGTGTCCTCGGTGCCGGCGGCAGAGACCGTCCGTGGGGCGACGTGGATCAACTCGCGCGGCTGAGGGCCTCCGGCGCAGGTGCCTCGGCGGCCGATCTTGCACTGGAGGTGGCCGAGCGCGTCGTTGTGCTGACCCGGGCGTGGGCCGATTCGCTGCTTGATCCCGTGGTGATGATGGAGACGGTTCGCGACGATCACGGCCGCGTGGTGGATTTCCTCTACCGGGATGTCAACCGCGCCGCGTATGAAGAGATGGACCTGACCCGTGCCGAGATGGTCGGACGAAGCGTGTCCGACATATCCCCGTATTTCGGGAGCTCCGGACTCATGGATGTCTACGCCGGCTGTGCCGAGAGCGGTGAGCCGGTTGTGCTCAACGATTACCGCTATCAGCACTTCGACGAACAGCGGCGAGTCGACATCCGCGCGACCTACGCTGGTGCCGAGATGATTGCGGTCACCTGGCGCGTCGCCACCGAACCTCACGAGGCCGCGCAACGTGACAAGCGCCACCGCAAGCTGATGGACTTCTCGCCCATCCCGGTCGGTGTGACGACGGCAGATGGACACTTCGTCTCGGTCAACCAGGCGATGGCCAGCATGATGGGCTACGACATCCAGACGCTGCTCACCATGCGATGGCAGGATCTCACCGCCCCGGACCTGCTCCCACGAGAAGCTGACATGGTGGCGCAAATGCTCGCCGGCGCGCGGGAGACGTACCGGACCGTCAAGCAGTACCGGCACGCCGACGGCCACCTGTTCGACGCTGAACTGCTGCTGAGCTGCATCCGCGACGAGAATGGTGAGGTGGAGAACCTCATCGCCCAGATCATCGACCAGTCAGGGCGCTGACCTCATGACGTTGGGTGGGCGCGACACGGTTACCGCCGGGACCGGCGAGGGCGCATTCCCGCCGGGGCACCCGGCCCTGCCGGTGAAGGACATCGGCCGGCTGTTGCTGCGCTGCTCCGACCGGTCGGGTTTGGTGGCCGCAGTCTCCAGTTTCCTCGCACACGCTGGGGCCAACATCATTTCGCTGGATCAGCATTCCACGCAGCAAACCGGTGGAATCTTCATGCAGCGCACGATCTTTCACCTCCCAGGACTGGCCGCCGCGCGCACTGATCTGGAACGCAGGTTCGCCGTCGAGGTCGCCGAGCCGTTCGCCATCGATTTCCGGCTCACCGAGGCGGCCAAACCCAAGCGGGTCGCGATCATGGCTTCCACCGAAGACCACTGCCTGCTGGATCTGTTGTGGCGCAATCGCCGCGGCGATCTGGACATGTCGGTGGCCATGGTGATCGCCAACCATGCCGACCTCGCCGATCAGGTGCGTCCGTTCGGAGTGCCCTTCATCCACATACCGGCCACGCGCGACACTCGGGAGCAGGCCGAAAGCCGTCAACTCGAATTGCTCCGCGGCAACATCGATCTGGTGGTTTTAGCGCGGTACATGCAGATACTCACCCCGCAGTTCCTTACCGAAGTCGGCTGTCCGCTGATCAACATCCACCACTCCTTTCTGCCCGCGTTCATCGGTGCGGCGCCGTACCGGCGGGCCAAGGAGCGCGGAGTCAAACTCGTCGGCGCGACGGCGCACTACGTCACCGAGGACCTCGACGAAGGACCGATCATCGAGCAGGACGTGGTTCGCGTGGACCACCGGCATGGTGTCGAGGACCTTGTTCGGCTCGGTGCCGACGTGGAACGGGCCGTTCTCTCGCGGGCGGTGCAGTGGCACTGCGAAGACCGGGTCATCCGTTACGGCAATCAGACAGTGGTGTTCTGAAACGCTCTGCCGGGTGTGAGAGGCTGCCGGTTGTGCGCGGATGGTGGCTGGCGGCCGGAATCCTGGGCGGCCAACTGGCCGACGCGCTGATCGGTGATCCGTCGCGCGGTCATCCTGTTGCCGGATTCGGTTGGGCTGCATCGGCGCTGGAGCAACGAAGTTACCGTGACAGCCGCGCTGCCGGTGCGGCACACACCGCCGTCCTGGTCGGTGGCTTGATCGGCGCAGGGACGCTGGCGCAGCGCCGGGCGCGCGGAGGGTGGATGCTCGGTTCGCTGACGGCACTGGCCACCTGGGCGGCCCTGGGCGGAACCACGCTGGCGCGGACCGGATCGGCGATGGCCGACCTGCTCGACGCCGGCGATCTGGACGGTGCCCGAGCGCTGCTGCCCTCGCTATGTGGGCGCGACCCGGCCGCTCTCGACGCCTGCGGGCTGGCGCGAGCGGCGTGCGAGTCGGTGGCCGAGAACACCTCCGATGCGCAGGTGGCACCGTTGTTCTGGGCCGCTGTAGCCGGGCTGCCTGGGGTGCTGGCCTACCGCGGGATCAACACACTGGACGCCATGATCGGTCACCGCTCGGAGCGCTACCTCCGATTCGGTTGGGCCGCGGCACGATTGGACGACGTGGCCAACTATCTGCCGGCCCGGGTCACGGGTGCGCTGGCGGTGGGCTGCGCACCGCTGGTCGGTGGGTCGGCGGCCGGGGCGGTGCGGGCCTGGCAGCGCGACGCCGCCCGGCATCCCAGCCCGAACGCCGGGGTACCCGAAGCGACGTTCGCCGGGGCGCTCGGAGTCCGGCTGGGCGGGCCGACCCAGTACCGCCACCAGCTGGAGATCCGTCCCGCCCTCGGCGATGGCCCCGGGCCGGGTGTCGCGGACCTGCGGCGGGCGGTGCGGCTGTCCCGGACGGTGCAGGGCGGCGCGCTGTTGGTCGCGCTGCTGATCAGCGCAGTCGGGGTGAAGCGCTGCTGATCAGCGCAGTCGGGGTGAAGCGCTGCTGATCAGCGCAGTCGGGGTGAAGCGCTGCTGATCAGCGCTGTCGGCCGTACCGGTCGGCCATTTTCTCTTCGGCGGTGAGCGGAGCGTCGGTGTTCTCCATCTGTGCGCGCGCTTCGGCCTCCCGCCTGCGTATCCGCATCTCGGAGAAGATGAAATACCCAAGCCCGAGCGGGGCGACGATGCCGAAGGCGACCCACTGGATGCCGTAGGACAGGAAGGGTCCGGCATCGAGCTGGGGCAGTGGCAGCACGTTGAGGCTGCCCGGCTGGTCGTCGACGAGCTGCAGGTACGACCCGGTCAGTGGGGTCTTGGTGAGCTGGGCGACCTGGGCGGTGTCGATGGCGTACACCTGCTGGAAGCCGGCCTCGGTGAACGGTTGCTTCTCGTCGGTGGGAGCAGTCTCCGAGTCGCGCAGCCGGGCGGTAAGGGTCACCGTCCCGGTGGGTGCCGCGGCGATCGGCGGCACGTCGGTGCCCTTCTCGGGTTTCACGTAGCCACGGTTGACCAGCACCCGCGGGCCGCCGTCCACCGCGAAGGCGGTGAGCACCTCGTAGGCGGGCGCTCCGGCGATGACTCGCAGCCGCACCAGCACGTCGGTGCCGGGCAGGTAGCGGCCGGTCGCGGTGACGCGGCGCCACTGCTCATCGGGAGCCGCTGAATCCTGGCGCGGCAGTGCCGATGTCACCGGCACCGGCTCGGCGGACAGTGAGGCCTCGATCTGCCGGTTCTCCCGCGACGTGCTGGTGTTCTTGCCCAGCTGCCACGGCGCCAGCACCGTCAGGCACAGGTAGGTGAACATCACCACCACCAGCGCCAGGGCGATCCAGCCCGGCCGCAGCAAAAACGGCAACCGCTTCATCGGCCGGCCAGCCGTTGGTCGACCCAGGCGTGCAGACCGGGCAGGGCGGCCTCGATGACGGCGAAGGTCTCCACGAAATCCGCGTGCTCGCCGTAGTACGGGTCATCGACGTCGCGGGGATGGGCTTCGGAGCGCGGGTCGAATGATCGCAGCATCCGCAGCCGATCCGGTTGCACGCCGAGTCCGGTGAGCATCCGGAAATGGTCGCGGCCCAACGCCACGACCAGGTCAGCCGACAGATGGTCGTCGCAGACCTGGGCGGCCCGGTGCTGGGCCGGGTAGCCGTGCTCGGCCAGCACGCGCACCGCGCGCTTGTCCGCGCCGTCGCCGACGTGCCAGCCGCCGGTTCCGGCGCTGGTGACGCGGACCACCTCGGCCAGGCCGCGCTCGGCGATCTGGTGGGCGAACATCTTCTCGGCCATCGGGGAGCGGCAGATGTTGCCGGTGCAGACGAAGGTCACGTGGACCAGCGGCTGCACCGTCTGGGTATCAGACACCGAGTACCTCCCGCAGTTCACCGACGGTCGCCACCCGCGCGGCCGCCGCACCGGTGGCGTCGTGCGCCCCGTAGCCCCACCCGACCACCACGGTGGGGATGCCGTGTTCGGCGGCGCCTTCGACGTCGTGGGCGCGGTCGCCGACCATCACCGTCCGATCGGGCAGCGGCCGCAGTTGACCCAGTGCATGACCAAGCACGTCGGCCTTGGCGGCGCGGACCCCGTCCGGGCTGGCTCCGGCGATCACCTCGAAATGCGCGGCGATGCCGAAGTGGTCGAGAATACGCCGCGCGATGGGCTCGGCTTTGGATGTGGCCACCGCCAGGCGGACACCGGCCGCCCGCAGATCGGTCAGCAGCGGCACGACGCCGTCGAACAGGGTGTTCATCGCCCAGCCTCGGTTGGTGTAGTCCGCCCGATAGGCGGCCACCGCATCGGCGGCGCGCTCCCCAAGACCCAGAGCCGCCATCGTGTGGTGCATCGGCGGACCGACCACCAGAACTGCCAGGTCGCCGTCGGGAATCTCGGCGCCGACAGCTGCCAGCGCATGCCGGAAGCTGGCGACGACACCGGGCGCGGAGTCGGTCAGCGTGCCGTCGAGATCGAAGATCACCAACTCGGGCCGGATACCGGCGGGCAGGGACGTCACCGCTTCATTGTCGCTGACGAGGTGGAATCACTGCCGACTACTGTGCTAGTGGTGAACGAGCAGGTTGTGCGTCCGGGGTCGCGCTACCACGGCGACCAGGCCGCCGCGCCGGGCCTGCTGGACTTCGCAGTCAACGTCCGCCACTCCGCGCCGCCGGGCTGGCTGCAGCAGCGCCTGGCTGCCCGTCTGCCCGACCTGGCCGCCTATCCCAGCGCCGCGGACCACGCGGCCGCCGTCAGGGCGGTGGCCCGACGCCACGGTGTGGGCGACGACCGGGTGCTGTTGCTGGCCGGCGGTGCTGAGGGTTTCGCGCTGCTGCCCGCGCTCACGCCCCGGCGGGCCGCCCTGATCGCACCGTCGTTCACCGAACCGGAGGCCGTGCTGACTTCCGCCGGGGTGCCGGTGGAGCACGTGGTGCTGGCGCCGCCGTTCCGCCTTGCCGACGCCGTCACAGGAAAAGCCACCGTGCCCGAGGACGCCGATCTGGTGGTGGTCGGCAACCCCACCAACCCCACCGGTGTGCTGCACCCGCGCGAATCGGTGCTGGCGTTGCGGCGCCCCGGCCGGCTGGTGGTGGTCGACGAGGCGTTCGCCGACGCGCTGGCGGGAGAACCGGAGTCGCTGGCCGCGATGAACCTGCCCGACATGCTGGTATTGCGCAGCCTGACCAAGACGTGGTCGCTGGCCGGGTTGCGGGTGGGCTACGCGCTGGGCGCCCCGGAGGTGCTGGCCCGGCTGTCGGCGGGCCGGCCGCACTGGCCGCTGGGCACCCTGCAACTGGAGGCGATCGCCGCGTGCTGCACCCCAGAGGCGGTGGCCGAGGCGCGAGCCGGCGCGGAATCCCTGGCAGCACAGCGCGCCGAGATGGCGGCGGCGCTGACCGGGTTGGGCCTGGAGGTTGTCGACGGCTGCGCCCCGTTTCTGCTGGTCGCTCTGCCCCGCCACATCGCTGACGCCACGTTGATGCGAAAAAACCTGCGCGCCAATGGGATTGCGGTGCGCCGGTGTGACACTTTCGTCGGGTTGGGGGAGGGGTATCTGCGGGTGGCGGTGCGACCGGAATGGCCCACCCTGGTCGCCGCGATGGCGGAGGCGCTGCGATGAGCGTGCGCCTTTACGATGTGATCGCCGCACTGGACGACGCCTACCCGCCGCAGCTGGCCCACGACTGGGATTCGGTCGGTCTGGTCTGCGGTGACCCCGCCGACGTCGTGGACTCGGTGACCGTCGCCGTCGACGCCACCGCGGCGGTGGTCGACTCGGTCGGCCCGGGTGGGCTGCTGCTGGCCCACCACCCGCTGTTGCTGCGGGGAGTGGACACCGTGGCCGCCAGCACACCCAAGGGGGCGCTGATCCACCGGCTGATCCGCAACGGCTCGGCGCTGTTCACCGCCCACACCAACGCCGACGCCGCCAGCCCCGGTGTGTCCGACGCGCTGGCCGAGGCGCTGGACCTGGCTGTCGAGGAGGTGCTGGACCCCGCCCCGAGTGGTCCGGCCCTGGACAAGTGGGTGGTCTTCGTGCCCGGTGAGGCCGCCGAGTCACTGCGTCTGGCGCTGTTCGCCGCGGGCGCCGGCCAGATCGGCGACTACTCCCAGTGCAGTTGGAGCGTGACCGGCGCAGGGCAGTTTCTGGCCGGCGCGGGAGCCTCGCCGGCGGTCGGAGCGATCGGAGTGGTGGAGCGGCTGCCCGAGGACCGGGTCGAGGTGATCGCCCCGGCGCGGTTGCGCGGTCAGGTGCTGGCGGCCCTGCGTGCCGCCCACCCCTACGAGGAGCCGGCGTTCGACGTGCTCAGCCTTGCCGCGCTTCCCACCGGAGTGGGCATCGGACGCATCGGCCGGTTGTCTGCACCCGAGCGGTTCGCCGACTTTGCCGCCCGGGTGAATGCGGCGCTGCCGCAGACGAGTTGGGGAGTCCGCGCCGCCGGCGACCCGGACGCCCCGGTGGAACGGGTGGCGGTCTGCGGGGGCGCCGGAGACTCGCTGCTGGGTGCGGCCAGGGCCGCGGGCGTGCAGGCCTACGTCACCGCCGACCTGCGTCACCATCCCGCCGACGAACACCGCCGGGCCAGCTCCGTCGGGCTGGTCGACGTCGCGCACTGGGCCAGCGAGTATCCCTGGTGCAGCCAGGCCGCCGACCTGCTGCGCTCGCAGTTCGGCGCGGCTCTTATGGTCACCGTCTGCCCGGTTCGCACCGACCCCTGGAATATTGAGTATCCGAAAGGCTCTGATGAAAGCTGAAGTGGCACAGCAACGTTCGCTACTAGACCTGGCGGGGTTGGACGCGGAGCTCGGCCGGCTGGCGCACCGCGCCACCCACTTGCCGGAGCAGCAGCGCTACCAGGAGCTGGAAACTTCGCAGCGCGCGGTGGCCGACCGGCTGGCGGTGCTCGCGTTGGGGCTCGAAGACCTCGACGCCCAGATCGCGAAGCTGGAATCCGAGGTGGACGCCGTCCGCAAGCGTGAGGACCGCGACCGCGGGCTGCTGGACTCCGGTTCGATCAGCGACTCCAAGCAGCTTGCGGAACTTCAGCACGAGTTGGGCACTCTGGAGCGCCGCCAGGCCAGCCTGGAGGACTCCCTGCTGGACGTCATGGAACGTCGCGAGCAGCTGGCTGCCCAGCAGGCCGGCGAGCAGTCGGCGCTGGATGCCGTCGACGCCGATCTGGCGGCGGCACGGCAGGCCCGCGACGTCGCGCTGGCCGATGTCGAACAGGCGCGCACCGACTCCGCCGCACGGCGTGCCGAGCTGGCCGCCGGCGTGGACGCCGAGTTGCTCGCCCTCTACGAACGGCAGCGCAGCGCATCCGGTATCGGGGCGGGCCGGCTGATGGGCGGACGTTGCGGCGCCTGCCGCATCGAGCTCGACCGCGGCGAGTTGGCGCGCATCACCGCCGCCCCGGCCGACGACGTGCTGCGCTGCGGCGAGTGCGGGGCAATCCTGTTGCGCCTCACCGACTCGTGAGAGTCATCCCGTGAAAGTGATCATGGAGGCCGATGGCGGCTCGCGGGGAAACCCGGGGCCGGCGGGGTTCGGCTGCGTGGTGTGGGCGGATGACCACGCCACCGTGCTAGCCGAGCACTGCCAGGCCATCGGGATCGCCACCAACAACGTCGCGGAGTATCGCGGTCTGATCGCCGGGCTGGAGGAGGCCCGTCGACTCGGTGCCGACGCGGTCGACGTGCGGATGGACTCCAAACTCGTCGTCGAGCAGATGTCGGGCCGCTGGAAGGTCAAGCACCCCGGTATGGCTGAACTGCACCAGCAGGCCCGGGCGCTGGCGTCGACGTTCGATGCCGTCACGTTCGGCTGGATTCCGCGGGAGCGCAACAAGCACGCCGACCGGCTGGCCAACGAGGCGATGGACGCCGCGGCTGCCGGCGGCGCGCCAGTCCCGGCCGCTGCGGACGCCGTCACCGAGGTGCGGCTGGCGGCCGACCCGCCGCCCAGCGCGGTCGCGGTCCCGCCGGCTACCTGGACCGGCAACCGCGGCGGACCGACCCGGCTGCTGCTGTTGCGCCACGGCCAGACCGATCTGTCCCGGCACCGCCGCTACTCGGGCCGGGGCAACCCCGAGCTGACCGAGATCGGCCGGGGCCAGGCCGCCGATGCCGCGCGCTACCTGTCCTCGCGGGGCGGCATCTCCGCTGTGATCAGCTCCCCGCTGGAACGCGCCTACGACACCGCCGCGGCGGCCGCCGGCGCGCTGGGACTGCCGGTTGCAGTCGACGACGATCTGATCGAGACCGATTTCGGCGACTGGGAGGGCCTGACCTTTACCGAGGCCGCCCAGCGCGACCCCGACCTGCACGGCCGCTGGCTGCGCGACACCGGCATCCGGCCGCCCGCCGGGGAGAGCTTCGACGAGGTCGCCCACCGCGTGCGGCGGGCCCGCGACCGGCTCATCGCCGACCATGGCGCCACCACCGTGCTGGTGGTCTCCCACGTGACGCCGATCAAGTCGCTACTGCGGATGGCGCTGGACGCCGGACCGTCGGTGCTCTACCGGATGCACCTGGATCTGGCCTCGCTGAGCATCGCCGAGTTCTACCCGGACGCCGGGGCATCGGTGCGGTTGGTCAACGAGACGTCCTATCTCCGCGGCTGAACCCAGCCGGATCGGGTATGCCCGGTCATCGTGGACCGCTATGACTGTGTGATCGTCGGAGGGGGCGCGGCCGGGCTGAGCGCCGCCCTGGTGCTGGGCCGGGCCCGGCGGCGCACCCTGCTCATCGACGCCGGCAGGCAGAGCAACCTCCCGGCGCGCGGCATCGGCGGACTGCTGGGATTCGACGGCCGGTCACCGGCCGAGCTGTACGCCCAGGGCCGTCGGGAACTGGGTGCCTACCCCGACGTGGAGTGCGTCACCGACACCGCCACCGAGGCGTGGCGCGGCGAGGGCGGGTTCACCGTCGCGCTGACCGGGGGCCGGCGGGTGTGGGCGCGCCAGCTGCTGCTGGCCGGCGGGGTGGACTACCAGACGCCGGACATCCCGGGGACGCCGGAGCTGTGGGGAACGACGGTGGTGCACTGCCCGTTCTGCCACGGCTGGGAACTGCGCGACCAGCCGCTGGCGGTGCTGGCCCGCGGCGACAAGGCCCTGCACTCCGCGCTGCTGGTGCGCGGGTGGACTGCCGACCTGGTGGTTCTCACCGACGGTCCGGACGGCATCGACGCAGAGGCCGCCGCCGCGCTGGCCGCCGCCGGGGTCGAGGTCGACGAGCGGGAGGTGGCTTCCCTGCAGGCCCGCGACGGTCGGCTGGCGGCCGTGCTGTTCGCAGACGGAACCCGCATGGCCAGAAGCGGTTTGGTGGTCACCACCACCTTGGAGCGGCGCTCCCGGCTGGCCGAACAACTCGGTGCGGCGTGTCACAGCAGCGGCCCGGTGGTCACCGACCCGATCGACGTCGACAAACTCGGCCGCACCACGGTGCCCGGGCTGTTCGCCGCCGGTGACGTCTGCACTCAGACACCCCAGGTGGCCAACGCGATCGCGACCGGTTCGGTGGCGGCGACGGCGATGGTGGAAAGCTTGCTTGCCGAAGACTTCGGCCTGCCTTTCCCACCCAGAAGCGAGTAGATGACATCACCGGTGATCAGATGAACCAGCACCAGTCCAACGAACACCAGGCCACCTGGGAGGAGCACTACAACGCCCGCCCGCAGGTCTGGAGCGGGAAGGTCAACACCCAGCTGGCGGCGATCGCGCCCACTATCGGTGGCGGCCGGGCGCTCGATCTCGGCTGCGGTGAGGGCGCCGACGCCATCTGGCTGGCCGAGCAGGGCTGGACCGTGGTTGCTGTCGACGTGTCCGACACCGCGCTGGGCCGGGCCCGCGCCGCTGCCGAGGCCCGCGGGGTCGGCGACCGCATCGACTTCCAGCAGCACGAGCTGACCGGCAGCTTCCCGGACGGCACCTTCGACCTGGTGTCGGCGCAGTTTCTGCACAGCACCCTGGAGATGGACCGGACGGGCATCCTGCGCCGGGCTGCCGCCGCGGTGGCTCCGGGCGGGGCCCTGCTGGTGGTCGACCACGCCGGCGCGCCGCCGTGGGCGACCAAGATGCACCACCACCGATTTCCGGGCGCGCAGGAGGTGATCGCGGGCCTTTTCGACTGCCCTGAACTGAACCTGGATCAGTGGACGACCGAGATTCGCAGCGTCGAGCGGCCGGCCCGCGGCCCGGACGGCGATGAAGTCATCCTGGTCGACAACGTCATCTTGATCCGGCGCAACTCCTGATTGGTGTACACACCTCCTTGTGGACGAGCTACTTCCAGATACGGAACCGCTGCGCCGGTCGATGAACCGGCGGATGAAACGACAGGCCGTGGCGACCGGTTCGATCACGTTGCCGGCCGTCCCGGGAATGCTCGAGGACTACGTCGACATCTGCGCCGATACCTTCGCGTCGATCGGGGTGACATTCAGCGAGGACGAAACCGCGCACTTGCGCAACGTGCTGAAGATACAGCTGCAGCAGGCGTTCGAAGCCACCTCGCGCTCACAGATCGTCGTCACCTACGAGTCGCCGATCGGCAATGCGGTGAGCTACCACGTCAAGGCACAGTGGCTCAGCGTGGACGCGGCATACAACAACTGGGTCGCCACCCGTGAACCGCCGCTGTTCGGCACCCAACCCGACGCCCGGGTGTGGGCGCTGGCCGCGTCCGCCACCGACCCCTCCGACTTCCCGGTACTCGACATCGGAGCCGGGACCGGGCGCAACAGCCTGGCCCTGGCCCGCCGGGGCCATCCCGTCGACGCCGTGGAGATGAGTGAGAAGTTCGCCGACATCATCCGGTCCGAGGCGGAGGCGGAGTCGCTGGACGTCCGGGTCATCGAGCGCAACGTGTTCGCGGCGGACCAGGACCACGCCGAGGGCCTGCGCGGTGACTACGGCCTGATCCTGCTGTCGGAGGTGGTGTCGGACTTCCGGAGCGTGGAGGAGGTGCGGTCGATGTTCGAGCTGGCCGCGCGGTGCCTGGCCCCCGGCGGCCGCCTGGTGTTCAACGTCTTCCTGCCGCGCCATGACTATGTTCCCGACAACGCGGCTCGGGAGTTGGGCCAGCAGTTCTACACCTCGATCTTCACCTACTCCGAGGTGGCCGACGCTGCCGCGCAGGCCGGTCTGTACCTGGAGGCTGACGACTCGGTCTATGACTACGAGAAGGCCAATCTTCCCGACGGGGCCTGGCCGCAGACCAGCTGGTATGCCGACTGGGTATCCGGACGCGACGTCTTCGACGTTCCCCGTGCGGAGAGTCCCATCGAGATGCGCTGGCTGGTCTACCGCCTGCCCTGAGCAAGGGGGCTCGCGGAAGACACACCCGGCCCGCTACGTTGATGACTGCGGACGAGTTGGCCGGGCGGCCGCGGCCCCTCAGACCTTCGGGTCGGTAGGGGGGTCGAGGAAAGTCCGGACTTCACAGAGCAGGGTGATTGCTAACGGCAATCCGGGGTGACCCGCGGGACAGTGCCACAGAAAACAGACCGCCTGACCCCGTCAGGGGGCAGGTAAGGGTGAAACGGTGCGGTAAGAGCGCACCAGCATCCCGGGTGACCGGGATGGCTCGGTAAACCCCACCCGAAGCAAGGCCAAGAGGCCGCACCGGCGCCTTCGGGCCCGGTGCGGCTGCGCAGGCGCCCGAGGGCTGCTCGCCCGAGCCTGCGGGTAGGCCGCTTGAGGCACCCGGCGACGGTGTGCCCAGATGGATGGTCGCCGCCGCTGCGCTGGGCGCAGCGGAACAGAATCCGGCTTACAGGCCAACTCGTCCGCCCCCAAGGGGCCTGCGGTCGCCCGTGCGACCGCGCCCGGGGCTGCCCGCTAGGTGGCTTTGCGGACGCTGCGTTTCAGCTTCTTCAGCGCGCCGTCCAGCTGCTCGCGGCACCGCTGGGCCAGTTCCTCCTCCAGCTGGAACAGCACGCCGTAGGTGAAAGTGTCCTCACCGGCGGCGTGGGCGGCGTCGGCCTCCTGCAGCAGATGGGTACGGGAGACCACGCTGTCCTGGTGGTCACCCAGCAACCCCTGGATCGTCTTGGCGCGATCGGACACCCGGGTGTTGCCGGTGGCGGCCGCCAAGTAACGAAGTCGCTTGGCGGCCTTGCGAATTCCGTGCAGCGCGTCGTCGAGTTCGTGTTCGGTGGTGGCCTCGGCGGCCGCTTTTGCCCGCTTGCTGATCCGCTTGTAACCCGACTTGATGGTGGCGTGCGGGTGCTCCTCGTCCGGCGGGGGACTGGTCACCACCACGTCGTCGAGAGCGTCGAGCAGACGGAAGTAGCGCACCGACCGCATGGCCTTCACCGAGCGGTTGAGGCCGGCCTTGTAGCGCCGCCACCCGCCGTCGACGAGTCGTTCGCGCACCGGCCCGCGGATCAGCTCCGGCGCCGAGGCGTCCAAAGCGTCGAGTGCGTCGCGGTAGCGCTCGGCGAGCACCTCGGCGTCCCGGGCCACGCCGAGCACCCCGGCCAGGATGGTCGCGTCGTCGGTCAGGCCGAACTCCTCCTCGGAGGCCTGCAGCAGACTGCGGATCTGGCGGATCGTCACCCGCATCTGGTGCACCGAGTCGTCGGCGTCGGCTCGCACCGCGCGATCCCACTGCAGCAGAGCGGCGACCTGCTCGGCCACCGCCCGGTGCACCGGGTCGGCCGGCGGCTCGGGCCGCGGCGGGGTCGAGTCGCCCAGCACCTTGGACAGCTTGGACGCGTGCCCGGCGGGCAGGGCGCCGGCGTCGCGCAGTCGGTGGGTCAGCCGATCGAGCACCTCGGTGGCGTCTGCGGCCCCACCGTGAACCAGCTCGAGCTCCCATTCCCGCCAACCCAGTGGCTCGCCGTCGTCGCTGCCGTCGCCGTCCAGCCGGCTGGCGGTGACGTGGTCGTCGCAGAACTCGGCCAGCGCGGCGCCGTCGTCGCCGTAGAGCAGGGTGACGTCTCGCGCGGTGGAAATGCGGGCCACCGGCTGCAGCGGGCGATCCCGGACGATGGCCAGCACCGTGTCGCGCAGCTCCTCGGGCAGATCGGGACCGAGTGCTGCGCGCAACTCGGTTCGGGCCTCGGCGCCGGCGGCCGAGGGCAGCTTCAGGTGCCAGCCGGCGTCGGTCCCGCCGCTGCGGCGGCGCAGGGTGATGCGGTTGGCGGCCAGATCGCGGCGTTCGGTGTCGTAGTAGACGGCTTCCAGGGTCTGGGTGGGCAACTGCTCGGCCCTGGTTACCGCCGCGATCCCGTCGAAGGACGGCGAAATCCGGCCGTCCGGAACGGCGAACTTGCGTTCCATCTCGATATGACGCGACGGTTCCGTGGCTTTAGCCATCGCCACAGCGTCCCACACCAAAGTGAACGTCTGGTTTAAAAGCAGTGCTCCTCGGCGGGGAATGTGCCGGTGGCCACCTCGTCGGCGTATTGCCGCGCCGCCCTGCGGAGTTCGTTGCCGACGTTACCGAAGCGCTTGACGAACTTGGCGGTTCGGCCGCTGGTGAGTCCGGCCATGTCCTGCCACACCAAAACCTGGGCGTCGCAATGCGGACCGGCGCCGATGCCGACGGTCGGGATGGTCAGCTTGCCGGTGATCTGAGTGGCTAGTTCGGCGGGCACCATTTCCATCACTACCGCGAAAGCGCCGGCTTCCTGAACCGCGATCGCGTCGTGGATGGTCTGCTCCGCGCCGTCGCCGCGGCCCTGCACTCGGAACCCGCCGAGGCTGTTCACGCTCTGCGGGGTGAAACCGATGTGGGCCATCACCGGGATGCCGGCGGCGGTGAGCGTCGCGATCTGATCGGCGACCCTTTCGCCGCCTTCGAGTTTCACCGCGTGCGCCCCGGCCTCTTTGAGGAACCTGGTGGCCGTCGCCAGAGCCTGCGCGGGGCTGCTCTCGTAACTACCGAACGGCAGGTCGGCGACGACGAGCGCATGCGGAGCGCCGCGCACCACACCGCGCACCAGGGGGATGAGTTCGTCGACCGTCACCGAAACGGTGGTGTCGTAGCCGTAGACGACGTTGGCGGCGGAGTCCCCGACCAGCAGGACCGGGATGCCGGCTTCATCGAACAGCCGGGCGGTGGAGAAGTCGTAGGCGGTCAGCATCGCCCACTTATGGCCCTCGGTCTTCATCCGCTGCAGGTGGTGGGTCCGGACCTTGGTGCGAGGGGCACTGGACTCAGGGGTAGTGGACTCAGTAGAAGTCTGCGGGTGTGCAGGCGTAGCAGTGCCGTAGAGCGGTTGCTCTGACATGGTTTTCCCCAGTGGTGGTCGGTTCGATCCTCGTGGCCCATCCGGGTCCCCGGGTTCGCGTGACCTTTTCAGTCTGCCACCGTTGCGGGCCAGGGGAAATATGCGACGCAGTGCCGTTTCTCACACGGCTGCGAATAGCATCGACAAGATGCAGCATCTTCAGCGTCTGAGCGGACTCGACGCCAGCTTCCTCTACCTCGAGACCTCGACTCAAACGCTGCATGTCTGTTCGGTGCTCGAACTGGACACCGCCTCGATTCCGGGTGGGTACAGCTTCGAGAAGCTGCGCGACGAGCTGGTGTTGCGCATCGCGGCGATTCCCACCTTCCGCGAGAAGCTGGCCAACAGCTTCCTCAACCTCGACCACCCGGTCTGGGTCGAAGACGAAGACTTCGACGTCGACCGGCACGTGCACCGCATCGGTCTGCCCGCGCCCGGGGGTCGGGTGGAGCTGGCCGAGATCTGCGGGCACTTGGCATCGCTGCAGTTGGACCGCCGCCGCCCGCTGTGGGAGATGTGGATCATCGAGGGCCTGGGCGGCACTGATGCACGCAAGGGCGGCCGGCTGGCCGTCCTGACCAAGGTGCATCACGCGGCCGTCGACGGCGTGACCGGGGCGAATCTCATGTCCCAGCTCTGCAGCACCGAGCCCGACGCGCCGCCGCCCGACCCGGTCGAGGCCAGCGCGGACGTCAACCCGCTGCGGATCGCCCTGGGCGGTCTCGGGCGGTTCGCCGCCCGGCCGGTCAACCTGGCCACCAGCGTGCTGCCCTCCACCGTGACGACGGCTGTCGACACCGTCCGGCGGATCGTCGGCGGCCGGACGATGGCCGCGCCCTTCGCCGCGCCGCACACCGCGTTCAATGGCAGCATCAGCGCGCGCCGCAACGTCGCCTTCTCCCAACTGGAGCTGGCCGACATCAAAGTGATCAAGGACCACTATCGCGTCAAGGTCAACGACGTGGTGATGGCACTGGTGTCGGGAGTGCTGCGGAACTACCTCAGCGACCGCGAGGAGCTGCCCGAGTCGACCCTGGTGGCGATGATCCCGGTGTCGGTGCACGACCGCTCCGATCGTCCGGGCCGCAATCAGGTGTCCGGAATGTTCGCCAGCCTGCAGACCCACATCGAGGATCCGGTCGAGCGCCTGCGGGCGATCGCCGACGCGAACACCGTTGCCAAGGAGCACAGCTCGGCGATCGGCGCGACGCTGCTGCAGGACTGGAGCCAGTTCGCCGGACCAGCGGTCTTCGGTGTGGCGATGCGGGTCTACGCCCGGATCGGGCTGACCGAGTCCCGGCCGGTGCACAACCTGGTGGTGTCGAATGTGCCCGGACCGCAAGTGCCGCTGTATTTCCTGGGAGCCGAGGTGGAGGCGATGTATCCGCTCGGACCGATCTTCCACAGCGCCGGGTTGAACATCACCGTGATGTCGCTCAACGGCCGGCTCAACGTCGGGCTGATCTCCTGCCCCGACTTGTTGCCAGACCTCTGGGACAT
Source organism: Mycolicibacterium sp. (assembly GCA_032117575.1). GTDB lineage: Bacteria > Actinomycetota > Actinomycetes > Mycobacteriales > Mycobacteriaceae > Mycobacterium. The sequence goes on from JAULZA010000110.1 coordinate 27,280, forward strand.
GGCCGACGGGTTTGCCGACGGAATCGCCGAACTGCGGGCGACCACCACGGCGTGACGGCGCTGACGGCGCGGCGGCGTGACGGCGCCCACGGCGCGGCGGCGCTCGGCTGAGCAGTAGCTTCGCCGAACGTGGCAGCATGTTGGCCATGAGGCTGTATCAACGCCCCCGATTTTTGCGTGCCGCTCTGATCTTCCCGGCTGTGGCGGTCTTGCTGGCCGGCACCGCCGGCTGCAGCACCGTGGTGGGTGGCACGGCGGTGATCGCCGACCCGCTGATCGGCCAGCCGGTCTCGTGGGGCCCGTGTCGCCCGGCCGGCGGTGCCGGTGAGGCGTTGCCGATCCCGGCCGGCGCGCAGTGCGGCAAGATCACCGTTCCGGTCGACTACTACAAGCCCGACGGCGCCCAGGCCAATCTGGCGTTGATCCGCTTCCCGGCGACCGGAGAGAAGATCGGTTCGCTGATCGTCAACCCCGGCGGCCCCGGTGAGTCCGGCATCGAGGCGGCCGCCAGCCTGGTCGAGGGCCTGGCGCCGCAGGTCCGTCAGCGCTTCGACCTGGTCGGCTTCGACCCCCGCGGGGTCGGCGCGTCCACACCGGCATTGTGGTGCAACTCCGATGCCGACAACGACCGCCTGCGAGCCGACCCACAGGTCGACTACAGCCCCGAGGGGGTGGAGCGCATCGAGGCCGAGACCAAGGCCTTCGTGCAGCGCTGTGTCGACAAGATGGGTAACGACTTTCTGGCCAACGTCGGCACCGCGAGCGTGGCCAAAGACCTCGACGCGCTGCGCGCGGCCTTGGGCGACGACAAACTGAACTACCTGGGCTACTCGTACGGCACCCGGATCGGCGCGGCCTACGCCGAGGCATACCCCGACAAGGTGCGGGCGATGATCCTCGACGGTGCGGTGGACCCCAACGCCGATCCGATCCAGGCCGACATCGATCAGGCCGAAGCGTTCCAGAAGGCGTTCAACGACTACGCCACAGACTGCGCCAAGGATGCCGACTGCCCGTTGGGCACGGACCCGGCCAAATCGGTCGCCATCTACCGCGACCTGGTCGAACCGCTGGTGGACAAGCCGATGAAGACCAAGGACCCGCGCGGACTGAGCTACAGCGACGCCCTCGTGGGCACCATCATGGCGCTGTATTCGCCGAACCTGTGGCGTCACCTGACCCAGGGCCTGTCGGAGATGACCAAGGGCCGTGGCGACACCATGCTGGCGCTGGCGGACATGTACATGCGCCGCGATTCGCAGGGTCACTACTCCAACGCCACCGACGCCCGGATCGCCGTCAACTGCGTGGACCAGCCGCCGATCACGGACCGCGAGAAGGTGATCGACGAGGACAAACGGCTGCGCGAGGTGGCGCCGTTCATGAGCTACGGCGAGTTCACCGGCTACGCGCCGATGAGCACCTGCGCGTTCTGGCCGGTGCCGCCGACCAGCACGCCGCACAGCGTGTCGGCACCCGGACTGCCGCCGGTGCTGGTGATCTCCACCACCGGCGACCCGGCTACGCCGTATCAGGCCGGTGTGGACCTGGCTAAGCAACTCGGCGGGGGGCTGCTGACCTTCACGGGCACCCAGCACACCGTGGCGTTCCAGGGTGAGCAGTGCGTCGACGATTTCGTCGAGGCCTATCTGGTGGATCTGAAACTGCCGCCGGCCGGCGCGACCTGCGGCTGACGCAGGCGCGAGGAGGAGGAGTCCGCCCGAACCGCTGCGGTTCCGATATCGAGGTGTGACCGCCGCGCGCTGCCGTAGCAGTCTGGGGCGTGCCACGATGACGGCCATGAAACGCGCGAGTCGAACAGGCTCGGCGGTGTCGGTGTTCGCCCTGCTGATGGCCGGTGTGGCTGCTGCTGGGATCGCTGCGCCGGCCGACGCCGCCCCCGGCGTCGGTCAGACCACACCGCCGGTGTGGGGCAGCTGTGAGCGTTTCGTCTCCGACGCCTACCTGCCCAAGGCCCAGTGCACGACGCTGCCCGTGCCCATCGACGACGCGAATCCCTCTGGGGCGCAGGCTAATCTGGCGTTGATCCGGATTCCGGCCAGAGGCGATCGGATCGGAGTGCTGCTGATGAACCCCGGTGGTCCCGGGGCGTCGGCGGTCGATACGGTGGTCAGCTTCGCCGATACCCTCGCCGATACCGCCATCACCGAGCACTTCGACCTGGTGGGCTTCGACCCCCGCGGCGTCGGGCATTCCACCCCGGAACTGCGGTGCCGCACCGACGCCGAACGCGACGCCTGGCGGCGCGAACCGATGGTGGACTACAGCCCTGCCGGGGTGGCTGCCATCGAGTCGATCAGCAAGGCTTTCGCCCAGAAGTGTGCGGACCGGCTGGGCAAGCAGTTCCTGGCCGGAGTCGGAACCGCTTCGGCCGCAAGGGATATGGACGCGGTGCGGGCAGCCCTCGGCGAAGAGAAGATCAACTACCTGGGCTTCAGCTACGGCACCGAGCTCGGCACCGCCTACCTGGAACGCTTTCCGGAACGGGTGCGCACCATGGTGCTCGACGGGGCTATCGATCCGACCCGCGATCCGCTGCAGTCCTTGGTGGAGCAGATGGCCGGCTTCCAGGTGGCGTTCAACGACTACGCCGCCGACTGCGCCACCTCACCGGCCTGCCCGCTGGGCACCGACCCCGCGCAGTTCGTCACCCGCTACCGCCAGTTGGTGGACCCGCTGGTGACCCGACCGGCGGCCACCTCCGACCCGCGCGGCCTGAGCTACGCCGACGCGCTCACCGGCACCGTCAACGCGCTCTACACCCCTGTGTACTGGAAATACCTGACCAGCGGCCTGCTCGGTTTGCAGCGCGGCGACGGTGCTGACGATCTGCTGTTGCTGGCTGACGACTACGAGGGCCGCGACGACGACGGCCGGTACGGCAGCGGTCAGGACGCGTTCAACGCCATCCGGTGTGTGGATAGCCCCACCCCGGCGAACCCGGCCGCCTGGGCAGAGGTGGACCGTCAGATCCGCCAGCGGGCGCCGTTCCTGTCCTACGGGCAGTACACCGGATTCGCGCCGCGCGATCTGTGCGCTTTCTGGCCGGTTCCGCCTACGTCGTCGCCGCACGAGGCGTCGCCGGCTCCGGCGGGCAGCGTGGTGGTGGTGTCGACCACCCATGACCCGGCCACCCCGTACCAGGCCGGCGTCGACCTGGCCCGGCAGTTGAAGGCGCCGCTGATCACCTACGACGCCACCCAGCACACCGCGGTCTTCGACGGCGACTCCTGTGTCGACGACGCCGTCACCCGCTACCTCGTCGACCGGACGGTGCCCGGCAACCTGTTCTGCTAGCCGAGACCGACGGCGCTGCGCGGTGTCCGTTACGGCGTCGGGCTCGGGGACGGGGCGGGCGAGCGCGGCGTCGCAGGCGCGCCCGGCGTCGCGGGTGAGCCCGGCGTCGCAGGCGCCGCGGGCGGCAACAGCACGGTGTCGATCAGGTACAGCGTGGCGTTGGCTGTCCTGATTCCGCCGCACACCAGGCCCGCGCCGTTGACCTCGAGATCGTCGCCGGAGCCGGTCACCGTCACCGGCTGACCCTGGACCGTCTTGTGTTCGCCGATGACGGCCTGCGGGTCGGCCTGTTCCGGCACCACGTGGAAGGTCAACACCGAAGTCAGCAGCTGCGAATCGGTCTTGAGCTTGTCGATCGTGGCCGGGTCCACCTTGCCGAAGGCGTCGTCGGTGGGAGCGAAGACGGTGAACTGGCCGTTGTTGAGCGTCTCGGTCAGGTTCACGCCGGGGTTAAGCTTGCCGGTCAGGGCGCTGGCCAGTGTGCTGAGCACCGGACTGTTGCCGGCGGCGGTCACCACCGGCTCGGTGGCCATGCTCTCCACCGAGCCGGGCCCGGTGGGCACCTGGTCGGCGTAGTCCGCGCAGCCGGACCCGATCAGCCCGGCCGGAGCGGTCCTGGCCGGGGTCGTCATGGGCGAAGTGGCCGTCGGCTCCGCCGGGGTGGTCGCCGGTGCCGTCTCCCGGGTTCCTTCCTCGGTGGTCGTCGCACAGCTGGACAGGATGAGGGCGGTGGCCGCGGCCAGGCCCACGGTGGCGATAGCCGAACGGTGGGGTTTCGTGTTGGTCGTCATGGTTGTGGTTGTTCCCATTGTCGAAGCCATCAATCCCGCTGTTTGGGCGACCCGTGGGGCAGACATCCGCTTTTCCCGGGCCCGGCGCCGGTGTCGCGCTGGCCGAACACGGGTCTACCTGCAAGAACAACGCGACTGGCGGATACCGGCGGGTGTGGCGTTCGTAACACGGTGTTAACAGCCGCTGCCTACGCTCGCGTCATGGACCGGCAAAAGGAATTCGTGCTGCGCACGCTGGAAGAACGGGACATCCGCTTCGTTCGGCTGTGGTTCACCGACGTTCTCGGCTACCTCAAGTCCGTCGCCATCGCCCCGGCCGAGTTGGAAGGCGCCTTCGAGGAGGGCATCGGTTTCGACGGCTCCTCTATCGAGGGCTTCGCCCGGGTCTTCGAGTCCGACACCGTCGCCCGGCCGGATCCGTCGACGTTCCAGGTACTGCCGTGGACCAGCAGTTCCGGCCAGCACCATTCGGCGCGAATGTTCTGCGACATCACCATGCCCGACGGATCGCCGTCCTGGGCCGACAGCCGCCATGTGCTGCGCCGTCAGCTGGCCAAGGCCAGCGACCTGGGGTTCTCGTGCTACGTGCATCCGGAGATCGAGTTCTTCCTGCTCGAACCAGGACCCTATGACGGGTCGGTGCCGGTGCCCGCTGACAACGGCGGCTACTTCGATCAGGCTGTGCACGATTCGGCGCCCAATTTCCGCCGGCACGCCATCGACGCCCTGGAGCAGATGGGCATCTCGGTGGAGTTCAGCCATCACGAGGGGGCGCCGGGTCAGCAGGAGATCGACCTGCGCTACGCCGACGCGCTGTCGATGGCCGACAACGTGATGACGTTCCGCTACGTCGTCAAAGAGGTCGCGCTGGCCGAGGGTGTCCGCGCGTCGTTCATGCCCAAGCCGTTCGCCGAGTATCCGGGGTCGGCGATGCACACCCATATGAGCCTGTTCGAGGGCGAGACCAATGCCTTCCATAGCGCGGGCGATCCGCTGCAACTCTCCGACGTCGCCAAGTCGTTCATCGCCGGAATTCTGGAGCACGCCACCGAGATCAGCGCTGTCACCAACCAGTGGGTGAATTCCTACAAGCGGCTGGTGCACGGCGGGGAGGCCCCCACGGCGGCGTCCTGGGGTGCGGCCAACCGCTCGGCGCTGGTGCGGGTCCCGATGTACACCCCGCGCAAGGCCGCTTCCCGGCGCGTGGAGGTGCGCAGCCCCGACTCCGCATGCAACCCATACCTGACCTTCGCGGTGCTGCTGGCGGCCGGACTACGTGGCATCGAGAAGAACTATGCGCTGGGTCCGCAAGCCGAGGACAACGTGTGGACCCTGACGACCGACGAGCGCCGGGCGATGGGCTACCGGGAGCTCCCCTCAAGCCTGGGGATGGCACTGGGTGAGATGGAGAAGTCCGAGTTGGTCGCCGAGGCGCTCGGCGAGCACGTCTTCGACTACTTCCTGCGCAACAAACGGGCCGAGTGGGAGCAGTACCGCAGCAACGTGACGCCATTCGAACTCAAGCACTACCTGTCGTTGTAGTTCCTCGTCGGCGCATCGTCGTCGGGCTGGTTCTGATTGCCCGAATCCTCATCGGGCTGGTTCTGATTGCCCGACTCCTCATCGGGCTGGTTCTGATTGCCCGACTCCTCATCGGGACTCGTTCCTCGTCCCGCATCGTCGTCGGGCGGGTTCCTCGTCCCGCATCGTCGTCGGGCTGGTTCTGATTGCCCGACTCCTCATCGGGACTCGTTCCTCGTCCCGCATCGTCGTCGGGCTGCGATAGCGTCATCTTCCGTGGCGAAACCCGCGACTCAGCGCCCCCGCGTCCCGGGCGTCGGAAGGCTCGGACTGGTGCAACCGACGGCCGCGGCGCAGTTGGCCGGTCTGGGCTGGGACACCGAGGCCTACATCGAGTTGCTGTGGTCGCTGTCCCGATCTCCCGACGCTGACATCGCACTGCACGCCCTGGTGCGGTTGTCCGAAGTGCTCGGCGACGGCTGGCGTGAACTCGACGCCGCACTGGTGGCCGACCGCGGACTGCGTGGCCGGCTTTTCGCGGTGCTCGGCTCGTCGCTGGCATTCGCCGACCACCTGGTGGCCAACCCGCAATCCTGGCGGCTGCTCTACGGTGACGTAGGCCTGCCGACGTCCGAACAGTTGCGCCGGGCGTTCGCCGACCGCATCGCCGAATTCGGTCCGCAGCCAACGGCAGTGATGCCGAAGCTGCGCGCCCTCTATCGCGATCAGCTGATGGTGCTGGCCGCACTGGACCTGGCACCGACGGTGGAGAACGAGCAGGTGCTGCAGTTCACCACCGTCGGGGAACACCTGTCGGACCTGGCCGACGCCGCGCTCGACGCGGCTCTGCAGGTGGCGGTGGCCGACGTCTGCAAATCCGAGCCGCCGCCCCGGCTGGCCGTCATCGCGATGGGCAAATGCGGGGCGCGGGAACTCAATTACGTCAGCGACGTCGACGTCATCTTCGTCGGGGAGGACGCCGACCCGGTGACCACCCGGGTTGCGGGGGAGATGATGCGGCTGGCGTCGGAGGCCTTCTTCGAGGTGGATGCGGCCCTGCGCCCGGAGGGGAAGGCGGGCGCCCTGGTGCGAACGCTGGACTCGCACATCGCCTACTACCAGCGGTGGGCCAAGACCTGGGAATTCCAGGCGCTGTTGAAGGCGCGGCCGGCTGTCGGCGACGCCGAGCTGGGCCGCCGCTACATCGACGCGCTGATGCCGATGGTGTGGACCGCTTGCGAGCGTGAGGATTTCGTGCCCGAGGTCCAGGCCATGCGCCGGCGGGTGGAGTCGCTGGTGCCGGCCGGCGTCCGCGACCGGGAGATCAAGCTGGGCGCCGGCGGCCTGCGCGACGTCGAGTTCGCGGTGCAGCTGCTGCAACTGGTGCACGGCCGCACGGACTCGTCGCTGCATGTCGCCTCCACCGTGGACGCCCTTGCCGCGCTGGGCGCCGGCGCTTACGTGGGCCGTGACGACGCGGCGAACCTGACCGCCTCCTACGAGTTTCTGCGGCTGCTTGAGCACCGGTTGCAGTTGCAGCGGCTCAAACGAACTCATCTGCTGCCGGCGCCCGACAACGACGAGGGGCTGCGCTGGCTGGCCCGGGCCGCCCACGTGCGGCCCAACGGCACCCACGACGCGCTGGGCATGCTGCGCGAAGAGCTCAAGCGCCAGAACGTTCGGGTATCCAAACTGCACGCCAAGCTGTTCTACCAACCGCTGCTGGAATCGGTCGGCTCGTCGTTGGGCTTCACACCCGGCCTGTCGACGGAGGCCGCCGAAAGGCAGCTTGCGGCACTGGGTTACGAGGGCCCGCAGAGCGCGCTCACCCACCTCAGCGCGCTGGTCAACTCCAGCGGACGCCGCGGCCGGGTGCAGTCGGTGCTGTTGCCGCGACTACTCGACTGGCTCTCCGATACCCCCGATCCGGACAGTGGCCTTTTGGCCTACCGCCGGATCAGTGAGGCATTGGCCGACCAGCGCTGGTATCTGAGCACGCTGCGCGACGAGAGCGCGGTGGCCAAGCGCCTGATGCGGGTGCTGGGAACCTCCGCGTTCGTTCCCGACCTGCTGATGCACGCACCGGAGGTGATCCAGCAGTACGCCGACGGCCCCACCGGCCCCAAACTTCTCGACGTCGAGCCGGACGGGGTATCGCGGGCGCTGATCGCCTCGGCCGGCCGCCACGCCGAACCTGCCCGCGCGATCGCCGCCGCGCGCACCCTGCGCCGCCGCGAACTGGCTCGGGTCGCCTCCGCCGACCTGCTGGGCATGCTCGATGTCGAACAGGTCTGCACCGCTCTGACATCGGTGTGGGTGGCGGTGCTGCAGTGCGCCCTGGAGACGGTGATCGGGGCCAACACCCCCGCCGGCGCGCCGCCCCCCGCGGCGCTCGCGGTGATCGGAATGGGCCGCCTGGGCGGCGGTGAGCTGGGCTACGGCTCCGACGCGGACGTCATGTTCGTCTGCGAACCCGCCGCCGGCGTCGACGAGACCCGAGCGGTCAAGTGGTCGGTGACCGTCGCCGAACAGGTGCGCTCATTGCTGGGCGCTCCCAGCGACGATCCGCCACTCGATGTCGACGCGAACCTGCGACCCGAAGGCCGCAGCGGACCGCTCGTCCGCACCCTGGGCTCGTATGGCGCCTACTACTCGCACTGGGCCCAACCCTGGGAAGTGCAGGCGCTGCTGCGGGCTCGTCCGGTGGCGGGAGACCCCGATCTGGGGGTCCGGTTCCTGGCGATGGTCGACAGGATCCGCTACCCCCAAGGTGGGATCTCGCCAGAGTCGGTGCGGGAGATCCGCCGGATCAAGGCCCGTGTCGACGCCGAACGGCTGCCCCGTGGTGCGGACCCCAACACCCACACCAAATTGGGCCGCGGCGGCCTGGCCGACGTCGAGTGGACCGTGCAGTTGATCCAATTGCGCCACGCGCATGAGTTTCCCGCGCTGCACAACACGTCGACGTTGGGGACGCTCGCAGCGATCGGCGAGGCCGGCCTGATTCCCGAGGAGGATCTGGCCCAGCTGCGCGAGGCCTGGCTGACGGCCACCCGGGCTCGCAACGCCCTGGTATTGGTGCGGGGCCGGCCGACCGACCAGTTGCCCGGTCCCGGCCGTCAACTCAGCGCGGTAGCCGTGGCGGCCGGCTGGCGGGACGGCGACAGCGGCGAGTTCCTGGACAACTACCTGCGGGTTACCCGGCGTGCGAAAGCCGTTGTGAACAAAGTGTTCGGAAGCTGATCGGGGTGTCTCGCCGGTGAAGGTGCCGAACTGATCGGTGTCGAGTCCGGGTGGCGTCACCACCCGGGCGCCCAGTACTGCGGTGAACGCGGGCGCGAACTGGTGCTGCTTGCTGTGGCTGGTGCCGACGGCGATCAGGCTGCCGATGTACGGATCAGACCGGTTGCCCGTCACGGACCGCGGTGACACTGAGGACCGCCAGGATTTCGCCGATGTCGTGCCCGTGCTCGACCGGGTGCCGAAGTGGCAGGTCGTGCCGGACTCGGTAGCTGTTGCGGCGCCCGTCGCGCTGGCGTTCCAGGTATCCCGCATCGACGAGATCGCTGACGATCCGCTGCGCGGCGCGTTCGGTCACACCGACCCGCTCGGCCACGTCGCGCAAGCGGAGGTCGGGATCGCGGGCGATACAGATCAGGCTGTGGGCGTGGTTGGTCAAGAACGTCCACTGGTTCATACCAAAAGTCTAGTTAATGTCAGGCGATTCCGCTGGTTAGCCACGCGGGACAATCTTTGAATTTTACGAACCGCTATTAACAAATATTGACATACGTAACCAAACATACGTAATTTAACTCGCATGTTTAACATCGGGAGTAGCGGACTGATGGTGACCCTGGCGGCGCCGGCCCTGGTCGCGGGACTTGCCGTGTTGCTTGGGCGGCGGACGCCGCGGCAGATCGCCCGGGCCGGCGCATTCACCACGGGCCTGGGATTGCTGGCAGCGGTTGCCATGGCGGTCGGCTCGGCGACAGGCCAGACGGTCGGCGCAGATCTGCTCGGCCTGCAGTTCACCGCCGACCGGCTTGCCGTGGTTCTGCTGCTGCTGGTCTTCGGCGTGAGTGCGATCGTCCAGTCCTTCGCGGTGCGATATCTGGCCGGCGATCCGCGGGCCGGTTGGTTCGCCGGCGGTGCCGGGCTGCTCACCAGCGCATCCGCCGGTCTCGCCACCGCATCGACCCTGATCACGCTGGCGATCTGCTGGACGCTGGCCGGCATCGCCCTGTGCCTGCTGCTCGGTACCTACTGGCACCTTCCGGCGGCCAGGGACGGGGTGCGACGCACCGCTATCGCCTTCCTGATCGGCGACCTCGCGCTGTGGGCAGGAGTGGCGGCGGCCACGGCCTCTTGGGGCCGGATCGACCTGAACCAGCCGGCGGCGGGGTTCAGCGGACCGCTGCTGCCGATCCTGGGCCTGCTGGTGGTGGTTGCCGCGCTGTCGCGGTCGGCGCAGATTCCCTTTCACCGCTGGCTGCCGGCCACCCTGGCCGCCCCGACCCCCGTCTCGGCCCTGCTGCATGCCGGTGTGGTCAACGCGGGAGGCATCCTGCTGATCCGTCTTGCCCCGCTGGCTTCCGACGACCTGGCCCGCACGCTGACGGTCACGGCCGGCGCCGCAACGATGGCCTACGGGGCGGCGGTGATGCTGGTAAAGCCTGACGTCAAGGGCGCGCTGGCGCACTCCACCACCGCGCAGATGGGCTTCATGATCCTCACCTGCGGCCTGGGACTGTGGGCCGCCGCGGTCATCCACCTGGTGGCGCACGGGTTCTATAAAGCCACGCTTTTCCTGTCCTCCGGGTCGGCCGTGGCCGCCCGTCGTCGGCACGACACCCTGCCGCCGCTGCCTCCGGTGACCGGCGTGCAGAAGCTGGCGCATGGCCTGGCGGCGATCGGGTTGCCCGGTGCCGCGCTGGGCGCCGGCCTGTTCGTCACTCCGCCGGCCTCCGGCGGGCATGCCGCCGAGCAGGCCCTGTTGATCTTCGCCTGGGTCACCGGGGCCGCGGTCACCTGGGGCTGGCTGCAGCGCCGGCCCGGGCAGGTAGGGGCGCTGACGGCCGCGGCCTTCCTCGTCCCGGCCGCTGTCGCCTATGTCGCGGTCATCACCGCGGTCGGCGGCTTCCTCGCCCCGGCGCTGCCGCCCTCGACGCTGCCGGTCAGCGCGGTCTGGGCCATCACCGCCGCCGCAGCGCTGGGCCTGGGCGCACTGGCCCTGGTCCGCCGCGCGCCGCGGGCCGAGCGACTCCGCAACGCCCTCTACACCAGCGCGCTGGCCGCAGGGCACGTCCCGGCCTGGCAGTCCTCACCCGTCCAACCGACAGGAGCACGTTCATGACCAGCACCACCTCCACCGAGTCGGGCACCCGGCGGGCGCGGCTGCACACCGACGTCCACCTCGCCGCCCGGGTGCTGCCGACCCACTACCCGCTGGAGACGTTCATCGCGGTCAACCCGCTGGCCGGCCTGGAGTCGATGCCTTTCGAGCAGGCCCTGCGGCGGGCCGGCGACCTCTACGGAATGCCAGGCACGCTGGGGGAGAACACTTTCCGCCGGCTGCACGCCGAAGGACGGATCACCGACGCCGACCTCGACCGGGCCCTGAGCCTGCGCTATCCGAACCTGTCCCGGGAACCGGAACTGCGTCTGGGCAGCCGGTTGATCAGCCCGCTGGAATTGCTCCGCACCGACATGCTGCACGGTGCGGGCAGCCCGAAACCGAACCGCCGCTTCACGATTCGGTCTGAACACCAGGCTCTACGAGTCGCCGACCAGGTGGACGCCCAGACCTCGAAATGGTGCGCGGCCTTCTTCGGCGGAGGCGCCTGGCCGATGCCGGGCCGGGAGAAGGGCTTCTACGCCGCCTGGCGTGCGCTGGCGCCCAGTGACCGCACACTGTCCCGGGCCGCGCGCAGGGATCTGCGGGGGGTCGCTGACCGCGCCGACGATGCCGTCCTGGCCGCCCTGGGCCGACTGCGGGTCGACGACGACAGCCGGATCGTCTACCTGCAGGCGCATCTCACCCGCATGCCGGGGTGGGCGGCGCACGTGCAGTGGTGCGCCGGCCGCGGCGCGGGAATCGACGTCATGGAGTACCTCGCCATGCGCCTGAACTATGAGGCGGTGCTGCTGGCACACCACCGCGGCCCCGGCGGCCCGCGGGATGCCGACGAGCGATGCGGCATCCCGCCGGCACGTCAACGCGCCACCCATCTGCTCGACGTGCTGGGTGTCGGCCACGTCGATGACGCGGACATCGCGGCCGCCGCCCGGGTGCTGGCCGCGCTGCCGGTGACGGCACGGGAAGTGTTGTGGCAGAACGCCTTCGAAGCGCACTATCGGGACGAGCTGCTGTCCAACCTGTCGTCGGAGGCCGCGGACCCGGCTCCCACCGGCCCGACGCACACCCAGCTGGTCAGCTGCATCGACACTCGCTCGGAGGGCCTCCGACGGCAATTGGAGTCTCTCGGCGGTTACGAAACACTGGGATTCGCAGGATTTTTCGCGGTCGCCATCCGCTACACGGGCCTTCTCGGCGGCACACCGCTGGACCTGTGCCCGGTGCTCATCTCGCCCAATCACCAGATCAGCGAAACCCGGATGCCCGAGGATGCCGGCGCTGCGCAACGCCGCGTGGCCGGGATCGCCGGCCTGGCCGGGGCAGAGTCGGCCTTCCACACCGCCAAGGAGGCCTTCGCCGCCCCGTTCACGTTGGCCGAGGCGGCCGGCTGGGTGGCCGCACCCTTAGCGGCGGCCAAGACGTTGACCCCGGCGTTGACCGCCGACATCCGGCGCCGCCTGCGCGACGCCGCCGCCCCGCCCGCTCCGACGGTGATCGATCTGAGCGCCATGCCGCACTCCGACCAGGTGCTGTTCGCCCAGGTAGCGCTCACCACGATGGGACTGACCCGCGGCTTCGGCCGGCTGGTGGTGCTGTGCGCCCACGGCAGCACCACCGAGAACAATCCCTATCAGGCCTCGCTGGACTGCGGCGCCTGCGGCGGCCAGGCCGGGGCGCCCAACGCCCGCACGGCGGTGGCGATCCTCAACCGGCCCGAGATCCGCAACGGGCTGCGCAGTATCGGAATCGACATCCCAGCCGAAACCTGGTTCGTCGCAGCACAGCACGACACCGCGGTCGACCGGGTGACCCTGCTGGACCTGCACCTGGTGCCGGGGAAGTACTCCGCTGACTTCGAGCTGCTCGACGCCGACCTGCGGGAGGCCGGCGCTCGGCTGGCCGTCGAGCGGTGCGCGCAGCTCCCGGGTGCGGCCCGGGAACCGGCTCCGGGTCGGGCCGCGCGCCACGTCGTCACCCGCTCCTCGGACTGGGCGCAGGTCTACCCGGAATGGGGCCTGGCCGGCAACGCGGCCTTCATCGTCGCCCCGCGGGCGGTGACCCGCGGACTGGACTTGCAGCGCCGCACCTTCCTGCACTCCTACCAGGCCGAGGTGGACCTCGAGGGTTCGGCGCTGGAGACCATCCTCACCGCCCCGCTGGTGGTCGCCCAGTGGATCAACAGCCAGTACTACTTCTCCACCGTGGCTCCGCGGGTGTTCGGTGCGGGCACCAAGACCATTCACAACGTGGTCGGCGGCGCCGGCGTCATCGCCGGTCATACCGGGGATCTGCAACTGGGCCTGCCCTGGCAGTCGGTCTGCGACGGCGAGCGCCTGCTGCACGAACCGCTCCGGCTGCTGGCGGTGGTCCAGGCGCCACTGGAGCGGATCGACATGATCGTCGAACGCAACCCCGTGCTGCAACAACTGTTCGGAAACGACTGGCTGGCAATGGCCGCCCGGGAGAAACCCGGGGAGCCCTGGCAGCGCTGGACCAGGGCCGGGTGGCGGCCCTGGACCGAATCACACAGCCCCGCAAACACTCTGGATGAGGAGATGGTTCTATGACAACACCCACTTCGGCCCCCGCGTCCCACCCGGGGCCGAGTTCAGGGTCGGCCCGTGCGCTGACCAAGATGACCAAGGTCGAGGTCGTCGTCTCGGGAAGCGATGCACCGGCGGTGCGCGAGCTCATCAAGAGCGTCGGCGCCACCGGATTCACCAGCCTGTCAGGGGTCTCCGGCCTTGGCCACAGCGGCTATCACCAGGGCCGGCTGCTGTTCAACCAGCAGGCCGCACTGGAACTGATCATCACGGTGGTGCCCGAAGACAAGACCGAGGCGCTGCTGGCCGGGCTGCGGCCGCTGCTTGACGCATCCTCCGGCGTGATGTTCGTGACCGAGACCTTCGTCAGCCGCCCCGAGTACTTCAGCTAGCCCCCGGTACTTCATCTAGCCCCGGTACTTCAGCTAAAAGAGAGGAACACCGCTATGTCCACTACTTCCCCCATCACCGATCCGCTGGTCGCCTGGCAGCGCCTGCGGGCCGGGGCCGAACGGCCCCCGGCCGCACGCGGCCGTCCCGCCGCCGGACCGCTCGACGAACAGCCGGTGGCAGCGGTGTTCCGTTGCGCGGACACCTGTTTGGCCAACGAAGCGGTCTTCGGTCAGGCCGTGGGTTCGTTGATCGACGTCAGTACCTGGGGTCATGTTGTCGACACCGGTGTGCTGGCCACACTGGAGTACGCCGTGGAGAGCCTGCGGGTGCCGCTGATCGTGGTGCTCGGCCATCAGGACTGCCCGGCGATGCGGGCCGCGATGCGGGCCTGGACCGACACGGTGATTCCGGACGGGGCGGCCAGGACCGTCGTCGAGAACGCGATCGGTTCCATCGTGCGCCGGGGTGCGGGCGCGGCGTCCCTGGCCGAAGTGACGTCGGCGCACATCGCCGACACCGGTGTGGGGCTGCTGGAGCGGTCCCCGGTGATCGCCCAGCAGGTGGATGCCGGTCGACTCGCGATCGTCTGTGTCACAACGGATTCCACCGGTGACAGCATCGCGGTCCATGCGACCATCGGTGCGGTCGGCGAGGTGGACGGCGCGCTGCTGGAGTGCGTCTGAGTCAGCCGGCGACCGGCGGTGCCACCGCTGCTGCCGGCGACTCCGCCGGTAGCGGGGGACCGGCCGGCGCGGGTGCGCTGACCGGCGCGGGAGCACCGGCCGGTGCGGGTGCGCTGACCGGCCCGGGCGGTGCGGCCTCTGCCGCTCCGATCCTGCTCAGTGTGAACGGGATCGACACGTTGCCCGTCTTGCCGCCGCAGGCGCCTTTGTTCATGATGCTGGCGTTACCGGACAGCCCGACGGCGTCCCAGGAGTAGGTGTTCACACCGGGGGCCGCGGTGCCGTCCTCGCAGAGGATTGCGTCAGGCTGCTCGACGAGAAGAATCCACGAACCCACCGAGATGCGCGCATCGGCGCTCCACGGGGCGCGCTTGGCGTTGCCGGCTTCGGAGACCCGCACACATCCCGGGGCGTTCGCACCGCACGGCGTCAACGTCCAGGTGGCGCTCTCGCCGTCGCCGGCGGTGAAGGCATAGGTGCCCGTGACGTCGGTGTCGGCGGCTGTCGCGGGCGCCACCGCGACGCCGAGACCTACGGTGATCAGTCCGGATATCGCCGCCGCCGCGGTAAGTTTCATGTGCACTCCTTGCTGATGTGGCTACGCCGAGTGTCTCACCTCAGCGGTGTCGTTAGCCGGTATCCGCACGTCGCAGCCGGCTCAGCAATGCTCCGGCGGTGGCGCCGAGCGCGTCGGCGGTCCAGTCGAGAACGTCGCCCCCAACGCGGCCGGGCGTCCATGTCTGCAGGGCCTCGTCGAGCGCCCCGAACGCCGCGACGAGCAGAATCGCCTCGGTGACCACGCGGGTGCCGCCAATCTGCGGGCGGGAGGCGCGCAGAGCCGAGGCGGCCAACCACCCGCCGACGGCGAAGGCCGCGAAGTGATTGACCTTGTCCCCGAACGCGAACGCCGCTTCCGGCAACTCGGCCGGACTTAGCGACGATAGATATAGAACGACGCCGGCCCAACAAAACAGCGCCAGCCACAGGGCCGTCGCGCGTTTCTGTCGGACCGTCTGCTGTCGACCGGGCATCCGACTACCGAACCACACCGCAACGGCGACGGGCCCACCCGCCGTAGCGAATGGGCAATCGTTGGAATGGGGCGACGTCGCCACCAACGTGGCCGGGGTTGCTATCGCCATCGACGGGCGCCAGGAACACAACGGTGATTTCAACCGGGGCGTCACGGTTACCTCGACGGGTCGGCCTGCCTGAGCGCCGCCGAGGCCCGTCGAGTTGCGGCTGCGTTGACCGAGGCTGCCGACAAGCTGGAGGGGCTGTCCGTCGAGGTGTTGTGCTGATCCAGTACTTACAGCGTTAGCCTTTGCGGCCCGTCACTTCGGTGGCGGGCCGTTCGCGTTGGCGGCGAACGTCGCACACAGACGCAGTACCGTCTCAGACAAAGAATGGGATATAGCGCGGTACTGCTTCACATGACGCAGTAGACCAACGGAACGGGGCACATGGAAATTCTCAAAGCCAACTACGACCTCGTCGTAACAGCTTTCACGGCTGGCGTCCTGCTCCTCGTTGGAGCGCCTTTGCCGTTATGGGCGATATGGGCGACTGTCGCCACGCTTCAGTTAGTTAGTCGCAGGGGTCGAGGGCGAGGTGTGTCAGACGCACGCCGCCCTCAAGCCGAGACGCGAGCCGACGAACTGGACAAGCGCAACGGCAACGAACCGCCGTTCGTGTAGGCCGCAATTCTCGGACTACAAACGGCCCGTCACTTCGGTGGCGGGCCGTTCCACGTCTGGATGACTACTGCCAGCAGAGGTTCGTCCTGCGATGTCGTAAATCGCTGCTGTGGAATCCCGCGTGAAGGTCTTGTGCTGGCCAATCGCAGACGACTCGACCCGAGCGGCTGTGGGTGCTGCTATCGCCGCTCGGGTCGAATCTGTCGAAGCTACTGCGGACTTACTGCGGACTGGGCCCTATGGCTAGATGCCGTTACCGCAGTTCAGACCGGGTTAGCCGGGTTACACGTCGTAGTACAGCGCGAACTCGTACGGGTGCGGACGGATCTGAATAGGCAGGATCTCGTTCTCGCGCTTGTAGGAGATCCACGTCTCGATCAGGTCGGAGGTGAACACCCCACCCTCGGTGAGGTAGTCGTGATCCTGCTCCAACCGGTCGATGACCGCCGCCAGCGACGTGGGCGCCTGCGGGATGTTGGCGGCCTCGTCCGGCGGAAGCTCGTAGAGGTCCTTGTCGATCGGGGCCAGCGGCTCGATCTTCTTCTTGATGCCGTCGATGCCGGCCATCATCATCGCCGCGAACGCCAGGTACGGGTTGCCGGAGCTGTCCGGGCACCGGAACTCCAGGCGCTTGGCCTTCGGGTTGTTGCCGGTGATCGGGATACGCACGCACGCCGAGCGGTTGCGCTGGCTGTACACCAGGTTGATCGGGGCTTCGTAACCCGGCACCAGTCGCTTGTAAGAGTTCACCGTGGGGTTCGTGAACGCCAGCAGCGACGGAGCGTGGTGCAGGATGCCGCCGATGTAGTGCCGCGCGATGTCCGACAGGCCCGCATACCCGGATTCGTCGTGGAACAGCGGCTTGCCGTCCTTCCACAGCGACTGGTGGGCGTGCATGCCCGAGCCGTTGTCGCCGAACAGCGGCTTGGGCATGAAGGTGACCGTCTTGCCGTTCTGCCATGCGGTGTTCTTGATGATGTATTTGAACAACTGAACATCGTCGGCGGCGTGCAACAGGGTGTTGAACTTGTAGTTGATCTCCGCCTGACCGGCGGTGCCCACCTCGTGGTGGCCGCGCTCCAGGCTGAAGCCCGCGTTGATCAGATTCGTCGACATCTGGTCGCGCAGGTCGACGTAGTGGTCGTACGGTGCGACGGGGAAGTAGCCGCCCTTGGGTCGCACCTTGTATCCGAGGTTGGGGCTGCCGTCAGCCTCGAACGGCTCGCCGGTGTTCCAGCAGCCTGACTCGGAGTCGATCTCGTAGAAGGTGCCGTTCATCTTCGAGTCGTAGGTGATCGAGTCGAAGATGTAGAACTCAGCCTCGGCGCCGAAGAAGCAGGTGTCGGCGATACCGGTGCTGGCCAGGTAGTTCTCCGCCTTGCGGGCCACGTTGCGCGGGTCGCGCGAGTAGGGCTCACGGGTGAACGGGTCATGCACGAAGAAGTTGACGTTCAGCGTCTTGGCCGCCCGGAACGGATCGATCACCGCGGTCTGCGCGTCGGGCAGCAGCATCATGTCGGACTCGTGGATGGACTGGAACCCGCGGACCGACGAGCCGTCGAAGGCCAGGCCGTCCTCGAACACGCTCTCGTCGAACGCCGAGGCCGGGATGGAAAAGTGCTGGACCACACCGGGCAGGTCGCAGAACCGGATGTCGACGTACTCGACCTTCTCGTCCTTGATCAGCTTGAAGATGTCGTCGTCTGACGTTTGTTTCGCCACTTCGTGCTCCTTATCTGCTGTTACAGGCACAGACGTTCAATAACCCGGGCTGACGGTAGGGAGCCGATATTTCGCTATCGTCAAGCAATTGTTTCGCCGACGTTACGCATCGGCGCAGCGCCTATCCTTGGGACATGGCGCGCGAGATCGGGTCCTGGCTATCCGGACCACAATCCCTGGGAACTGCCGACGGATACCCCGGTGAGCGGCTTGGTCTGCCCGCCGAAGGCTCAGGCTCACTGGCCCGGGCCGGACGCCGGTCGGCCGCGCTGATGGTGGACTGGCTCATCTCCTACGGGGTGGCCGGGCTGGGCGTGGCTATCGGCCTGTACAGCAGCGCAGTCCTGGCCACCGCCGTCCTGATCGTCTGGTTCGTCCTGGGTGTGGCCTCGGTGCGGCTGTTCGGTTTCACCCCCGGCCAGTACCTCCTGGGCCTGCGGGTGGCTTCCGTCGACAACCGTCTGCACGTCGGCACCGGCCGGGCGGTCGCACGAGGCCTACTGATCGCACTGGTCATTCCCGCGCTGTTCACCGACGTCGAGGGCCGCGGCATCCACGACCGGGTGACCGCGACCGCCGTGCTGCGGCGCTGACGCGCTGTTGAGTGAGGAACCCTGCAGCGGGTTACTCGCAATGTGTCTGCGTGGTTCCTCAGCCGGTGGTGCTGTGCACGGGTGACGCGTCCCGGCCGGCCAGAGTGGCAACGTCTGCGGCGTGCACATCTTCATCGGCAGCGAGGCACTCGCTGCCGGGCGGGTGAGCCGCTATGAGTTGGCGGCGGACCACCGCAGAGTGCTGCCGGTTTCCCGACGCCGCAGACCCAGATTCCGGTGCTGACGCCCACCGGGTATCCGCGGTACTACCTCGACATGGGGTGGCCGGAGTTCATGGTGGCGGTCGAGTACGACGGAGAGCAGCACCGAACGGACACCATGCAGTACCGAGGCGACGTTGCCAGGTCGGAATACCTCGATGGAGCCGGTTGGCGCCGCATCCGGGTTCTGGCGGGCGACCGCGCGGACGACGTGGTGCGTCGGGTGACGAAAGCGGGCGTGCCTCTGCGTTGAGTGAGGAACCCTGCAGTGGTTCACTCGGGATTCGTCTGTGTGGTTCCTCAGCCGACGATCAGCGCCGGCGGGCGGCGCGCTGAACCCCGCGCAGCTTCGCCTGCGGCGGTAGCGGACCCTTGGGCATCGCCGCCGCCGGGCCGAGGCGGCTGCCCAGTGCGTCCAGCTTGGACTCCAGGGCATCGATCCTCTTGACGGTGATGTTCGCCGGCAACTTGTTGAGGTGGCGCTCCAGCTTGGCCAGCGGAACCTCGCCGTCGGCGTTGCCGATCACGAAGTCGTAGATCGGGACTTCTCCGACCAGCCGCGCCGTGCGCTTCTTCTCCTGCGCAAGTAACGGCTTGACCCGCGCCGGCGATCCTTCGCCGATGAAGATCACCCCGGGCCGGCCGATGACACGGTGCACCGCGTCGAGGTGGCCGGTGGCCGCCACACCGGGCTTGACGCGCCACTGGCCGCGCATGTTCTCCAGCGCCCATGCGGCCGCGCCGGCCTGCCCTTCGGCTTTGCGGTAGACGTTCTTCTGGGCGCGCCGGCCGAAGATGATGAACGCGACCAGAACGCCGAGGACGATGCCCAGCACGATGAAGAGGTAGGCGGTGAAGCCGCCGATCCACAGCCCA
Organism: Mycolicibacterium sp.; assembly: GCA_032117575.1. Lineage (GTDB taxonomy): Bacteria > Actinomycetota > Actinomycetes > Mycobacteriales > Mycobacteriaceae > Mycobacterium. The sequence goes on from JAULZA010000110.1 coordinate 46,997, forward strand.
ACGGCCACTGAGACCGCAACGACGAGCAGGAATGCGCCGATCATGTAGGGCAGCAGCCGCTTGTCTTCCTTGCGCTGCATCTGGAAGGCCTGCCAGATCTGAGTCCGGCGTTGCTTGGATGCGGCTTTGCGGGTGGCCTTGGCCTCAGCCTTGGCAGCCTTCAGTTCGGCGGGGGTGCGGGTTTTCGCCATAGCTGTCAAGGATACGTAGCGCGGCGCTGCGCCGTGGCAGCCTTCTCGTAGAGACGGCCGGCACGGTAGGACGATCGCACCAGCGGACCGGCCAGCACCCCGGCGAAGCCCAGCCCCTCGGCGTAGGCCGCCAGTTCGACGAACTCCTCGGGTCGCACCCAGCGCTCCACCGGGTGGTGCCGGGGCGAGGGCCGCAGGTACTGGGTGATGGTGATGATGTCGCAGCCGGCGTTGTGCAGGTCGGCCAGCGCGGTGTGCACCTCGTCGATGGTTTCGCCCATGCCGAGGATGAGATTGCTCTTGGTCACCAGACCGAAGTCGCGCGCGGCGGTCAGCACATCCAGGCTGCGCTGGTAGCGGAAGGCCGGCCGGATGCGCTTGAAGATGCGCGGCACCGTCTCCAGGTTGTGGGCGAACACCTCCGGACGAGACTCGAACACCTCGCGCAGCAGGCCGGCGTCCCCGTTGAAGTCCGGGGCGAGCAACTCGACGCCGGTGGACGGGTTGAGCGCCTTGATGGCGCGCACCGTCTCGGCGTACAGCCAGGCGCCGCCGTCGGGCAGGTCGTCGCGGGCCACCCCGGTGACCGTGGCGTACTTCAGGCCCATGGTGGCCACGCTCTCGGCGACCCGGCGGGGCTCATCGCGGTCGAGTTCTGCGGGCTTGCCGGTGTCGATCTGGCAGAAGTCGCAACGCCGGGTGCATTGCTCGCCGCCGATGAGGAAGGTGGCCTCGCGGTCCTCCCAGCATTCGAAGATGTTGGGGCAACCCGCTTCTTCGCAGACAGTGTGCAGGCCCTCGCGGCGGACGAGCCCCTTGAGCGCGGTGTACTCCGGCCCCATCCGGGCCCGGGTCTTGATCCACGGCGGCTTGCGTTCGATGGGCGTCTCGGCGTTGCGCACCTCCAGGCGCAGGAGTTTGCGGCCTTCCGGAGTGACGCTCATGGCTGCGATGTTACGGGCAGCCGGCCGTCGAGTGCGTCGCAGACCGCCTCGGCCACCCGCTCGCGTACGTCCTCGACGCCGACCCGACGGCCGAGCTCGGCGGTCAGCGAGGTCACTCCGGCGTCGGCGATCCCGCACGGCACGATGCGGGTGAACGCGCCCAGGTCGCAGTCGCAGTTCAGCGCAAAGCCGTGCAGGGTGGTGCCGCGGGCCACCCGGATGCCGATGGCGCCGATCTTGCGGTCCGGCCGGCCGCCCTCGGCGGGCAGCCACACCCCGGAGCGGCCGTCCACCCGGCCCGCGTCCAGCCCGAATTCCGCGCATACGCTGATCAACGACTGTTCAAGGCGCCGAACGTAATTCAGGACGTCGAGCTGCTCACCGAGACCGATGATCGGATAGCCGACCAGCTGACCGGGCCCGTGCCAGGTGATTTTCCCGCCGCGGTCGGTGTCGACCACAGGAGTGCCGTCCATCGGGCGTTCGTGGGGTTCGGTCCGCTTGCCGGCGGTGTAGACGGCCGCATGTTCCAGCAGCAGCAGGGTGTCGGGTCCACCGGCCACCCGGGCCTCGGCGAGTTCCCGCTGCAACTCCCAGGCAGCCTGGTAGTCGAGCACGGCAAGGTGCCGGACCTGTACCGAATCTTCGCTGGAGCGGATCGATGGCCGCACCTTTCCGACGGTACTACCCGCGGGTCGACCCGGTGGCGTAGTCCAGGGCTTCGCCGACGGTGTTGTGGTGGAACACGAAGCCAGCCCGCTCCAATGCCGCCGGGATGGCCCGCTGCCCACCCAGCAGTCCCTCTTCGGCGAACTCCCCGACGATGGTCTTCAGCGCGAAACCGGGAACCGGCCAGGGCGCCGGGCGGTGCAGCGCCCGGCCCAGCGCCGTGGTGAATTCGGCGTTGGTCACCGGGGCCGGGCCGGTGAAGTTCACCGGGCCCGAAAGCGGTTTGCGAATCGCGAAGAGCATCGCCCGGACCTCGTCCTCAAGGCTGATCCAGGGCATGTACTGCCGGCCGCCGGCCAGCCGGCCGCCTAGACCCACCGCGAACAGCGGCTTGAGCTTGCCGAGCAGACCGCCGGAAGGGGAGAGCACCAAACCGGTGCGGGCCAGCACCACACGTACCCCGGCGTCGACGGCCGGTGCCGTGGCGGCTTCCCAGT
>JAULZA010000111.1:0-6758 GCA_032117575.1 Mycolicibacterium sp.
CCGCCGGCTCGGTCATCGAGAAGGCGCTGCGAATCTCACCGGCCAGCAGCGGTTCCAGCCACTGCCTCTTCTGCTCCGGGGTGCCGAACATGTGCAGCACTTCCATGTTGCCGGTGTCCGGGGCCGCGCAGTTGATGGCTTCGGGAGCGATCTCGGTGCTCCAGCCGGACAGTTCGGCCAGCGGCGCGTACTCCAGGTTGGTCAGCCCGGATTCCGACGGCAGGAACAGGTTCCACAACCCGCGTTGCTTGGCCTTCTTCTTCAGTTCCTCCACCACCGGGGGCACGGTGTAGTCGCCCGGACCGGCCGCCGCCCGGTATTCGTCGTAGGACTTCTCGGCCGGGAACACCTCCTCGACCATGAACTCGGTGAGGCGTTTGTGGTAGTCGGCGCCCTTGGCGGACATGGCGAAATCCATATCCGCCACGATAGGGCACCCCGCCGCAGCTCCCATCACGGTGCCGGGGCGGGTGACACCGGCCGACGGCTCCTGGGGGAGGACCTTCTGCCCCGCTGCCGTCGGAGTACCGTCCGGGCCACCATGTGCCGAAACTGCGATCTCACCACCTCGATCGGGCCGGCTCAGCCGCCTGCTGTGAAGCCCGCCGCCCAGCCGATTTCCGGAGCGGATCAGCACCCGGAGACGACGACGGTGCTGCGCGGCGGCGCCGTCTACACCCTCGATGCCGCGCGGCCGTGGGCCCAGGCCGTGGCGGTGCGGGGCAGCCGGATCATCGCTGTCGGCAGCGACGACGAGGTGACTTCGGCCGCAGGCGCGCAACCCCGCGTCGTCGATCTCGGCGGCCGGATGGTGCTGCCCGGCTTCGTCGAAGCGCACATCCACCCACTGATCGGCGGTTTCTTCACCTCCGGTGTTGATCTGCAGGTCCCCACCAAGGCCGACGCGCTGGCGGCGATCAGCACCTACGCCAAGGCCCACCCGGACGGCCCGGTGCGCGGATTCGGTTGGCGGATGGACATGTTCGGCGCGGCGGGCCCGCACCGCGACGACCTGGACGCCATCGTGGCGGACCGTCCGGCGCTGTTCTTCGCCATCGACGGGCACAGCCTATGGGCCAACACGGCCGCGCTGCGGATGGCGGGCATCACCCGCGACACCCCCGACCCGGCGCCGGGTTTCAGCTTCTACACCCGCGACGCCGCCGGCGAACCGACCGGTTTCGTGCTGGAAGTGGCCGCACTGCTGCCGATCGCCGACGCCGTCGAGCCGATCACCGGCGAGCTGTTCGGCCGGCTGCTGGCCGAATGGCTGCCCGCTGCCGCGGCGGCCGGCATCACCGCGGTGTTCGACGCCGGGATGCCGCCGGCCGGCGCGGACCCGGACGCGCTGGCGGGGGTCTACACCGAGCTGGAATCCCACGGGCTGCTGCCGCTGCGGGTGGTGGTGGCGCACATGGTCAAAGGGCCGCCGATCGACGACGCCGTGGCCCAGACGCTGGAGATGGCCCGGCGCTACGACACCGAGCTGGTCCGCGGCGGTGTGCTCAAGATCGTTGGCGACGGCACGGTCGAGGGGCACACCGGCTATCTGTTGGCGCCGTACACCGACCGGCCGGATTTCGTCGGGCAGTCCGCGCTGAGCGCCGACGACTGGCGCCGCCTGGTCGCCGCCGCCGACGCCGCCGGCATCGACGTGCACATCCACGCCATCGGCGACGCGACCGTGCGCGCCGCACTGGACGCCGTCGAGGCCGCGATCGCCGCCAACCCGCCGCGGGACCGTCGGCACGCGATGGCGCACCTGCAGATCGTCGACCCTGCCGACCTGTCTCGCTTCGCCGAACTCGGCGTCATCGCGCAGTTCTCCCCGAACTGGGCCGCCGTGGACCCCAGCCTGGAGACCATCCGCAGCCGGATCGGGGAGCAGCGCTGCAGCCGGATGTATCTGTTGCGCGACATTCTGGAGCGCGGCGCGGCTGTGACGTTCGGCACGGACTGGCCGGCCGCCGGCTGGTTCTCCACCTATAAACCGCTGGACGCGATCGAGACCGCCGTCACCCGCCGCACCCTCGGTGAGCCGGACGCCCCGGCCCTGGAACCGCAGGACCAGTGCCTGGACCTTGCCCAGGCGCTGCACGCCAACACGCTGGCCGCGGCGCGTCAGCTTAGGCTCGATGACCTGGTCGGTTCGTTGGAAGCAGGCAAGCGGGCCGACCTGGTGGTGCTGGAGCGCAACGTGTTCGAAATCCCGTCGCACCGCATCGCCGCGACTGGCGTGGACATGACGATGATGAACGGCCGATTCACCCACGGCGATCCGTTCGCCGGGCCTCCCCCGAACGGGTGAGAGCCGGTCCTCGGCTTTTCGAAATAGCCCCTGCCAGCGGTTAGGGTGTCCGGTGCGACGGGCAGACCCGTCAGTTGATCCTAGGAAGCACACCCGAGAGCCATGACAGATAGCAGGACGCAGCCGGCGACGACCGTCGGTGTGGTTGTCGAGTCCGGGGCGGACGAGCGCCGGGTGGCGTTGGTGCCGAAGGCCGTCGCGGCGCTGGTCCACAGCGGCGTCGCCGTGGTGGTCGAATCCGGCGCCGGCCAGCGCGCCCTGCTCCCCGATGAGCTCTACTCCGCCGCCGGCGCCACTATCGGCGACGCCTGGGGCTGCGATGTGCTGGTCAAGGTGGCCCCGCCGTCGTCGTCGGAGGTGGCGCGGCTGCGCTCCGGCCAGACGCTGATCGGCTTTCTCGCGCCGCGCAACGCCGACACCCAGATCGGTGCCCTGACATCGGCCGGTGTGCAGGCCTTTGCGGTGGAGTCGATCCCGCGGATCTCCCGCGCGCAGGCCATGGACGCGCTGTCCTCGCAAGCCAACGTCGCCGGCTACAAGGCCGTGCTGCTGGCGGCCAGCCTGTCCACCCGGTTCTTCCCGATGCTGACCACCGCGGCCGGCACGGTGAAGCCGGCCACCGTGCTGGTGCTCGGCGTCGGCGTCGCCGGCCTGCAGGCGCTGGCCACCGCCAAGCGGCTGGGCGCCAAGACCACCGGCTACGACGTGCGCCCCGAGGTGGCCGACCAAGTCCGCTCGGTGGGCGCGCAGTGGTTAGACCTCGGCATCGACGCCGCCGGTGAGGGCGGATACGCCCGCGAACTCACCGAGGAGGAGCGCGCTCAGCAGCAGAAGAAGCTGGAAGAGGCGATCGGCAACTTCGACGTCGTCATCACCACCGCCCTGGTGCCGGGCCGCCCGGCGCCGCGACTGGTGACCGCCGAAGCGGTGCGGGGCATGAAGCCCGGCAGCGTGGTCGTCGACCTCGCCGGGGAGACCGGCGGCAACTGCGAGCTCACCGAGCCCGGTGAGACCGTCGTCAAGCACGGCGTCACCATCACCTCGCCGCTGAACCTTCCGGCCACCATGCCTGAGCACGCCAGTGAGCTGTACTCGAAGAACCTCACCTCGCTGCTGGAACTCATGATCAAAGACGGTGTGCTGCAACCCGATTTCGACGACGAGGTCATCGCGGCCTCCTGTGTGACGAGAGGCTGAGGAGCATGTACACCCAACTTCTTGCCAATCTGGCGATCCTGGTCCTGGCCGGTTTCGTCGGCTTCGCCGTAATCTCCAAGGTGCCCAACACCCTGCACACCCCGCTGATGTCGGGCACCAACGCCATCCACGGCATCGTCGTGCTCGGTGCACTGCTGGTGCTGGGCAACCTGCCCGCCGACGCGCACTGGGGCGTGCGGATCATCGCGTTCGTCGCGCTGGTGTTCGGCACCCTCAACGTGATTGGCGGCTTCCTGGTGACCGACCGCATGCTCGGCATGTTCAAGTCCAAGAAGAAGGAACTGCCTGCGGCGAAGGAGCTCGCCAAATGACCTACCTCGTCGACGTTCTCTACATCGTCGCGTTCGGGATGTTCATCTACGGCCTGATGGGGCTGACCGGACCCAAGACGGCGGTGCGCGGCAACTGGATCGCCGCCATCGGCATGGGCATCGCGGTGGTGGCCACGCTGATCAAGATCCGCGACACCGCCCCGATCAACTGGATCCTGATCATCGCCGGTCTGGCGCTGGGCGTGATCCTCGGTGTGCCGCCGGCCAAGAAGACCAAGATGACGGCGATGCCTCAACTGGTGGCGCTGTTCAACGGCGTCGGCGGCGGCACCGTGGCACTGGTCGCCTGGTCGGAATTCATTGAGACAAAGGGCTTTTCGCATTTCAAGCCCGAACAGTCGCCGACGGTGGCGCTGGTGGTCGGATCGCTGTTCGCCGCGATCATCGGATCGGTGTCGTTCTGGGGCTCGCTGGTGGCCTTCGCCAAACTTCAGGAAACCATCATCCCGAAGAACGTCGAGAAGGCCTTCGTCAAGAACGCCAAGCTGTTCCAGGTCGCCAACATCGTGCTGCTGCTCGCCGCCGTCGCGGTTGCGGTGTACATCGGCCTGAGCCAGGGCCTTTCGGTCTGGTGGATCGTGCTGTTGCTCGTGCTGGCCGCCCTCATGGGCCTGTTCGTGGTGTTCCCGATCGGCGGGGCCGACATGCCGGTGGTCATTTCGCTGCTCAACGCGATGACCGGATTGTCCGCCGCGGCAGCCGGTTTGGCGCTGAACAACACCGCCATGATCGTCGCCGGCATGATCGTCGGCGCCTCGGGCTCGATCCTGACCAACCTGATGGCCGTCGCGATGAACCGCTCCATCCCGGCGATCGTGTTCGGCTCCTTCGGCGGCACCGACGCGGTCGGCGGCCCGGCCGGCGTCGACCAGGGTCCGGTGAAAGCCACCTCCGCGGCGGATGCGGCCATCCAGATGGCCTACGCCAACCAGGTGATCGTGGTTCCGGGCTACGGCCTGGCCGTGGCGCAGGCCCAACACGCCGTCAAGGAGATGTCCGATCTGCTCGAAGCCAAGGGCGTGGAGGTCAAGTTCGCCATCCACCCGGTGGCCGGCCGCATGCCCGGCCACATGAATGTGCTGCTCGCCGAGGCCGACGTGGACTACGACGCCATGAAAGAAATGGACGACGTCAACGGCGAGTTCCCGCGCACCGACGTGACGATGGTGATCGGCGCCAACGACGTCACCAACCCGGCGGCGCGCACAGACCCGTCCAGCCCCATTCACGGCATGCCGATCCTCAACGTCGACCAGTCCCGGTCGGTCATCGTGCTCAAACGCTCGATGTCGTCGGGTTACGCCGGTATCGAGAACCCGCTGTTCTTCCTGCCACAGACCTCGATGCTGTTCGGCGATGCCAAGAAGTCGGTGTCGGCGGTCATCGAGGAGCTCAAGGCGCTCTAGCCGGCAATCGGGCCTCAACCCTCTCGCAGCAGCGCGCCCTGCAGGGCGGCGCGGAACTCCTCGGGTAGCGGCAGCGGACCGTCGTCGCCGAGCATCACCAGCACGGTGTCGCACACCCCGATGCAGCTGCCGTCGACGAACAACCCGGTGGACGCCAGGTACGACGTGCGCCCGATTCTGCCGATCCCCGCGCCGGTCTGGATCATGCCGGGCCAGAACGCCTCGGCCAGGAAGTGCACGGCGTTCTGCGAGGTGACCAGTCGGATCCGGCGTTCGCCCGAATACGCATGGGGCAGGAGTGTGCGGTTCATCGTGGCCCGAGCGTTCTCGTGCAGCGACTCCAGGGCCAGGTTGTTCAGGTGTGCGTTGGCATCCATGTCGCCGTAGCGGACCGCGATCTCGTCGATGAAGGGATAGCTCTGCAGCCGCAGCCGCATCGGGTGGGGACGTGCTGCGGTGGTCGTCCAGTCGGTCACAAGGTGGGCAGCGTACGCGTGTTTCGGCGGCGTCTCGTTACACTCCGGCGTGGCTTTGGACCGGCAAGCGGGCGATCAGCCGGGTATCGATCCGGAACGCCTGAAGGTGACCCTTGATGTACTCGCCGAACTGCACCAGTTGGACGAGTCCCATCCCGACTTCATCGCGGTGCGCCGGGCGACCTCGCATATGTTCAAGGCGGCCAAGAAGTGGCGGCGGGCCGAGAAGCGGGCGGAGATCGCCGACGCCGACCGCGCGGTGGTCGCCGCGACCGCCACCGGAGCTCCCGACCGCATCGACGACGAGACCCGCGGCATCCCGTTGTCGGCGTCGGCCGCCGCCTCGAGCGCAGGGACCTTGCTGAAGTCCCGGGCCTGCTACATCTGCAAGACCCACTACACCCAGGTCGACGCGTTCTATCACCAACTGTGTCCGCCATGCGCAGCGCTGAGCCATGCCAAGCGCCACGCCCGCACCGATCTCACCGGCAAGCGTGCGCTGCTCACCGGCGGCCGGGCGAAGATCGGCATGTATATAGCCCTGCGGCTGCTGCGCGACGGCGCCCACACGACGATCACCACCAGGTTTCCGCGGGACGCGGTGCGCCGGTTCTCCGGGCTGCCCGACGCCGCCGACTGGTTGCACCGCCTGCGGATCGTCGGCATCGATCTGCGAGACCCGGCCCAAGTGGTCGGATTGGCCGACGCCGTCGCGGCGGCCGGGCCGCTGGACATCCTGATCAACAACGCCGCCCAGACCGTGCGCCGCTCGCCGGGTGCCTACGCGCCGCTGGCCGAGGCCGAGCTCGCACCGCTGCCCGACGGTCCGATCCCCGAGCTGCTGACCTTCGGTCACACCAACGACCCGCATCCCCAGGCGCTGGCCGCCTCGGTCGCCAATCACCCGATTCTCGGGGTCGCCAATCACCCGATTCTGGCGGCCGCCTCACCCGCGGATGCCCTGACGGCGGCAGCGCTGACGGCCGGGTCTTCGTCCCTGGAGCGGCTGGCTGCCGGC
>JAULZA010000112.1:0-6948 GCA_032117575.1 Mycolicibacterium sp.
TGGACACGCTGACCGAGCTGGCCGAGATCGCGGTTCGGGTGATTCCCGGAGCCGGGCTGGCGGTCGAGCGGATCGGCCGCAGCGCGCACGACACCGCGACCCCGCAATTCGTCAGCGCGCCCGGCTACGAGCACGCCTGGCTGAATCCGGACAACACCGAGGTGGCCTACGAAGACCTGCTCAGCGCCCCCGCCGTGAAGTTGCTCGTCCGCAAGCCCGGCATGCCCAGCGCCGACATCGCGGCGGCACTGAGGCGCCACGTCGGCATTCTGGCCGACGTCACCTACTCGACCAACAACGGTCTGGTGGAGATCAGCGCGGTCGGGATCAGTAAGGCCGTCGGCGTGGAGGAAGTGGCACGACCGCTGGGAATCAGCGCCGAGGACGTGGTGGCCTTCGGTGACATGCCCAACGACGTGCCGATGCTGCGCTGGGCCGGCCATGGCGTTGCGATGGGCAACGCCCACCCGGAGGTCATCGCCGCAGCCAACGAGGTGACCGCGCCGAACAGCGACGACGGCCTGGCCCGGGTCCTCGAACGCTGGTGGCTGTAGCAGACCATCGACTCTGCGCTCAGACCGGGATTTCCGCTCTGGGGACGGTCTGGGCGCAGTCTCGATGCTGCCGACCCCGACCCATCCCTTGCGTATACCCTTGGGGGTATGTAACGTAGTCCTTAGCGATATACCCCCCGAGGTATCAGAGAGGAGGTGTTCCGATGTTGGCAGACCAGCGCAACGTCGCCGAGGTTCTGCACCGCCTACGCCGTGCTCAAGGCCAGCTCACCGGTGTCATCGCCATGGTCGAGCAGGGCCGCGAATGCAAAGATGTCGTGATCCAGCTGGCCGCGGTATCGAAGGCGCTGGACCGGGCGGGATTCAAACTCGTCGCGTGCGGACTGCGGGAATGCGCCGCAGGCACCGCAGGTGACGGAAACCCGCTCACCGAAGCCGAACTGGAAAAACTTTTTCTCGCCCTCGCGTAAGCCGACCTACCCGTAGCCGACCCAACCGTAGAAAATAGGAGCCATCATGAAGTTCAACCAGTACTACCTCGACTGCCTGTCACACGCGTCGTACCTGATCGGCGACGAGACCACCGGTCGCGCCGTCGTCGTCGATCCGCAGCGCGACGTCAGCGAGTACATCGCCGACGCCACGGAACTCGGCATGACCATCGACCTGGTCATCGAGACGCACTTCCACGCCGACTTCCTCTCCGGTCACCTGGAGTTGGCCAAGGCCACCGGCGCCAAGATCGTGTACTCCTCGGTGGCCCAGCCGGAATTCGATTACGTCGGAGTCGCCGACGGCGAGCGCTATTCGCTGGGGGACGTCCAACTGGAGTTCCTGCACACCCCCGGCCACACCCCGGAATCGATGAGCATCGTCATCTACGAGCACAAAGACGACGCTGACCCTGATTCTTGGGCCCCGTACGGCGTCCTCACCGGCGACACCCTGTTCATCGGCGACGTCGGCCGACCGGATCTGCTGGCCTCCATCGGATTCACCCGCGACGAGCTGGCCGACAAGCTGTACGACTCGCTGCATAACAAGTTGATGCCCCTGCCGGACGCCACCCGGGTGTATCCGGCCCACGGCGCGGGGTCGGCCTGCGGCAAGAACTTGTCCACTGATCTGTGGTCGACCATGGGGGAGCAGCGCAAGACCAACTACGCACTGCGCGCCTCCACCAAGGACGTGTTCATGAAGCTGGTCACCGAAGGTCAGCCGCCGGCGCCGGGCTATTTCGTGTACGACGCGATCCTCAACCGCAAGGACCGTGAACTGCTTGACGAGACCAAGCTCCCGACCCCGATGAGCTACCAGCAGGTCCGCGCGGCCGAGAAGGCCGGCGCGATCCTGGTCGACGGCCGCACGCCCGAGGAGTTCGCCCAGGGGCATCTGCGTGGCGCGGTCAACATCGGGCTGGAGGGCCGCTACGCGGAGTTCGCCGGATCGGTGATCAAGCCCGATGTCGACATCATCCTGACGGATGAGCCGGGCCGGGAGCTGGAGGGCAAGAACCGGCTGGCGCGCATCGGCTTCGACCGGGTCATCGGCTATCTCAAGGATCCTTACGAGGTCATGTTCGATCACCGCGGCGACGTCCAGATCGCGTCCAGGCTGACCGCGCCCGCGCTCAACGAGCGCATCGCCGGCATGCCGGAGCTGCAACTCGTGGACGTCCGCAACCCCGGTGAGGCCGAAGCGGGGATGATCGCCAACGCGGTCAACATCCCCGTCGGCCAGCTGCCGGACCGGATCGCTGAGTTGGACCCGCACAAGCCAACCGTGGTCTACTGTGCCGGGGGCTATCGGTCATCGGTCGCGGCGAGTCTGTTGCGTCAGCGAGGGTTCGGCGACGTCAGCGATGTCCTGGGCGGATACAACGCCTGGGAGGAAGCAACCCAGAACGCCTGATCACCAGAGGAACACATCATGAGCACAACGGGAAGCGCAACCGGAAAGACCACCGGAAAGCATAAGGTCCTCATCATCGGCGGGGGCAGCGCCGGCATCACCGTGGCTGCGCGCCTGCTGCGCAAGGGCTACACCGACGTCGCCGTGATCGAGCCGTCCGACAAGCACTACTACCAGCCGATGTGGACGCTGGTGGGCGGTGGCCAGGCCGATGTGGCCTCCACGGAGCGGCCGGAGGCGTCGGTGATGCCCAAGGGCGTCACCTGGATCCGGAAGGCCGCCAGCGAGGTCGACCCGGAAGGCAACACGATCACCTGCGAGGACGGCTCGACCTACGCCTACGACGTGCTGGTGGTGTGCCCGGGTATCCAGTTGGACTGGAACAAGACCGAGGGGTTGGAGGCCGCGCTGGGCCGCAACGGGGTCTCGACGAACTACGAGTACGACCTGGCGCCGCGGACGTGGGACTTCATCCGCGCAACCCGTTCTGGCTCAGCGGTGTTCATGATGCCGTCGGGTCCGATGAAATGCGCCGGGGCGCCGCAGAAGATCGCCTACCTCGCCAGCGACTACTGGCGCAAACAGGGTGTGCTCAAGAACATCGACGTGCATCTGGTGCTGCCGACGCCGCGTGCGTTCGGCATCCCGGCGATCGCCGACAGTCTCGATAAGGTCATCGCCGACTACGGCATCCACCTGCACACCTCTTCGGAGATCACCGCGATTGACGGCGACGCCCGGAAGGTGACGGTCAGCGCCGTCGGTGAGGGCGGTACCGACACCACGCTGTCCTACGACATGCTCCACGCCGTCCCGCGGCAGTCGGCCCCGGACTGGATCAAGACCAGTCGGCTGTCGACCGGTGAGCCCACCGGGTACGTCGAGGTCGACAAGTTCACCATGCAGCACGTCCGCTATCCGAACGTGTTCGCACTCGGGGATGCCGGCTCGACTCCGAACTCCAAGACCGGTGCCGCGATTCGCAAGCAGGCCCCCGTCGTCGTGGAGAACATCGACTCTCATTTCAAGGGTCGGCCGCTCACCGCGTCCTATGACGGTTACGCCTCCTGCCCGATCGTCACGTCGACCCACGACATGCTGCTCGCCGAGTTCGACTACGACTTCAACCTCAAGCCGTCGTTCCCGGTCCTGAACCCGACGAAGCCGCACCGGCCTTACTGGTACCTGAAGAAATACGGCTTGCCGTTCATGTACTGGAATTTGATGCTCAAGGGCGTCGCATAGCTGGGGCCAATTGGGCAAATTATGCTTAGCGAATCTGACAATTCGCTAATCTGATGAGTTATGGTCACCAAGGACAGTGCACCAGTCGACTACGCCGCATCCCACGCGAGAGCGCTACGCCGGCGGAAATTGAAATGGCTGTTTGTCGCTCTCGTCGCGCTGACCATCATCGCCAGCTTCGTGTTTTTCATACTGTCGTCGTTCCTCAAAACCAAGCAGTCGTCCCTGGTGGTCGGCGACCCGAATTTGGCCGAGGGCGTTCGGGTGACGGCGAATGTCGTGGATGTGGCACCGGCGGACAAAGTGGTCCGCATGCGGCTCGCGTTTCAGCCGGTGGGCGGGCTGTCGGAAGACGGCAACGCGCTGAGCCGGCCGATCGAGGTCGTCGTGATCGGCGGCGCCGACGTCATCCACGACGATTACAAAGCATCGGAGATCATCCTGCCTGCCGACGTCCGGATGCCACTCCGGTCCGGTCGTATCGCCATGTATCCCTTGGACCGTTACGAGTCGAATCTTCGGCTGGAGGTCCGCAACGCCGATGGTTCTCCCATTCCCAGTTCGTTGTCGGTGGACGCGTCCACCCCGGGCTACATCGTCGGGCTGACCTCGGAGTTCCTGTCGGCCGACGGCGCAGTCCGTGATCTGACGCTGCGTGTCTCTCGTGCGCCGACCACGCTGTTTTTCGCGATTTTCACCTCGGCGCTGATGCTGACACTCACCACCATCGTGGTCTTGACCGTCTTCTGGTTGCTCCGGGGCGGAGCCTCGGAGAGCGTGCGATTCATGATTCCGCTAATCCTGGTGCTGTTATTCGCTTTTCCCGCGATGCGCAGTTTCGTTCCGGGCGTGCCGCCGTTGGGTGTTCTCCTCGACTTCTTCGCCTTCTTCTGGTGCGAAATTATTCTCGGTGTCGCCGTTGTCGTCGTGTACGCCAACCTGATGCGCGAAATGCGTAAGACGGCCAAGGAGAAGGAAGAGCAGAAGGCGGAAAAGGACGAGGAAAAAGAAGAAGAGGAAGCCGCCGCCTAGGCCCCGGCCTTGGCGGCCGAACCGCCGGCTGCCTTCGCAGCCGTGGGGATCGATGCCATCAGCAGCAGCACCAGGATGCCCAGGATGTTGGCCGGGGTGTCCGGCTTGTAGCCCCAGTCATCACCGGCAATCGGGAACGGCGTTCCGGCGCTCGTTCCCGCGCTCGTACGCCCACGCTGCTGACGCGTCGGTGTGTCAGCGGGCGGTGCAGCCGCGGGCGGCGCTGCGACTGCTGCGGGCGCGGCCGCCGGGATCGGCGGTGCCTGCGGAGCACTGGGCGCCGGGTCCTGAGCCGCGGGTGCGGCCACTGCAGGCGCCGCAGGTGCCGGAGCAGCGGCCGCCGGAGCAGCGGCCGCGGGAGCCGCAGCGGCCGCGGGGGCGGCAACGCTGGGAGCGGGAGCACTGACCGCGGCGGGCGGCGGCGGAACCGCTGCTGGTGCGGCGACGGCAGTTCCTGAGCCACCCGTATCGCCAGGCACGACCGGAGGGACAACGATGAAGCTGGCGCCGGGCAGGCCTGGGGCGCCGAAGGCTGTCGAGGTGACGCCCGGTGTGCCGGCTTGCGCCCCGGTACCACCCTGACCGCCGACGCCGCCGATGCCGCCGATGCCGCCCGCGCTGCCGTTGACGGCGCTCGCCGTGCCGTCGGCGCCGTTCCCGCCGTTGCCGGGCGCGCCGCCGTCTCCGCCGTTTCCACCGATACCCAGAAGTCCGCTGACGGCGCCGGTGCCGCCCGTGCCGCCGTTTCCGCCGTCACCACCTGTGCCGCCGTTTCCGCCGGCCCCGCCGCTGATGTTCGGATCTGTGGAGTTACCGCCGTTGCCGCCGATTCCGCCGACACCGCCGACGCCACCCGCCCCGCCGTTGCCACCGTTGCCGTCAGCCCCGGCGATGGTGCCGCCCTTGCCCCCGCTACCGCCGCGGCCGCCGTCACCGCCCTTACCGCCGGCCTCGCCCGCTGCGCCGTCGACGCCGGGGCCACCGTTGGAGCCGGCCGCACCTGGGACACCCGAATCGCCGTCTCCGCCGTTGCCACCGTTGCCGCCGATGCCGTACGAGCCGGCGTTGCCGCCCGCACCGCCGTGGCCACCGGAACGGCCAGTACCGCCGGTTCCCGAGAAGCTGTACCCGTCGCCGCCGTCTCCGCCATTGCCCGGTGCGGTCGAAGTCCCCCCGGTGGCTCCGAGGATCCTGCCGGCGCCACCGAGACCGCCGGCTCCGCCGACGCCGCCGTTACCGCCGGCGCCACCGTCGACGTTGACGGCGTCGCCGTCGGCCCCGTCGCCACCTTGTCCGGGGTCGCCACCGGCACCGCCGTCGCCACCCTTGGCGATGTTGGCTCCGGTGCCGGCGTTACCGCCGGATCCGCCGGCACCCCCGTTGCCGCCGTTGCCGCCGGCACTGCCGTCGCCGTCGTTGCCGGCGTCATAGCCGGATCCGCCGCTACCACCGGCACCGCCGAGGCCGCCGTCGCTGGCCAAGCCTTGTGCGCCGGTGCTGCCGTTGGCGGCGGTGCCCACGCCGCCGATGCCGCCGCCCCCGCCGTTGCCGCCGTTGCCGCCGCGACCGCCGGCGCCACCAGCGGTGCCCGCACGGGCGCCGCGGGTGCCGTTGATGCCGTTGACGCCAGCGGCACCGTCGCCGGCATCACCGGCATCGCCGCCGGCACCGCCGTTCCCGCCGCTGGCTCCGGCCCCGGCGTTGCCGCCGGCTCCACCGCGGCCGCCGGACCCGGCGCTGCCGCCGGCGCTGCCGTCGTTGAGTCCTGAGGCGTCGAACCCGTCGCCGCCGTTGCCGCCGCGCCCGCCGGTTGCGCCGTTGCTGGCGAGGCCATTTTTCCCGGCTGTGCCGTTGGCGCCCCCGCCGCTGCCTAGCCCGGCAGCGCCGCCGGCGCCGCCGTTGCCGCCGTTGCCGCCGCGGCCGCCGGCGCCGCCGTCGGTGCCGTCACGCGAAGCGAGGGTGCCGTCTACGCCGCCGACACCGCCGGCGCCCCGTTGGGAGGCTCCGGCATTTCCGCCGTCGCCGCCCTTACCTCCTTGGGCGGGGTTGGAACCCACTCCGGCGTTGCCGCCGGCTCCACCGCGGCCGCCGGACCCGGCGCTGCCGCCGGCGCTGCCGTCGTTCAGTTCCGAGGCGTCGAACCCGTCGCCGCCGTTGCCGCCGCGGCCGCCGGCCGCGCCGCTGCTGGCTAACCCGGTGGTCCCGGCTGTGCCGTTGGCGCCCCCGCCGCTGCCCGCACCGCCGA
>JAULZA010000113.1:0-48606 GCA_032117575.1 Mycolicibacterium sp.
CGTCCAGGAACCACGGCACCGACGCTGCCGGCTGGCCCGTCGCGTTGAAGATGGCGTTGAACGGCACCCGGGCCGACACCAGCGACAGCGTGCTCACGCCGCCGCGGTGCTGGTACTGGCCGATCCGAGACGGTCCGGTGGCGGTGCCCGGGGTGATCAGCACGTCGAAGTCGTCGAACATGGACTGCACCCGGGCGGCCAGCTTGGATTCCGCGGCGCGCACCTTGTTGATCCGACGCTCAGAGATCAGGCCGCCCATCCGGGCGATGGCGCGGGTACGCGGCTCCAGGCGCTCCGCATGCGGCATCTTCTGCACGTCCTCGTACACCCCACGCCACATCCGTGGCAGCACATGGCCGTACATCGCCCAGGCCGGATAGTCGGGGTCGTGCCAGAGCACCTCGTGACCGAGATCGCGCAGCAGCTTCTCCACTCCGTCGAGCGCCCGCTGCTGGGCGCGGCCGATCCGGGTCACCATCGTCGGAGGAAGCTTGGCGCTCAGAGCGATTCGCAGCCGTCCCGGCTTGCGAGCGGCGGCCTTGACGAACCCGCCGCGCGGCGCCTTGCCGGTGTGAGTGGCGTCGAGGAACAGTGCGGCGTCCTCCACCGTCCGGCACAGCGGCCCGTTGACGCTCAGCCCCATCCAGGCGTCTTCGTGCGGTCCGATCGGCACCCGGTCGCGCTGCGGTTTGAGGCCGAACAGCCCGCACCAGGTCGCCGGGATACGAATGGATCCGGCGCCGTCGGAGCCCAGCGCCATCGCCGCCAGACCGGCCGCCACCGCCGCCGCGCTACCACCGCTGCTGCCGCCCGGCGTGTAGGCCAGATCCCAAGGGTTATGGGTGGCGCCGAAGGCCACCGTCTCGGTGAACGGCCACAGCATCATCTCCGGCACCGCGGTCTTGCCGATGATGACCGCACCGGCCTCCCGCAGCCTGCGCACCACCTCGCCGTCGCGGCTGGCGGGCATGTCGTAGGCGCTGCTGCCGAAGCAGGTGAACTCCCCGACGACGTCGACGTCGTCCTTGATCGCGATCGGAACACCCAGCAGCGGAAGCCGTTCGCCGGCATCGAGCAGATCCTGGGCGGAAGCGGCTTCTTTGCGGGCGCTCTCAGCCATGACCACCCGGAAGCTGCGCACCTCCCGGTCGATCCGCGCGATGCGGTCCAGATAGCGCTCCAGCAGGGCCGGCGCGGTGATGGCGCCGGCGGCGAGCAGGCGTGCCTGCTCAGCGGCGCCGGCGAAGGCGAGGTCGGTGGCGTCCACCCACGGGAGCGTAGCCGCTGGCAACCCCGCCAAACCGCTACGGTGGTCCGATGTCCTGTGTCTTCTGCGAAATCGTCGCCGGGAACGCACCGGCCGTCCGCGTGTACGAGGACGACGACTATCTCGGCTTCCTCGACATCCGTCCGTTCACCCGCGGACACACCCTGGTGATCCCGAAACCGCACAGTGTGGACCTCACCGACACCCCGGCTGGGCTGCTGACCGGCATGCTCACCGTCGGGCAGCGCATCGCCCAGGCCACCCGCGCCTCCGGGCTGGCCGCGACCGGCAACAACATCGCCATCAACGACGGCAAGTCGGCCTTTCAGTCGGTCTTCCACATCCACCTGCACGTGGTCCCGCGGCGCGACGGCGACAAGCTTTCCTTCGCCAAGGGCATGCTGCTGCGCCGCGACCCGGACCGGGAAGCCACCGGACGGATCCTGCGCGACGCGTTGGCGGTGCTGCCGTGAGCGGGCTGGCCGACAAGGCGCTGATGACGTTCGTGCGGGTGCACGACGCGGTGTATCAAGGCAGCAACGGATGGATCGGGCACCGGATTCCCGGCGCCCCCAACAGCCTGCTGCTGCACACCGTCGGGGCCAAAACCGGCCTGCCGCGCACCAGTTCGCTGTCCTACGCCCGAGACGGCGAGACCTACCTGGTGGTGGCTTCCAACGGCGGTGACCGCCGCGCCCCCGGCTGGTACCACAACCTCAAGGCCAACCCGCGGGTGGAGATCAACGTCGGACCACGCCGGTTCAGGGTCACCGCGCAGGCGGTGCTGCCCGATGATGCGGACTATGCCCGGCTGTGGCGAATCGTCAACGCCAACAACGCCAACCGGTACGACGCGTATCAGGCGCGGACTAGCCGGCCGATCCCGGTAATCCGGCTCGTGCCCTGACCTCGTCAAAGATGTCATCGAGCATCGCCGGGGTCAGCCGGCCGGTGAACATGTTCTGCTGGCTGGGGTGGTAGCAACCGAGCAGTTGCACACCAGACGGCAAGTCCGCGACCGCCCCGTGCCCGAATTTGGGCTTGAGGCCTGCCAATTCGCCGCCGAGCAGCCGCAGCGCCGCCAGCCAGGCGAACCCGCCGAGCGCTACCACCACCCGGACGTGCGGGGCGATCAGGCGCCATTCGGCGGACAGCCACGGCTCACACGTCGCCCGCTCGGCTGGGGTGGGGGCGTTTCCAGGCGGCGCGCACCGCACGGCCGCCACGATCCGAACGGTTTCGGTCCGCAGTCCGTCGGCCGCGTCGACGCTGTCCGGTGCGTTCACCAGTCCCGCGCGGTGCAGCGCGGCGAACAGCTGGTCGCCGGAACGGTCGCCGGTGAAGACGCGCCCGGTGCGGTTGCCGCCGTGCGCGGCGGGGGCGAGACCGAGGATCAGAATCTTCGGCGTTGACGAACCCCACCCCGTTATCGGCCGCCCCCAATACGGTTCGCCGGCGAACGCGCGCCGCTTGGTCACCGCCACCTCTTCGCGCCAGGCGAGTAGACGCGGACAGGCCCGGCAGACGCTCACCTCGGCATCCAGCGTGCCCAAATCGTGGACGGCGGTAGCCAACTCGGCGACCTGCCCCGCGTCAAGCGCCACCGGAGTTGCCGCGGTCGCGGGGTCGCCGGGCCACCCGGACCCCGGCGGCACCGGGGAGGCGAACAGCGCACCGGTGCGCGGATGGGGGCAACAGGACATCGGCTCAATCTAATCAACGAATCCACCGATGACCCTGGTCAACGACCGCTGCCCCACTACGATTCGACTTCCGGCCCGGGTAGCTGTGGTCGCTTCGACGTAAGTCGACGGGGGGTGTGTCTAGGCGGTCCCGGATCGGCCAAAACCGAGATGGAGTTTCCGGATGGCTCCAATGCGTTGGGCAGTTGTCAGTCGTGCGATGTCCTGCCAGTCATCGACTGACGCAGTGATCTGATCCGGGTGTTTGCGGTACAGCCAAGTGACGGTGGGAAGCAGGTATCCGGGTGTGAGTTCTGCCAATGCGGCGAGCAGGTGGGAGTCCTCCCCGACCGGGTACCCTCCCCAGCCGCCGAGTGCCAGGACGGTGGTCGTTCTAATGGTCAACCCGGCCGGGTGGACCGGTATGGGGGGGTACCGCCCAGACAGATGTAATCGGTGACGGTGCCGGGAAGGATCAGTCCCGCCGCTATGGGCAGCGGACACGCGAGCCGCTGCCCATTAGGGAGAAGGTCGTCGGCTTGCGATGCCACCCAATGGATTTCGGGGTAGCACTCGAAGGCGCGTATGACCTCTGCGAGGGCTTCGGGTAGCAGTAAGTCGTCGGAGTCGAGGACGCGGACGAGTTCACCTTTGGCACGGCTCAGGGCCAGGTTTCGGGTTGGACCCGGGCCGAGTTGCCTCCGGTTCGGACGATGGTCGGCAAAGGGAAAGGAGGCGAGATCAGCGCAGAGATCCGGCTCATCGCCGTCTTCCTGGACGACCCACTGCACAATCCAACCCGGCGGCATCACCTGATGAGCAATGCTCTCGCCGGCCTGTCTGAGGAAGTCGCGGCGCGCCTTCTGGGCGGGCGTCAGGATAGAGATCAAACGCATCGTTACGGAACTTTATCCGGGCGAGGGTCGGAATACCGGGAGACTGGAGAGAACCGTGCGCATGGCGCCGGTGCTGAGCCGGGCAGATGCCATGCAAGACATCGGGTGGACGTGGCGGCCGAGGACACCGCTCGGCTGAACTCGGGCTTAGCGAGTCACAGCAACCGCTGGACCTAAGCTGGCGCCGATGAGGACATCGCGCGGGCCGGGGCTGCTGATCCTGTGCTCGACGTTCCTCGCCGCAGCCGCCAACGGGATCTCGCTGGTGGCCCTGCCCTGGCTGGTGCTGGAACGCACCGGAAGCGCTGGATCGGCGGCGGTGGTGGCCGCTGCGGCAACTTTCCCGCTGCTGGCCGCCACACTGATCGCCGGCACCGCGGTGGACTTCCTCGGCCGCCGCCGGGTGGCCATGCTCGCGGACGCGTTGTCCGCCCTCTCGGTGGCGGCCATCCCGATCCTCGCTATGACGGCCGGGATGGAGATCCTCAACACCGCCGTGCTCGCCGCCCTCGCGGCGTTCGGCGCGTTTTTCGACCCCGCCGGGATGACGGCGCGCCGATCCATGCTGCCTGAGGCCGCCGAGCGGGCCGGCTGGACGCTGGACCAGTCCAACAGCGTCTACGAGGCCACCTTCAACTTGGCCTATATCACCGGACCTGGCATCGGCGGCATGCTCATCGCAACCGTCGGCGCGGTGAACACGATGTGGGTCACCGCCGCGGCGTTCTGCCTCGCGATCCTGGCGATGGCAGCGCTGCGGCTGCCGGGTACCGGCCGGCCCCCGCCTGAGGAGCAGCCGGAGGGAGTGGTGTCCGGCATGCTCGAAGGGCTCAGATTCGTCTGGCACAACAAGGTGCTGCGCACCCTGGGCCTGATCGACCTGGCCGTCACCGGCCTGTATCTGCCGATGGAGAGTGTGCTGTTCCCGAAGTACTTCTCCGACCGCGATGAGCCGGCCCAGCTGGGCTGGGTGCTGATGGCGCTGTCGATCGGCGGCCTGGTCGGCGCGCTGAGCTGGGCGGTGCTATCCCGGATCGCGAGCCGGCGGAACACCGTGCTGACCGCCACGATGACGTTCGGTGTGGCGTCGATAGTCATCGGATTCCTGCCGCCGCTGCCGGTGATTCTGGTGCTCTCGGCCATCGTCGGCCTGGTCTACGGTCCGATCGGCCCGATCTACAACTCGGTGATGCAGACCCGCACCCCGCCGCAGCTACGCGGCCGCGTACTGGGGGTCATGACGTCGATGGCCTACGCCGCCGGACCAGTGGGCTTCATGCTGGCCGGCCCGCTGGTGGACCGGTTCGGGCTGACCGCCGCCTTCCTGGCGCTGGCGGTGCCGATCACCATGCTCGCCGCAGTCTGCCCGTGGATACCGGCGTTGCGCGAGCTTGACGATAGCTGCGAGTCCGGGGCCACGACAGCCTCCTAGGATGGCTGAATGACCGCGAGCGCACTGCCGGAGCTGATCGCCGGCCTGCCCGAGGGCACCGTCGTCACCGATCCCGACATCCTCGGCTCCTACCGACACGACCGGGCGGCCGATCCCAACGCGGGTACCCCGCTGGCGGTGGTGCGGCCGGCCAAAACCGAAGAGGTGCAGACGGTTCTGCGCTGGGCCAGCGCGCACCGGGTTCCGGTGGTGCCCCGGGGCGCCGGTAGCGGGCTCTCCGGCGGCGCGACGGCCCTCGACGGCGGCATCGTGCTGTCGACGGAGAAGATGCGCGAGATCACCGTCGACCCGGTCACCCGCACCGCGGTGGTCCAGCCCGGTCTGCTCAACGCCGAGGTCAAGAAGTGTGTCGCCGAATACGGCCTGTGGTACCCGCCGGACCCGTCGTCGTACGAGATCTGCAGCATCGGCGGCAACGTCGCCACCAACGCCGGCGGCCTGTGCTGCGTGAAGTACGGCGTCACAACGGATTACGTGCTCGGCATGGTGGTGGTGCTGGCCGATGGCACCGCGGTGCGCCTCGGCGGCCCGCGACTGAAGGACGTGGCCGGGCTGAGCCTTACCAAGCTGTTCGTCGGCAGCGAGGGAACTCTCGGCGTCGTCACCGAGGTGACGCTGCGGCTGCTGCCGCCGCAGCACACCACGGCCACCGTGGTGGCCACCTTCGATTCGGTGGAGGCCGCGGTTAGTTCGGTGGTGGAGATCACCGGCACGATCCGGCCGTCGATGCTGGAGTTCATGGATTCGGTGGCGATCAACGCCGTCGAGGACAAGTTGCGGATGGGCCTGGACCGCAACGCCGCGGCGATGATGGTGGCCGCTTCCGACGACCGCGGTCCGGCCGGCGCCGCGGACGCCGAGTTCATGGCCCGGGTGTTCACCGAAGCCGGTGCAACCGAATGCTTCTCGACCGACGACCCGGCGGAGGGCGAGGCGTTCGTGGTCGCCCGCCGCTACGCGATCCCCGCGGTGGAAGCCAAAGGCTCACTGCTGCTGGAGGATGTCGGCGTGCCGCTTCCCGCGTTGGCGGATCTGGTGGCCGGGGTGGCCAAGATCGCCGCCGAAGGCGACTTGACCATCTCGGTGATCGCGCACGCGGGCGATGGCAACACCCACCCGCTGATCGTCTATGACGCAGACGACGCAGCCATGACCGCGCGAGCGGAAAAGGCGTTCGGCGACATCATGGACCTGGCTATCAGCCTGGGCGGCACGATCACCGGGGAGCATGGGGTGGGCCGGCTCAAAAAGCCGTGGCTGGCCGGGCAACTCGGGCCGGAGGCAATGGAGCTCAACCGCCGCATCAAGGCGGCGCTGGATCCGGACGGAATCCTCAATCCGGGTGCGCTGATCTGACTTTCAGCTGCGCACCCGGGTGAACCGGTGCAACAGCCAGGCCACCGGGATGCTCAGCACCATCGTCGTCACGAACAGGCCCGGCATCGACCCCGTGTAGACGTGCCAGTGCAGCACCTCGGTCATGGCGACCTCCATCACAACCAGATGCACCAGGAAGATCTCATAGGAGATCTCACCGAGCCAGACCATCGGCCTGCTGGCCAGCAGCCGGGAGTACCAACCACCGTCGGCGGGACGCCGCGCTGTGCCTCCGCCACCCAACGCCAGCGGCGCCACCACGAGTGTGGCGATCACCGTATAGAACGCCATCTTGACCAGCGCCTGCGCCAGTCCGTACGGCGAGGTCTGCGGCTCTCCGCCGATCGGGGTGGAGACGATCACGTAGCAGATCACCGCCAACGGCACCGCCGCGAACCAGTAGCACCGCACGCCCAGAGCGGCGAGCACCGTCAGCAGCATTCCACCCAGGAACCACACCAGGTAACCAGGCAGCCACAGCTTCGCGCCGTCGGGCAGGAAGTCGGTTGTGTGCACCAGCACCATCCAGGCCGGGCTGATCAGAGCCAGACCACCCAGGCCGGCCAGCAGCAGCCGCGGCTGCCACCGCCGCCGGCAGAACACCACTAGCAGCAGATACGCCAGCACCGGAAGCGCCACGTAGAACGCGACTTCCACTGCCAGGCTCCACATTTGGGTCAGCCCCTGATGCAGCAGCGCGAAACCGTAGTTATCGGTGTAGATCTGGGTCAGAGTCAGGTTGCGGAACAGACCCCACCAAGTGTGACCAGGGTTGGGCCCGCCGTCGCGAAAGTGGTAGATCGCGTACGCCACCAGCACGGTGACGACGTAGGCCGGCATGATGCGGCGCACCCGGTGCCAGGCGTAGCGCCGCACCGACGGCGCCGGGGCGCCGGCCGCGGCGGCCTTCACCCACGGCCCGAACAGCAGATACCCCGACAGCACGAAGAAGATCGGCACGCCGATCTCCATGCGGGAGTAGACAAGTCCGGCGAAACCGTGGGTGTACTTGCCGGTGGTGTAGGCGGCGTGGGTGCCGACCACCAGCATCGCGGCCAGCGCCCGGACACCGGTGAGCGAGGGGACGCGGTCGACGGTCGAGACGGCCTCCAGACCGCCCTGGTCGACCTCGCCGATCTTTGAGGTCATTGCTTCGGACGGCGCGGCTTTCCGCCGGAGAACCGGGGTCCCGCGGCGCTGCCGCGGTCAGGTTTGAGGTCGATCAGCACACCCTGAATGCGGGTGTTCTCCAGTTTCTTCCACGTCTCGTGGGGCAGTTTCGCCGGCAACTCCACCAACGAGTGGTCCACCTTGATGCTGATGTGCCCGAAATCGCTGCGATGCAAGCCGCCCTCGTTCGCGATGGCCCCGACGATGGCACCCGGGTTGACCTTGTGCCGCTTGCCCACCGCGATCCGGTAGGTGGCCAGATCGTCGCGCACCTTGCGCGGGGCGCGCTCACGCTCAGGACGGTCCGCGCGCTCCGTGCGCTTCTCCGGCGGCGGTTCGGTCATCAAAAACTCCGCGCCGTCGCGGCTCAGCACCGCCAGCGCGGCAGCAATGTCGGCCATCGGGACGTCGTTGTCGCGCTCGTAGGCCTCAACGAGCCGCCGAAAGGTGTCGAACCCGGGGCCGCCGATCGCGTCGTTGATCGAGTCGCGGAATTTCTCCACCCGCTGTGCGTTGACGTCGTCCACGGACGGCAGTTGCACCTCGGTGACCGGCTGGCGGGTGACCTTCTCGATGGACTTGAGCAGGTGGCGTTCCCGTGGCGAGACGAACAGCAGCGCGGTGCCGGAACGTCCGGCCCGCCCGGTGCGGCCGATGCGGTGCACGTAGGACTCCGGGTCGTGCGGGATGTCGTAGTTGAGCACATGCGAAATGCGTTCTACGTCAAGGCCTCTGGCGGCCACGTCGGTGGCGACCAGGATGTCGAGGGAACCGCTCTTGAGCGCCGCGATGGTGCGCTCGCGCACGGCTTGGGGCACGTCGCCGTTGATGGCCGCCGCGTTGAACCCGCGCGCCCGTAGCTTGTCGGCCACCTCTTCGGTGGCCTGCTTGGTGCGGACGAAGACGATCATCGCCTCGAATGGCTCGACTTCGAGAACGCGGGTCAGCGCGTCCATCTTCCGCGGACCGGCGACCTGGATGAAGCGCTGGGTGATGTTCTCGGCGGTCGCGGTTTTGGACTTGACCTTCACCTCCACCGCGTCGTGCAGGTACTTGGTGGTGATCTTGCGGATGGCCGGCGGCATGGTCGCCGAGAACAACGCGACCTGCTTGTACTCCGGGGTGTCGGACAGGATGCGTTCGACGTCTTCGGCGAAGCCCATCTGGAGCATCTCGTCGGCCTCGTCGAGCACCAGGTAGTCCAGATGCGAGAGGTCGAGGGTGCCGCGCTCCAGATGGTCGATCACCCGGCCCGGAGTGCCGACGACCACTTGCGCCCCGCGTCGCAGCCCGGCGAGTTGCACGGTGTAGGACTGACCGCCGTAGATGGGCAGCACGCTGATCTTCGGCAGGTGCGCGGCGTACCGGCTGAACGCCTCGGCCACCTGCAGGGCCAGCTCGCGGGTGGGGGCCAGCACCAGCGCCTGGGTGTGCTTGCTGGTGACGTCGATGCGGGACAGGATCGGGATGGCGAACGCGGCGGTCTTGCCTGTGCCGGTCTGGGCCAGGCCCACTACATCCGAGCCGGCCATCAGGGCGGGGATGGTCGCGGCCTGGATCGCCGACGGCGACTCGTAGCCGACGTCGATGACCGCCTGCAGCACCGCGGGGTGGATCTGCAGGTCGGCGAAGGTCTCGACGGGAGCGTCGGCTACGGCGTGCGTGCCGCTGTCAGGGTGTGTCATTGCGCTGGAAGTCTAGTCGTGTCGCGCGTCATGCCCGGTGCCCCGGGGCGGCGACGGTACCGTGCTGAGGCGTGGGAAGTCGGCTGACTCTTTCGGTGCTGAGCTTTGCCGCCGCCGCAGCGGTGGCGGGGTGCGGGTCGGGTGACTCGACGGTGTCGAAGACCCCGATGCCGTCGACATCGGCTCCCACCCCGTCTGCCGCTGCCACCCCTGCGGCACCACCACCTCCCCCGGGTCCGGACCCCTGCGCGGTGAACCTGGCCGCCCCGGCAATCGCCCAGGCGGTGGCCGACCTGCCGAAGGATCCGCGCAGTCAGCAGGGCTGGAACCCCGAACCGGTGGCCGGCAACTACAACGAGTGCGCGCCGCTGTCGGCGGTGATCGTCAAGGCCAATACCAACGCCCCCAACCCCAACACCCGGGCGGTGATGTTCCACCTCGGCAAGTACATCCCCACCGGCATTCCGGACACCTACGGGTTCAACGGCATCGACGCCACTCAGAGCACCGGCGACACCGTCGCGCTGACCTTCGCCGGCGGGATGGGACTGCAGAGCGTGGTGAAGTTCCGCTGGAACGGCAATGGGGTGGAACTGATCGGCAACGTCCGATGACAGACCTGACCGAACCCGGCGGCTGACAGGTAACCACCTACGGTCTAGGGATGAGCGCGGCGGCTATCAGTCGACAACAGCGTGGACAACCGCGGTGGACGCTGCTGACGCCACTGCTGGCGCTGGCGGTGCTGCTGGCCACGTGGGCGCGGCACGGACATCCGCTGACACTGGTGCTCATCGCGGGCTGTCTGGTGGCGGCGGTGCTGGCGGCCGTCCACCACGCGGAGGTGGTCGCGGCCCGCGTCGGCGAACCGCTGGGCTCGCTGGTACTGGCCGTCGCCGTTACCGTGATCGAGGTCGGGCTGATCGTGATGCTGATGATGGGCGGCGGGGCCGGTGCCTCGACGTACGCCCGCAACACCGTCTTTGCTGCGGTGATGATCACCCTCAACGGAATCGTCGGCATCAGCCTGCTGGTCGGAGCGCTTCGGCACCGTCTGGTGTCGTTCAACGCCTCCGGTTCGGGCTCGGCGCTGGCCACCGTGGTGACGCTGGCCGGAGTGTGCCTGGTGCTGCCCGGATTCACCGTCAGCGCGGGGGGTCTGCAGTACTCCGGTTCCCAACTCGTCTTCGCGGCGGTGGCATCGCTGGTGCTCTACAGCGCTTTCGTGTTCACCCAGACGATCCGGCACCGTGACTTCTTCCTTCCCGTCGCCGCTGATCGGCACGGCCAGGTGATCGGACTGCTCGACGAAGACGGCGACGGGCACGCCGACCCGCCAACGGGACCGGCCGCCGCGCTCAGTCTCGCGCTGCTTTTGGCCGCACTGGTCGCGGTGGTGGGTCTGGCCAAGCTGCTGTCACCGGCCATCGAGGGCGCGGTCACCGGTCTGGGTCTGCCTTACCCGCTGGTCGGCGTGGTGATCGCCGTGCTGGTGCTGGCACCGGAGACCATCGCCGCCGTGCGCAACGCCGCCCGCAACCGTGTGCAGACCAGCCTGAACCTCGCCTACGGCTCGGCGATGGCGTCGATCGGCCTGACCATCCCGGCGATCGCGATCGCCATGATCTGGCTTCCCGGACCACTGACGCTGGGCCTGGAACCGACGCAGATCGTGTTGCTGACGTTGTCGGTCATCGTCTCGGTGCTGACGCTGGCGCAGGGCCGCGCGCTGCCCCTGCAGGGCGTGGTGCATCTGGTCCTGTTGGCGACGTTCCTGTTCCTCTCGGCTCAACCATGACCGCCCAGCCATGACCACGCCGACGGACCTGACGGCCGCGCTGTCCATCATCGTCGGCGCGACCCACCTCAGCACTGAGCCCGACGTACTGGCCGTCCGCAGCGTGGACTGGACCGGCCGCTACCGCGGCGCCGCCGCCGCGCTGGTTCGGCCGGGCAGTACCGAGGAGGTGGCCGCGGTGCTGCGGACCTGCCGCGACGCCGGTGCCTACGTCACTGTGCAGGGCGGACGCACCTCGCTGGTGGCCGGCACCGTGCCCGAACACGGTGACGTTCTGTTGTCTACCGAGCGGCTCACCGAGATCGGTGACGTCGACACCGTCGAACGGCAGGTCCGGGTGGGCGCCGGGGTGACCCTGGCGCAGGTGCACAGCGCGGCGTCGGCCGCCGGGCTGCTCTTCGGTGTGGACCTGGCCGCCCGCGATTCGGCCACCATCGGCGGGATGGCCGCAACCAATGCCGGCGGCCTGCGCACCGTGCGCTACGGGTCTATGCGGGAACAGATCGTCGGCCTCGATGTGGTGCTGCCCGACGGGTCGGTGCTACGCCGGCACCCGCGGGTGGCGATGGACAACACCGGCTACGACCTCACGTCGCTGTTCGTCGGGTCGGAGGGAACCCTCGGGGTCATCACCGGCGTGGATCTGCGCTTGCACCCGGTACCCCGGCACCGGGTGACGGCGGTGTGCGGCTTCGATGGACTGGCGGCGCTGGTGCGCGCCGGCCGAATGTTGCGCGAGGTCGAGACCATCGCCGCACTGGAACTCGTCGACGGCCGGGCGGCTGCGCTGGCCGCCGAACACCTGGACCTGGCTGCGCCGGTGCCGGCCGACTGGCTGCTGCTGGTCGAACTGGCCGGTGACATCGACCCCACCGACCGGCTGGCAGCCGCACTGGACGGGGTTTCGCTGTGCGGCCCACCGGCGGTGGGCGTGGATTCGGTTGCCCAGCAACGGCTGTGGCAGCTGCGCGAGGCCATGGCCGAAGTGGTGGGCATGTTCGGGCCCCCGGTCAAGTTCGACATCTCGCTGCCGCTGTCGGCGGTTGCATCGTTCGCCTCCGATGCCGCCGCCTTGTCCGAAAAAACTGCGCCACAATCAATTCCGTTGCTGTTTGGCCACATCGGCGAGGGCAACCTGCACCTCAATGTGTTGCGCTGCGACGCCGAGCAGGAAGCAGCTCTCTACGGCCCGATGATGGAACTCATTGCCGCCCATGGCGGGAACGTCAGTTCCGAGCACGGCGTCGGCAGCCGCAAACGCGCCTACCTGGGGATGGCGCGGGAGTCCGGGGACATCGCCGCGATGCGCACTGTCAAGGCGGCGCTCGACCCGACCGGCTACCTCAACCCAGCGGTGCTTTTCGACTGATCCCCCAACCCCTGCGAACCGATCAGGAAGACAGCGGCCACCACCCCGAACAGCGCCGCGAACGCCGGCAGCAGCATCGACTGCGACATCGCATGGGCGAACGGGTCGTAGAGAGACGATGGAAGTTGCGTCACGTCGGACTCGCCGCTGAACGCGGAACCTCCTGGCCCAGAGGGCATTTCAGCGCTCAGCCGCGCCGACATGAACGCGGCCATGCTCGCACTGCCGAGCACTGAACCAACCTGCCGGGTGCTGTTGTACACACCCGAACCGGCACCGGCCAGCCGTGGTGGCAGGTTGCGGGTGGCGGTGGCGCCCAAGGGCGCCCAAATGAACGCCATGCCCAAGCCCATCGCCCCCAACGGCAGCAGCAGCCGCCAGATCGGGGTGGTCGGCGTCATCTCGATCGACAGCCACAACAGCGAGACCGCGAGCGTCGAGAACCCGAACCCGATGATCGGGCGGGGATGCGCCCGGTCGACCATGCGTCCGACGAAAGGAGCGAGCACGCCGCTGGCGACGGCCATCGGCGCGGTCAGCAGCGCCGCCCCGGTGGGAGTCAGGCCACACACCGACTGGGCGTAGAACATCAACGGCAGGATCATCGCGGTGACCGCGAAAGCGATCACGGCGATGCCGACATTGGCCAGGCTGAAGTCGCGGTCACCGAACATCGCCAGCGGAATCAGCGGTTCTCGCCGGTTGACCGACTGCCAGTAGACGAACAGCGCCATCGCGACCACTCCGCCGCCGATCGTCGCCCAGATCCAGGGCTTCCAGTCGTTGGTCTGGCCCTCCTGCAAGCCGAACACGATGAGGAACAGCCCGACGCCGGAGAGCAGCACCCCGAGAACGTCGAAACGGTGTGGGTGGGTCTGGAGCACCGGGACCAGCCGGGCGGCCAGCACCAGGCCGACGATACCGATCGGGACGTTGATGAAGAAGATCCACGACCAGCCGAAGTGGTCGACCAGAACACCGCCGGCCAGCGGGCCGATCAGTGTCGCCACCCCGGCGGTGGCACCCCACATGCTCAGCGCCACCCCACGCCGATCCGGCGGGAAGATGCGGGTGATCGTCGATAGGGTCTGCGGCGTGAGCAGCGCCGCGCCGACGCCCTGCACCACCCGAGCGGCGATGAGCATGCCGACCGACCCGGACAGGCCGCACCACAGCGACGCCAGCGTGAAGACCGCCAGCCCGATCATGTAGATCTTCTTCGGACCGTATCGGTCGCCCAGCCGGCCGGACAGCAGCAGCGGTACCGCGTAGGCCAGCAGATAAGCGCTGGTGACCCAGATGACGGTGTCGTAGTCGGTGATGTTGAACGCCGCCATGATGGTGGGGTTGGCCACCGCGACGATGGTCGAGTCGACCAGGATCATGAAAAAGCCGACCAGCATGGCCCACAACGTGTTCCACGGGTTGACGATCTCTCCGGGCGCCCTCGTCGTCGCGGCAGCCGGGTCACCCATGAAACAGATGCTGCCAGCATCACCCGTGCTGGGCCCTGCCGGGGCTTGTTAGGTTGGCGGTAGGGAGAACGTCAATGGGGGGTATCCATGCACGCTGACCGTTTCCGCCGACTTGTGACGGCGCCAGGCCCGTTCGTGTCCGTCTTCTTCGACGATTCACACGACACGGCCGACGCCGCAGCCCAACTCGACGCCCGGCTCCGCGATGTCCGCAAGAATCTCGAAGACGCCTCTGTCGACCCCGCGGTGATCGACGCGCTCGACGCCGCGGTCCGCGCCAAGCACCCGCCGGTCGGGCGCAGCGGCCGCGCTGTGATCGCATCCGGAACACAGATCGTGCTCGACGAGCGGCTTGATGTGCCGCCACCGACGACCGTCCTCCGAGTCTCCGAGTTGCCCCACATCGTTCCGGTGATCGAACACGGCAGGCTGCACACCACCGCCATGCTCGTCGCCGTCGACCACACCGGCGCCGACATCATGCTGCGCGATGGCGCCATCCGCACGGAGAGTGTGGACGGCACCGGCCACCCGGTGCACAAGGCGCATAAGGCCGATACCGCCGGCTACGGCGGACCGCAGGGCCGCGTCGACGAGGCCGTCCGCAAGAACATCCGCGAAGTCGCCGACCGGATCACCCATCTGTTCGACGAGAACGGCGTCGACGTCGTGTTTCTCACCGGCGATGCGCGCACCGAGTTGGCCGCGGCCCTGCCCGAGCGGGTCGCCGGCACTGCGGTGCAGCTGCAGGGCGGCGGGCGCACCGGCGGCACCGACCACGCCCAGGTGGAGCAGGGCATCGCCGACGAGCTCGGCAAGCTGCGGGTGGCCGCGCTCGACGATGCCGCGCAGCGCTTCGCCGCCGGACGCGGCACCGGCCTGGCTGTCGAAGGCCTGGCGGATGTCACCGCGGCACTGCGTGACGGGGCGGTGGACACCCTGATCATCGGCGACCTCGGCGAGGCGACGGTGGTGGCCGACCACGACCAGTTGGCTTTAATCGGCACCGACGCCGTCACGGTCTCCGACCTGGGCGGCGCCCCCGACCGGGTGCTGCGCGCCGACGAGGCGCTGCCTTTGCTCGCGGTGTCGACCGGAGCGGCGCTGGTGCGCACCGACGAGCGGCTGGCCCCGGCCGACGGCATCGGGGCGGTGCTGCGCTATCCCGACATCGGGGGCCGTTGAGCGCGGCGGTGACACGGGTCACCGCCGGGCACTTTCGCGACCGGACCATTCGTTAGCCTGAACACCATGCCAGAAGACATCTGGCCCGGACGGAAGGCCCGAGATGAAGTTTGGCCGTAAGCAGACGCCGGAGAACCTGCCGGCCAAACCCGAGGATTCGGGAATGTCGGCCAAGGCGCTGTCCCACATCCTGGAGTCCAGTTCTCGGTTGCAGGCCCCGGCCGTCAAGGCCTACGTGGCGCGGCTGCGCCGGGCCAACCCGAACGCCACCCCGGCGGAGATCGTCACCAAGCTGGAAAAGCATTACCTGGCCGCAGTGATGGCCAGCGGCGCTGCGGTCGGTTCCGCGGCGGCCTTCCCCGGCATCGGCACCATCACCGCGCTGTCCGCGGTGGCCGGCGAGACCGTGCTGTTCCTGGAGACGACAGCGGCCTTCGTGCTGGCCGTCGCGGAGGTGCACGGCATCCCGGTCGAGGATCGTGAGCGGCGGCGCACCTTGGTGCTGGCCGCGCTGGTCGGCGAGGACGGTTCGGGCGGGGTCAAGGATCTCATCGGTGCCGGACGGACCAGTGGCGCGTGGCTGGCCGAGGCGGAGCTGCTACCGCTGCCGGTGGTGTCCCAGCTCAACTCGCAGATGACGCAGTACTTCGTCAAGAAGTACGCCATCAAGCGGACTGCCATGGCGTTCGGCAAGGCGCTGCCCGTCGGCATCGGCGCGGCGGTGGGCGGCGGCGGCAATCGGATGATGGGCAAGAAGATCGTCGGGAACGCCCGCAAGGCGTTCGGCCCGGCGCCGGCCCGCTGGCCAGTGACCCTGCACGTGCTTCCCGGCGCCGGCGATCGGCCCGCCATCGAACAGGCTTAGACCCCGGTTTAGGCTCCGCCACGAGATAGCCTTGAGACGTTGGTCATGCAGCGGCCAAACCGGGCAGCAGAATCGAGGCGAGCGTTTCCGTGAGCGACACGAGTTCACCCTTCGGCCAGAACGAGTGGCTGGTCGAGGAGATGTACCGCAAGTTCCGCGACGATCCCTCCTCGGTGGACCCGAGTTGGCACGAGTTCCTCGTCGACTACCACCCGGAGCCGACATCGGCGTCCAACGGGCAGCCGGCCCGTCCGGCTCCGAAGCCGACTCCCGCTGCCCCGCCTCCTGCTGCCCCGCCCCCCGCCCCGGCCCCGGCCCCGGCCCAACAGGCACCGGCGCCGGCGCCGGCGCCGCAGGCCCCGCCCACCCCAGCACCGGCACCGCCGCCCGCCGCGGCATCGCCGCCTCCCGCCCCCGCTGCGGTGCCCCCGCCCGCTTCGGCGCCGTCGGAACCGGCCACCCCGCCTGCCGCCGAGGAGACCCAGGTGCTGCGCGGCGCGGCCGCGGCCGTCGTCCGGAATATGGACGCCTCGCTGGAGATCCCGACCGCCACCAGCGTGCGGGCCATCCCGGCGACGCTGCTGATCGACAACCGCATCGTCATCAACAACCACCTCAAGCGCACCCGCGGCGGCAAGATCAGCTTCACCCACCTGCTCGGCTACGCGATCGTGCAGGCGGTCAAGAAGTTCCCGAACATGAACCGCCACTACGCCGTCATCGACGGAAAGCCGAACGTGGTCACACCGGCCCAGACCAACCTGGGCCTGGCGATAGATCTGGCCGGCAAGGACGGTAAGCGCTCACTGGTGGTCGCGGCCATCAAGGGTTGCCAGAGCATGCAATTCGCCGAGTTCGTCGCGGCCTACGAGGACATCGTGCGACGCGCCCGCGACGGCAAGCTGACCGCCGAGGACTTCGCCGGGGTGACCATCTCGCTGACCAACCCCGGCACCATCGGCACCGTCCATTCGGTGCCACGGCTGATGGCCGGCCAGGGCGCGATCGTCGGCGCGGGGGCGATGGAGTTCCCGGCGGAGTTCCAGGGCGCCAGCGAGGAACGCATCGCCGAACTGGGCGTCGGCAAGCTCATCACGCTGACCTCGACCTACGACCACCGCATCATTCAGGGCGCGGAGTCCGGCGACTTCCTGCGGACGATCCATCAGCTGATGCTCTCCGACGACTTCTGGGACGAGATCTTCTTCGACCTCGGCATCCCCTACGAGCCGGTGCGCTGGCGCACCGACAACCCGGACTCGATCGTCGACAAGAACGCCCGCGTCATCGAGCTGATCGCCGCCTACCGCAACCGAGGCCACCTGATGGCCGACATCGATCCGCTGCGGCTGGACAAGAACCGCTTCCGCATGCACCCCGACCTCGACGTGCTCACCCACGGCCTGACGCTGTGGGACCTCGACCGCGAGTTCAAGGTCGACGGCTTCGCCGGTCAGCAGTACAAGAAACTGCGCGACGTGCTGTCGGTGCTGCGCGACGCGTACTGCCGGCACGTCGGCGTGGAGTACACCCACATCCTGGAGCCCGAGCAGCAGAAGTGGCTGCAGGAGCGGATCGAGGTCCGCCATGACAAGCCGACCGTCGCACAGCAGAAGTACATCCTGAGCAAACTCAACGCCGCCGAGGCGTTCGAGACCTTCCTGCAGACCAAATACGTTGGGCAGAAGCGGTTCTCGCTAGAGGGCGCCGAGTCGGTGATCCCGATGATGGACGCGGTGATCGACCAGGCCGCCGAGCATGGGCTCGACGAGGTGGTCATCGGTATGCCGCACCGCGGCCGGCTCAACGTGCTGGCCAATATCGTCGGCAAGCCGTACTCACAGATCTTCAGCGAGTTCGAGGGCAACCTCAACCCGTCGCAGGCGCACGGATCCGGTGACGTCAAGTACCACCTCGGCGCCACCGGCACCTACATTCAAATGTTCGGCGACAACGACATCGAAGTGTCGCTGGTCGCCAACCCGTCGCACCTGGAGGCCGTCGACCCGGTGCTGGAGGGTCTGGTGCGCGCCAAGCAGGACCTGATCTCTCGCGTCGACGCCAACGGCAATGCGCGCGAGTTCACGGTGGTACCCCTGATGCTGCACGGCGACGCCGCCTTCGCCGGCCAGGGCGTGGTCGCCGAGACCCTGAACCTCGCGTTACTCAAGGGCTATCGCACCGGCGGCACCATCCACATCGTCGTCAACAATCAGATCGGCTTCACTACCGCGCCCGAATATTCGCGGTCGTCGGAGTACTGCACCGACGTCGCGAAAATGGTTGGGGCACCGATCTTCCACGTCAACGGCGACGATCCGGAAGCCTGCGTGTGGGTGGCCCGGCTGGCGATGGATTTCCGCGAGACGTTCAACAAAGACGTCATCATCGACATGCTGTGCTACCGCCGGCGCGGCCACAACGAGGGCGATGACCCGTCGATGACGAACCCGGCGATGTACGACGTCATCGACACCAAACGCGGTGTCCGCAAGAGCTATACCGAGGCACTGATCGGCCGCGGCGACATCTCCATCAAGGAGGCCGAGGACGCCCTGCGCGACTACCAAGGCCAACTGGAGCAGGTGTTCAACGAGGTCCGCGAACTCGAGAAGCACGCGGTGGAGCCGAGCGAGTCGGTGGAGATGGCGCAGATGATTCCGCGCGGCATGACCACCGCGGTGGACAAGGCGCTGCTGGCCCGTATCGGCGACGCCCATCTGACGGTGCCCGACGGCTTCACCGTGCATCCCCGGGTCAAGCCGGTGCTGGAGAAGCGCCGCGAGATGGCCTACGAGGGCAAGGTGGACTGGGCCTTCGGCGAACTGCTCGCGCTGGGCACCTTCCTCGCCGAGGGCAAGCTGATCCGGATGTCGGGTCAGGACACCAAACGCGGCACCTTTACCCAGCGCCACGCCGTGGTGATCGACCCGCATACCGGCGCGGAGTTCACCCCGCTGGACCTGCTGACCGTCAACCCGGATGGCACGCCCACCGGCGGACGCTTCCTGATCTACGACTCCCCCCTGTCGGAGTACGCCGCGGTCGGTTTCGAATACGGCTACTCGGTGGGCAACCCTGCGGCAATTGTCCTGTGGGAGGCGCAGTTCGGCGACTTCGTCAACGGCGCGCAATCGATCATCGACGAGTTCATCAGCTCCGGCGAGGCCAAGTGGGGCCAGCTCTCGGACGTCGTGCTGCTGCTGCCGCACGGCCACGAGGGGCAGGGTCCCGACCACACTTCCGGGCGGATCGAGCGGTTCCTGCAACTGTGGGCCGAGGGGTCGATGACCATCGCGATGCCGTCCACCCCGGCGAATTACTTCCACCTGCTGCGCCGGCACGGCCTGGACGGGGTGCACCGGCCGCTGATCGTGTTCACCCCGAAGTCGATGTTGCGCAACAAGGCCGCGGTGAGCGACGTCCGCGACTTCACCGAGCGCAAGTTCTGCTCCATCTTGGAGGAGCCGACCTACACCGACGGCGACGGCGACCGCAACAAGGCCACCCGGGTTCTGCTGACCAGCGGCAAGGTGTACTACGAACTCGAGGCGCGCAAGCAGAAGGACGGCCGCGACGACGTCGCGATCGTGCGGGTCGAGCAGTTGGCTCCGCTGCCCAAGCGCCGGCTGGCCAACACACTCGACAGCTACCCGAACGCGCGGGAGTTCTTCTGGGTGCAGGAGGAGCCGGCCAATCAGGGGGCGTGGCCCACGTTCGGACTGATGCTGCCGGAACTGCTGCCGGAGAAGCTGACGGGGATCAAGCGCATCTCGCGGCGGGCCATGTCAGCGCCGTCGTCGGGGTCGTCGAAGGTGCACGCGGTCGAACAGCAGGAGATCATCGACGAGGCGTTCGCGTAAGGCGCGCCAGCGCCGCACGCGAACATCGAGGAGCATGGACCTGAGCCGAGGCGTTCGGCTGAGCGCAGCGAAGACGAACGGCCGAGGAGCATCGGCCTGAGACGAGGCGTTCG
Organism: Mycolicibacterium sp.; assembly: GCA_032117575.1. GTDB lineage: Bacteria > Actinomycetota > Actinomycetes > Mycobacteriales > Mycobacteriaceae > Mycobacterium. The sequence continues at coordinate 20,199 of JAULZA010000113.1, forward strand.
GCTGAGCGCAGCAGCGTTCGGCACCAAGCCCCGAGTGTGAGCCCTATGCACGATTCCGGTGAGGAATCCCTGCATAGCCCGCACACTCGCGCACGGCTCAGCCGAACAGCGGCAGCGGCAGCTTTCCGTTGGCCAGGTCGCTGGTGACGTTCTGCACCGCCCGCGGGCACAGGAACGAGATGGCCGCACCGGTGAACATGGCCGAAGCCCCCAGTGGGCGACCGATGGCCTCGGACACTGTGGCGGCCAGGTCGGCAGTGCTCTGACCGCCCTCGGCCAGCATCGGGCATAGCGACTCACCGATGGCCACCGCGCGGCCCGGGTCGATACCGGAAACGCCGAGGATGTCCAGGGTCGACAGGAAGTCCTCGACGGCGCTCGCCGAGTCGGCCTGCGCGGGTGCGGCGAACACCCCAGCGGCCAGACCCGCGGACAAAACCAACGCACCCGTCATCGTGCTGAACCTCATGATCGTGGCATCGTCGGGGCGGTCCGCGGCGTTACGCACCCGAATCCCCGCTGTTAGGCTCGAAGCATCTCGACACCCGTCAAATAGGAGCATTTCATGCAGGGATTCGCCGGCAAAGTTGCCGTGGTGACCGGAGCGGGATCGGGTATCGGCCAAGCGCTGGCCGTCGAACTGGCGCGCTCCGGGGCGTCGCTGGCGATCAGCGACGTCGACACTGAAGGGTTGCGGGTCACCGAGCAGCGGCTGACCGCGATCGGTGCGAACGTGAAGACGGACCGGCTCGACGTCACCGAACGCGAACGCTTCCTGCTCTACGCCGACGAGGTCAAGGATCACTTCGGCAAGGTCAACCAGATCTACAACAACGCCGGCATCGCCCACACCGGCGACGTGGAGATCACCCCATTCAAGGACATCGAGCGGGTGATGGACGTCGACTACTGGGGCGTGGTGAACGGCACCAAGGCGTTCCTGCCGCACCTGATCGCTTCGGGCGACGGGCATGTCATCAACATCTCCAGTCTCTTCGGCATCCATGCGGTGCCCGCGCAGGCCGCCTACAACTCGGCGAAGTTCGCCGTGCGGGGATTCACCGAGGCGCTGCGGATGGAGATGGAAGTCGCCCGGCATCCGGTGAAGGTGACCACCGTCCATCCGGGCGGGATCAAGACCGCGATCGCCCGCAACGCCACCGCCTCCGAGGGCCTCGATCAGGCCTCCCTCGCCGACATTTTCGACAAGAAGCTGACCATGACCACCCCGGAGAAAGCCGCCCAAGTCATTCTCGACGGGGTGGCCAAGAACAAGGCCCGGGTGTTGATCGGCATCGATGCGAAGGTCATCGACATGTTGGTCCGGCTGACCGGCTCCCGCTATCAGCGTGGGGTGGTGGCGCTGACCCGCCGCATGATGCCGCCGACCAGGTGAAAGACTTAGCGTCCCAGCGGGTTGGCCGCCAGCCACTCCTCGGCCACTGACCGCGGGTCCGCACCGGACTCAACCCGGCTCAGCATCGTCACCAGCGACGCGGTATCGAGCACTCCGGCGATCTCGTTGATCGCCCGCAACTGCATCTTCCCCAGTTCGTTGCGCCGGTACAGTGCCACGACGTTCTGTGCCGGGATCAGCGTCGGCTTGCGGTCGACCAGTACGACGACGCCGCCGGGCAGCCCGGTCTGCGCGGTCGTCGTCCAGGCGGCGGTCACCACCCCGGCCTTCAGCGCATCGAAGACCATTGCCGGCGTTCCGAACTCGCGGGGCGGCCGCAGTACGCACTCCCCCACCTGGGCGGGCGGACTGGCTCCGGTCACAGCGCCGACGGTCATCTGCGAGCACCTGCGCACCAGCGCGGCGAGGTCTCGGCTGTCCCAGGCGGTCGCCGTCGCCTCGGTGACCGCCAGGGCGGCCTTGTCCTCGGCGGCCACGGCGTAGTCCCCGGCGGCCACCCCCTCGGGCAGCGAGCCGACCATGGCGCGGTACACCTGCTCGGCGCTGCGGGCGGCCGATCCGGGGTTGAACCGCTGTAACAGACGGCTCGTGAAACCGGCTGTGACACTGACTTTTCCGGTGTCCAAGGCTGCCAGCGGGTCTTCTGAGACCGCCACCTCAGCGGCGGTTCCGTAGTAGCGCAGTCCGGCGGCGTAGACGTTGGCCAGCAGCCGGTTCACCGGGTCCGACGAGGCCCCGACGGCCAGTGACGGGCCCGGGCCCGGGGCACCGCAGCCGACCGCCACCACCGCCATCAAAGACAGCAGCAGGCGAAGGGCCGCGTGCCTCATTGCCGCGGGGCTCAGACCTCGGCAGCAGCGGCCACCGCAGCGGCGACCGCCGGCCCCACCCGTGGGTCCAGCGGGCTGGGAACGATCTGGTCGGCGGCCAGATCGTCGCCGACCACGGAGAAAATCGCCTCGGCGGCAGCCACTTTCATCTTCTCGGTGATGCGCCGGGCACCGGCGTCCAGCGCCCCGCGGAACACACCCGGGAAGGCCAGCACATTGTTGATCTGGTTCGGGAAATCGCTGCGCCCGGTGGCGACGATCGCGGCGTGCCGCTTGGCCACCTCGGGGTGGATCTCGGGATCGGGATTGGAGCAGGCGAACACAATGCCGTTGGGCGCCATCGTGGCGATGATCTCCTCGGGCACCTTGCCCGCCGACAGGCCGAGGAACACGTCGGCACCCTTGAGCGCTTCGGCGACGCCTCCGGAGCGGCCCTCCGGGTTGGTCCGCGAGGCCAGTTCGGCTTTGACCGAGTTGAGGTCGTCGCGCCCGCTGTGCACGATGCCCTTCGAGTCGACCATCGTGAGATCGCGCAGACCGGCCTGCAACAGGATGTTGGCGCACGCCACCCCGGCGGCGCCGACGCCGGTGATGACCATCTTCAGCGAGCTCATCTTGCGGTCCAGCACCGCCGCGGCGCCCATCAGCGCGGCGAGTACAACGATCGCCGTGCCGTGCTGGTCGTCATGCATGACAGGGCAGTCCAGGGCTTCGATCGCCCGGCGCTCGATCTCGAAGCAGCGCGGCGCGGAGATGTCCTCCAGGTTGACCGCACCGAAAGTGGGGCGCAGCCGCACCAGCGTCTCGATGATCTCGTCGGGATCCTTGGTGTCCAGCACGATCGGGATGGAGTCCAGCCCGGCGAAGGTCTTGAACAGCGCCGACTTGCCCTCCATCACCGGCAGCGATGCCAATGGGCCGATGTCGCCCAGGCCGAGCACCGCGCTGCCGTCGCTGACCACCGCCACCAGCCGGTTGGCCCAGGTGTAGCGAGCGGCCAACGTCCGATCGGCGGCGATGGCCCGGCTGACCTGAGCCACCCCCGGGGTGTAGGCGATGGAGAGGGCACGCTGGGTGTCGAGCGGCGTCTTCAGCTCAATCGACAATTTGCCACCCAGATGGGCGGCGAAAATCTCCTCGTCGCCGAGGACGAGATTGGGGACAGACACCGTTTCGGACACGGCGCAAGGGTACTCGACCGCCCGACCGGCTCCGCGGCGTCCGTCCCCGGTGGAACCGGCCGGCGCGTAGCATTTGCCCACGAATCACTGTTCGAGGGAGGTGGGGATCATGGCGTCGTTTCGGCCACGGCCCCCGACCATGGCGTCGTTCCGCCCCCGACCCCCGGCGCTGCTGGGAATCAACCGGGGGCGGGCCGACGACATAGAGGTCAGAACCAAGCCGGTGCCGGTGTCGAAGGCAGTGGTGGATTGCGCCGTCTATTCCGACGGACAGCGGGTGTCCGGGGAGTTCAACCACGCCGAGGCGTTGGACACGGTGCGCCAGTTGAGTGCCGCCGGCGAGGATGCCTTCGTCTGGATCGGCCTGCACGAGCCGGACGAACAGCAGATGCAGTCGGTGGGCGAGGTCTACAACCTGCATCCGCTGGCCGTGGAGGACGCGGTCCACGCTCATCAGCGCCCCAAGGCCGAGCGTTACGACGACGACCTCTTCCTGGTGCTCAAGACCGTCAACTACGTCCCGCACGAGACGGTGGAACTGGCCCGCGAGATCGTCGAGACCGGCGAGATCATGGTGTTCGTCGGGCCGGAGTTCGTCATCACCGTCCGCCACGGCGAACACACCGGGTTGGCCGCGATCCGGCAGAAACTCGAGCACGAACGCAACTCCCTGCTGCTGGGGCCCTACGGCGTGATGCACGCGATCGCCGACCACATCGTGGACACCTATCGCGCGGTCACCGCGGCGATGGAGAGCGACGTCGACGCCATCGAGGAGAACACCTTCTCCCCGACCACCAAGACCGATATCGAGCCGATCTATCTGCTCAAGCGGGAGGTGGTCGAACTCAAACGCGCGGTCGCCCCGCTCACCGATGACCTGGAGTGGGTCATCAAGGACAACACCGACTTGTTGAGCAAGGAACTGCGCCGCCAGATGCGCGACGTGCTGGACCACCAGATCGTCGCCGCCGAGCAGATCGCCGAATACGACGAGATGCTGTCCTCGCTGGTTCAGGCAGCCTCGGCCAAAGTGGGCATGCAGCAGAACCAGGACATGCGCAAGATCTCGGCGTGGGCTGCCATGGCGGCCGTGCCGACGGCGATCGCCGGCATCTACGGCATGAACTTCGAGCACATGCCGGAGCTCACCTGGACGTGGGGCTATCCGGCGGTGCTGCTGGTGATGGTGACGATCTGCTTCTTCCTGTATCGGACGTTCCGTCGCAACCACTGGTTGTAAAAGACTCAGGCCGAACCGGGGGAACCCGACGCCGGGCGCAACGGGTCGAGCACGTCGACGCCGTCGTCGGCCCACGCCTGGCGCATCGCCTCGGCGCCCTTGAGCCGGATCCAGGCACCCTCGTTCTGGGTGATCGGCACCGCCGACAGAAACGTCAGCGGGTCTTTCGGCGGGGCCAGCGGGAGATCGGGGATATCCGAAGTCCCCAGCAGCACAGCGGTGAACGGAGACCCGCCCCACAGCGGGCCGGACAGGTCGACCAGCGCATCGGGCCCCAGCACCACACCCTCGACCGCCGGGGTAGCCGCCACCACCGCGAGGCTGCGGGCCAGTCCGGGCATCGGGCTGCCTGCCCGCACACTCAGCACCACCTCCGCCCGGGGCCCCCGCAGTGGATCGGACACCGGCTCGGACGGGTCGGCCATCGGGTAGCGCGAACAGCCCAGCGAGACATGGTGAAACACGTCTTTTCGCCCGGGGCGGGGATCGGGCCCGAAGCGCAGGACGTCCATGCGTTCTACGCCGAGAAAGGTAACGCTGGCGATATCGGGCGGGGAGTCGATGCCCAGTCCGGCGAAGTGGGCACGCAGGTGCTCAGTCACCGCCGCCAGCGGATCACTCACCAACGCGGCGCGGTGAGGTTCACCCCGGTGTCGGCGTCGAACACCTGCAGCCTGGTGGTGTCGAGCGCCAGTTCGACGGTCTGGCCGGTCGCGGCATGGGAATCGGCGGAAACCCTCGCCACACAGCGGTTCTCGCCGGCGCCGGATTCCGCGTCCGACAGGTGCTCCGAATTCACACCCGCGCCGCCGGTGGAGAAGTGGACGTACTTGTCCGAGCCCAACGATTCGACGAGATCGGCGGTCACACCGAAAGTCAGTGACCGGCCCCGTTCATGGGGCTCCAGCAGCGCGGCATCCTCGAAATGTTCGGGGCGCACGCCGACGATCACCCGCGCGGGCAGCGCGCGGCTGTCGAGGGTCTGCAGGGCCACGGCACCGAACGGCAACCGCAGACCGTTCTCGGTCGGTGTGGCCGCGAAGAAGTTCATCGACGGCGACCCGATGAAACCCGCGACGAACAGGTTGGCCGGTGCGTTGTACAACTCATCGGGGGTACCGATCTGCTGTGCCTCGCCGGCGCGGAGCACCACCACGCGGTCGGCCAGGGTCATCGCCTCGGTCTGGTCGTGGGTGACATAGACGGTGGTGGTGCCCAGCCGGTTCTGCAGCCGGGCGATCTCGGCGCGCATCTGCACCCGCAGCTTGGCGTCGAGGTTGCTCAGCGGCTCATCCATGAGGAACGCCTTGGGGTTGCGCACGATGGCCCGGCCCATCGCGACCCGCTGACGCTGACCGCCGGAAAGCTGCGACGGCCTGCGGTCGAGCAGAGCGGTCAGGTCGAGGACCTTGGCGGTCTGGGCAACCTTGGCGTCGATGTCGGACTTGGCCATTTTCGCCAGTGTCAACGGGAACGCGATGTTCTGGCGCACCGTCATATGCGGGTAGAGCGCATAGGACTGGAACACCATTGCGATGTCGCGGTCGCGCGGGGTCTTCTCGTTGACCCGCTGACCGCCGATGCGCAACTCTCCGGAGGTGATGTCCTCCAGCCCGGCAATCATGTTCAGCGTGGTGGATTTTCCGCACCCGGACGGACCCACCAGGATGACGAACTCGCCGTCGTGGATGGTCAGCGACAGGTTATTCACCGGCGTGGCGCCGTCGGGATAACGCTTGGTCACACCGTCCAGAACGATCTCGGCCATAAGCCCGCTACCCCTTCACCGCGCCGGAGGTCAGCCCGGCGACAATCCGACGTTGGAAGATCAGAACGAAGATGATGATCGGAATGGTGATCACCATGGCGCCGGCCGCGATGGATCCCGTCGGCTCCTCGAATTGCGAACTGCCGGTGAAGTTCGCGATCGCGACGGGCGCGGTGATGGCGGCCTTAGTCGCCGTCAGCGACAGGGCCAGCAACAGGTCGTTCCAGGCGAAGATGAACACCAGGATGGCGGCCGTCACGATGCCCGGAGCAGCCAGCGGGGCGATCACCCGGCGGAAGGCCTGGGCCGGGGTGGCACCGTCCATCTTCGCGGCCTTCTCCAGATCCCAGGGGATCTCCCGGAAGAACGCCGAAAGCGTGTAGATGGCCAGCGGCAACGCGAAGGTGATGTACGGAATGATCAGACCCGGCCAGGTGTCGAACAGGCCGATCCGTCGCTCGATGTTGAAAAGCGGTGTCACCAGCGAGATCTGCGGGAACATCGCGATCAGCAGTGCGGCGCCGATGAGCGCCCGCTTGCCGCGGAAATCCAGCCGGGCCACCGCATACGCCGCCATCCCGCCGATCACCACCGCGATCACCGTGGTGATCAGCCCGATACCGATCGAGTTGATCAGCGCGGAGCTGAAGGCGTCACCCGAGAAGATGCCCTTGTAGTTGTCCAGGGTGATCGACGACGGAATCAGCTTGCCGTCCTTGACCTCCTGGGTGGGTTTAAGCGACAGGCTCAGGATCCACAGCACCGGCAGCAGTGCGTAGATCACCACCAGGATGTTGATCACCGTCCAGCCGGCGACTTTGCGTCCGTCAGTCTGCATCTCAACGCACCTCGTCGCTGGCGCCGGGGGCAGAGGCGCCGAAAAGCTTGATGTAGATCACCGCGATGGCAGCCACCGCCAAGAACACCAGCACGCTGATCGCCGAGCCGAGCCCGATGTTGAAAGCCTTGAACAGGTTGTTGTAGCCCAGGATCGACACCGACGCGGTGTCGTTGGATCCGCCGGTCAGCACGTAAATGTTGTCGAAGATCCGGAACGCGTCCAGCGTGCGGAACAGCAGTGCGACCAGAATGGCCGGCTTCATCAGCGGGAGGGTGATCCGCCACAGCCGGGTCCAGGCGCCGGCGCCGTCGACCTCGGCGGCCTTGAGCAGATCGTCGGGCACCAGCGCCAGACCGGCCAGCAGCAGCAGCGCCATGAATGGGGTGGTCTTCCAGACCTCGGCGAGGATGATCACCGCGAGCGACGGAATCTGTTGGGTCAGTGGGGCGGTGCCGTCGGGAAGCAGGTTGGCCAGGTAGCCGGTGCCCGGCGTCCAGGCGTAGTACCAGCTGTAGGAGGCGGCGACGGTGACGATGCCGTAGGGAATGAGGATCGCGGTGCGCACCAGACCCTTGCCGAAGATGGTCCGGTGCATCACCAGCGCCAGGGCGAGCCCGAGGACGAATTCGATCGCCACCGAGATCACCGTGATGATCAGAGTGATGAAAAACGCTGTCCACCAGTATTTGTCGGTCAGGATGGTGGCGTAGTTGGCGAACCCGACGAAGGCGGTGTCGTTGGGGCTGGCCAGGTTGTAGCGGTGCAGGCTCAGCCAGACCGCGTAGACGATCGGGTAGGCGGTGACGGCCAGCATCAGAAACACCGCCGGGGCGATCAGCAGATACGCCAGCCGGCGCTGCGCCTGACGATCGCCGGTCAGCACCGAACGGGTGGTCCCCAGATCGGTCCTCAGATCGGTCATGGGATCAGCCCCTTACCGTCGATGGCCTTCTGCACCTGCGCCGCCAATTCGTCGGCGGTGCGCTCCGGATCGATCTGGGTGATCGGCGCCAGCGTCGCCGAGATCCGCGTCGACATCGCCTGGTAGTTCGGTGTCGCCGGCCGCACCGCTGCGTTGGTCAGCTGGTCGCGAATGATCGCGTACTGCGGGTACTTCTTCTGGAATGCCGGGTCGTCGTAGAGCGAAGCCCGCACCGCCGGCAGGCCGCCCTCGATAGAGGTGTAGCGCTGGTTGGACTCGCTGCGGATACAGCGGATCGCCTCGAACGCCTCGGCGGGCTTACGGGTGGTGGAAGCGACCGCCAGGTTCAACCCGCCCAGCGTGACCCGGGCCGGTTGTCCCGGGATAACCCCCGGATAGGGCGCGAACCCGAACACCTGCTTGCTGGCGTCGAAGGCCACCTGGAACTGCTCGTCGGTGGGTGAGAAGGTGCCGGCCTCGTTGATAGCGCCGGCCAGTTCCGGCTTCTCGTTGAGTGGCAGGAACGGCACCCCGCCCTTGGTGGCGTTCTCCAGCATCGAGGCGAACACGAAGGGCCAGTTGACTTCCAGTGCGGCGTTGCCCTGTTCCAGTGCCAGCCGGGCGGTGCCCTCGTCGGTCTGGGTGACCGACGGGTCCGCGCCTGGCGCGGTGGCCACCGATTTGATGATCTGTAGCGCTTTGACGGTGGCCGCCCGGTGTTCGGGGGTGTCGACGAGGGTGACTGTCTTGCCGTCCTCGGACAGCACCCGACCGCCCGCGCTTTCCAGCAGCGAGTTGAACCACACCACAAGGCCCTCGTACTGCTTGGCCTGAACCGCGATCCAACTCGGCTTGCCCTCGGAGTGCAGACGGGTGGCCTCGCTGATCATCTGATCCCAGGTGGCCGGTGGTGGCGCCACGAGATCTGGCCGGTACCAGAGCATCTGAGTGTTGGTGGTGACCGGCGCGGCGAACAGCTTGCCCTGCCACGTGGCCGAAGCCAGCGGACCGGGCAGGGTGTCGGTGTTGGCGTCGGCCTCAGCCTGGCCGGCCGGGTCGTCGGACAGCGGCAGCGCCCACCCGGCTTCGGCGAACTCCGCCGTCCACACCACGTCCATCGCCATGATGTCCAGCGAGTCATCATTGCCGGTGATTCGGCGGGCCAGCTGCAGCCGCTGGTCGTCGGCTCCCTTGGGCAAGCTGAGCTGCTGGATTCGGAACCTGCCGCCCAGCTCCTCGTTGCAGCGCTTGGCCACCGCGGTGAACGTCGCGGTCTCACTGGCCGGGGTGTAGAGGGTGACCGTCCGGCTGTCCAGAGTCCCGGAACAGCCCGAGACACCGACGCTCAGCGTGGCCAGGCCGATAGCGGCCGCCCGCCGGGCATTCATGCCGACGCTCATCAGAACCATCCCCCTTTCCTCGTCCGGTCCGCGGTTACTCTAGACCCGCGGGCGGACCGTTGCCGTCGCTAGATCGCCAAGCGCGACAGCATGTCCCGCGCCCGCTCGGCGCTCTGCGGATCGCACAGGACGTCGTACCGTCCGGCCACCAGCTGCATCGTAGAACTGAAATCCCTTGTGCCCTTGGACATCGCGTACGGAATCGCCGACGTGATCAAGCCGAACATGATGCCGGCGGGGATCGCCGCGATCAGGCTCTGACCCAGATTATTGGTCAGGATGCCCAAGAGCAGGCCGATGAAGACACCCAACCAGGCGCCGGTGAGCACCCCGCCGATGAGCACCTTCCCCCAGGAGAGGCGGCCGGTCACCCGCTCGACCTGCATGAGGTCCACGCCCACGATGGTCATGTGCTGGACCGGGAACTGGTTGTCGGACAAGTAGTCGACGGCCTTCTGCGCCTCTGCGTAGGTGGGGTATGAGCCGACCGGCCATCCTTTCGGCGGCGTCGGCAGGCTCAGCGGGCCGCGCCTCGACGCTCCCGCGGCGCCGCCCGGGACCCCACCCGGGTTCTGCGATGGCGGAAAGGGACTGGTCATGCGTGGTTCTCCTTCGGTCGGACAGCGACTAATGCCGATTTACATACGCTAGGTTGACAGCATGACAGCCGCCAGCGGCGACCCCGGGGAAACCCCGCCGAACGACAGCGGACTTCCCCCACAGGCCGGCGGCTACCAGCCTCTGCCAGCTGAACCACTGCCAGTCGAACCGTGGCCCGTCGAGCCGCCGCCGGCGTACGGCGGTTTCGGAATACCGCCCGCGCAGAGCTATCCGGCGTACGGACCACCGGCGTACCCCGCGCCAGCACAGCCGGGATTTCCGCCCTCTAACGGGTACGGGCCTCCCCCGGGTTCTTATCTGCCGCCGCCGCCGCCGGGCTACCCGCCGCTGCCGGGGTATGCCGGCTACGACTACCGGGCCGGCCATCCGCGTGATCTGCCGGGCACCAACACGCTGGCGATCCTGTCCATCATCGCGTCGGTGGTGAGCCTGTTCTGCGTGGTGAGTTCGGCGGTCGGGATCGTGCTGGGCTTGGTGGCGATCAACCAGATCAAACGGACCCGCCAGGAGGGTTACGGACTGGCGATCGCCGGCATCGTTCTCGGCGCCGCCTCGCTGTTCGTGTACCTGTTTTTCATGGTCGCCAACAGCAGATAGGACGGCGCTCACCCGACCGGCGGAACGAACGGCACCCCGGTTCGGGTCATCCCGGCCGCGCGCCCTTTGGCAGCGACCACCAGCGCCATCTTGCGACTTGCCTCGTCGATCATCTCCTCACCCAGCATCGCCGCGCCGCGCGAGCCGCCGGCCACCGAGGTGTGCCAGTCGTAGGCCTCCAGGATCAGTTCGGCGTGGTCGTACTCCGCCTGCCGGGGGCTGAAGATCTCGTTGCCCACTTCGATCTGATCGGGATGCAGCACCCACTTGCCGTCGTAGCCCAACGCCGCGGCCCGGGCGGCGACCCGGCGAAACGCATCCACATCGCGCACCTTCAGGTAGGGACCGTCGACCGCAGCGACGCCGTGTGCCCTCGCGGCCACCAGGATCGTCATCAGAGTGTGGTGGTAGGCGTCGCCGATGTCGTAGCCCTCGGGCTGCTCGCCGACGACCAGCGTTCGCATGTTCAGATTGGCCATCAGGTCGGCCGGTCCGAGGACCAATGCCTGCACCCGCGGCGCGGCGGCGATCGCGCCGACGTTCGTCAGGCCGCGGGCGTCCTCGATCTGGGCGTCGATGCCGATCCGGCCGACCGGAAGGCCGTGCGCCCGCTCCAACTGGGTGAGCAACAGGTCCAGCGCGTGCACATGAGTGGCATCGGTGACCTTGGGCAGAACGATGACGTCCAGGTGCGCCCCCGCACCGGCCACCACCTCGATGACGTCGGCGTGCGTCCACGGGGTGGTCCAGTCGTTGACCCGCACGCCACGCAGTTGGCCCGACCAACCAGGGCCGGACAGGGCCGCCGCCACCCGGGTGCGGGCGGCAGCCTTGGCGTCCGGCGCCACGGCATCCTCGAGATCGAGGAAGACTTCGTCGGCCGCCAACCCTTTGGCCTTCTCGATCATCTTCGGGTTGCTGCCAGGGACCGAGAGGCACGTCCGGCGGGGTCGATATCCGGGCCGATCGGCCGGGCGGTTAAAAACTTCCACCCGAAGACTCCTACCCTTTGTATTCATGGCGTCGGTGAACAGGGTATATGCGGCGCGCCTGGCCGGGATGGTCGTGCTCGGACCCGACGGCGAATCCCTAGGACGGGTGCGTGACCTCGTGGTCAGCATCAGCATCGTGCGTCAGCAACCACGGGTCCTGGGACTGGTCGTCGAACTACCCACCCGACGCCGGATTTTCGTTCCGATCCTGCGCGTCACCGCGATCGAGCCGGACGCGGTAACCCTGACCACCGGCAACGTGTCGCTGCGCCGGTTCACCCAGCGCCCCGGCGAGGTGCTGGTGCTCGGTCAGATCCTCGACACCCGGGTCCGGGTCGACGACCCCGAGCAGGAGCAGTTCGCCGGCGTCGACCTGGTGGTGGTCGACCTGGGCATCGAGCAGACCCGCACCCGCGACTGGATGGTGACCCGGGTGGCGGTGCGCGGCCACCGGCGGCTGGGGCGGCGCGGCGCGGTCATCGTCGTCGACTGGCAGAACGTCACCGGACTCACCCCGTCGGCACTGGCGATGCCGGGCCAGGGGGTGGCGCAGCTGCTGCACCAGTTCGAGGGGCAGCGTCCGATCGCGGTGGCCGACGCTCTGCGGGACCTGCCCGCCAAACGGCGCACCGAGCTGATCAACGCCCTCGATGACGAGCGGCTGGCCGACATCCTGCAGGAGCTCTCCGAGGACGACCAGACCGAGCTGCTGCGCCAGCTGGACACGGAGCGGGCCGCCGACGTGCTGGAGGCGATGGAGCCCGACGACGCCGCCGACCTGCTGGGTGTGATGAACCCGACCGAAGCCGAGGCGCTGCTGCGGCGGATGGACCCGGAGGACTCCGAACCGGTGCGCCGCCTGCTGAGTCACTCCCCCGACACCGCCGGCGGTCTGATGACGTCCGATCCGGTGGTGCTGGCGCCGGACACCACGGTGGCCGAGGCGCTGGCGCGGGTCCGCGACCCCGACCTCACCCCGGCACTGGCGTCGCTGGTGTTCGTGGTACGTCCCCCGACCGCCACGCCGACCGGCCGCTATCTGGGCTGCGTACACATGCAGGCCTTGCTGCGCGAACCTCCGGCCAACCTGGTCAGCGGCATCATCGACCGGGGTCTGCCGACCTTGGACCCAGACACCACGCTGGGTTCGGTGACGCGCTACTTCGCCGCCTACAACCTGGTCTGCGGCCCGGTACTCGACGACGAGGGCCACCTGCTGGGCGCGGTGACCGTCGACGACGTGCTCGATCATCTGCTGCCCGACGACTGGCGGGAGAGCTTCGAGGAAGCCGGCGCCGGCCCGGTGACCGGGGGGCCGACGTGAGCGACCCCCGTCAGCGTCTCGACACCCCACTGTCCTCGCGGCGGCGGCCGCACTTCGACCCGGAGATGGTGGGCCGGGTCAGCGAATCGGTAGCCCGTTTCCTCGGCACCGGCCGCTATCTGATGTGGCAGACCATCCTGGTGATCGTCTGGATCACCCTGAACCTCGTCGCGGTGCGACTGCGCTGGGATCCCTACCCGTTCATCCTGCTGAACCTGGCCTTCTCCACCCAGGCTGCCTACGCGGCCCCGCTCATCCTCCTGGCGCAGAACCGGCAGGAGAACCGCGACAAGGTCGCTCTTGAAGAGGACCGCCGCCGCGCCGAGCAGACCAAGGCGGACACCGAGTTTCTGGCCCGCGAACTGGCCGCGCTGCGACTGGCGGTCGGCGAGGTGGCTACCCGCGACTACCTGCGCCGCGAATTGGACGAAGTCCGGGAACTGATCGAGAAGCGGCAGTCCGGCAAGCAGGCGTCGGGAAAGAAAGGCAACGGCGAACGCCGGAACAAGAGGATCGATCCCGAGTACTCCGGCGAGTAAGCGCTACAGCCGTAGTCCGGATATGTACATTGGCCTGGTCCACTAGGCAACCGGCTAGCGGTGACGACAACGGGGGCTGAACTGGTGGGAGCACGCGGTATCAGCCCGGCGTTGCGGGCGCCTGTGTTCGGTATCGCGGTCCTCACGCCAATCCTGCTGACCAGCGCCGTCGCGGCATCCCCGGACCGGACGTCGATCTCCGCCGCACCTGTCGCCGCCGCGCAGTCGCCCGCTCCTAAGCCCGCTCCTGCCCCGGCTGCTGTCCCCGCTCGATTGGACGGACCCGGCGGCGGTCTGCGAATTCCGCCGATGGCGCTGTCGGCCTACCGCAAGACCGAACGGACCATGGCCGCCACCGCTCCCGGCTGCGGGCTGAGTTGGAACCTGCTGGCCGGAATCGGCCGTCTCGAGTCCTCGCCCACCAAAGGCAACCCCGCCGCGATGAGGTCGGTGTCCGTCAAGGGGAAGGGACCCAAGACGCTCCCCTCCACCACCTGGTCGCGATTCGCCTCCGACGGCGACGGCGACGGAAAGTCCGATCCACACAACCTGTTCGACGCCACCCTGGCGACCGCTCGTCACCTGTGCAGCAGTGGGCTGAACTTTCACAACCATGCGCAGTTGCTGACTGCGCTGCTGCGCTACAACAACTCCCTGTCCTTTGCCGAGAACGTGCTGGGCTGGGCGGCGGCTTACGCCACCGGCAGCGTCCCGATCAATCTGCCGCCCATCCACGGCTCAGTCCCGGTACTTAGTCCGCAGCAGCGCAGCCGCACCAGGGGCGAACCGCAAACACCACTAGTGCTGGGTACCAGCACCCAGGCCGTACAGATGCTGCCCGGCCCCGGACCGGACCTCGTGAAAACCCCGCCGCCGGTGATCGCCGCACCACCGGAACCTGCGCCGTGGGTGGAGCCGCCGCTCGCCGCCAATGTTCCCGAGCCTGCGCTTTTACCGACCGCCGAGGTCGAGGTACCGCCCCCGGTGGCGCTGCAGGGCGACCGGCAGCGCACCGCGCCGACGGAGACCTACATCGAGCCGGAGCTACCCGCTCAATCGCCCTCCGCGGGCGACGGTGGCGTCCGTCAGGGCGGCCGGACGCAAGGCGGGGTTTCGCCGCAGCTTCCCACGACATCGGCCGGCGATAACGGCGGCGACGACGGCGGTAACAGTGACGGCGGAGGACGGCGAGGCAAAAGAGGCAGCGGATGACGGCTGGTTTTCGGACGCCGATGTGCACGCTCGCGATAACGACTGCACCCATTGCGTTCCGCCGCCGTCATTACCTTATGTATGGTGACGTGGTTCACGAGATGGTGAGGACAGGCGAGTGGGGATAGGGCACCGGGTCGGCCGGGTCATGCGGGCTCCCGCATTCGGCGTTGTCGTGTTGACACCTGTGGTTTTGGCCGGTGCCGTCGCCGCGACCCCCCAACGTCCGGGTGCTGCGGGCAACGGCACCGAACCGACCGCGCAGGCGGCCGCTGAACCAGCCCACACCGACGGCGTCTCCGTGGTGGCGATGGTCAAACCGCCGGAGGACTTCCGGTTCGCGGGGAACATGTTGTCGCAGCCGCCGCCTGCCGCTGTGCTGGGCTCCGGCCCACTCGTGGGCGTGGCCGGTGGTCTGCGGATTCCGGCGATGGCGCTGTCGGCCTACCGCAAGGCCGAGCAGACCATGGCCGCGGCGCAGCCCGGCTGCGGGGTGAGCTGGAACCTGCTCGCCGGCATCGGCCGCATCGAGTCCTCGCACGCCAACGGCGGGGCCACCGATGACCGGGGCACCGCGATACGCCCGATCTACGGCCCCGTGCTGGACGGCAGCCTGCCCGGTAACGAGATCATCGTGCAGAGCAATGTCGGCGGGCGTCCGGTGTACGCCCGGGCGATGGGGCCGATGCAGTTCCTGCCCGGGACCTGGTCGCGGTTCGCCTCCGACGGCGACGGCGACGGCAAGGCCGACCCGCAGAACCTCTTCGACGCCTCCCTCTCCGCTGCCCGCTACCTGTGCAACGACGGCCTCAACCTGCGCAACCAGGCCCAGGTCCTGACGGCGATCCTGCGCTACAACAACTCGATGGCCTACGCCGAGAATGTGCTCGGCTGGGCCGCGGCGTACGCCACCGGCGTGGCCCCGGTGAACCTGCCGGCCATCAGCGGCCCGGTGCCGGCGCTGGGCGATACGCATATGGACAAGCCCGGCGGGCTCGGACCCGGTACGACGGGTCTGCCCGACGGCGAGTCGCTGGCGCAGCTCGCGCTGAGCAACACCACCCAGGCCGGTCAGATGATGCTTCCCGGTCCCGGCCCGGAGGCCGGTGTGGCGCCCCAGCACGGTTGCGAAGTGATCTGCATGGCCTCGCAGTTGGCGCCGTCGCAGGCTCCCAACCCGGCTCTGCCGCCGTGGCTGGCACCGCCGCCGTGGATGGCCCCGACTCCCCCGCCGTGGATGGCTCCGTTCCCCGGCGCCCCGCTGCCCGGTCTGCCGCCCGCCCCCGGCGCGCCGCTGCCCGGTCCGGCACCGGCCGGCGCCCCGCTGCCCGGCCCCGGCCCGGCACCGCAGGCCCCGCTGCCCGGCATGCCCCCGGCACCGGGTGCTCCGCTGCCCGGGATGCCGCCGGCACCGGCTGCTCCGCTGCCCGGCATGCCCCCGGCACCGGGCGCTCCGCTGCCCGGCATGCCCCCGGCACCGGCCGCCGAGGTGCCCGCCCCGCCGGCTGCGCCACCGCTGCCATGGATGGCTCCACCGCCGCCCGCGCCCGGCCCGCCGCCCGCACCGGCGCCCGGACCTGGTCCCGTACCGCCGATCCTCGGCGCGCCTCCCGGTCCCGCCGCCTAGTTGCCCCGACAGCCGAAGGGGGATCCGACCCCCTAGACTCGGCTGCGATGAGCACCGAACTGGAGCAAGCTGTCCGCGCCGCCCTGGCCAAGGTCATCGACCCCGAACTTCGCCGGCCGATCACCGAACTCAACATGGTCAAAAGCGTCACGGTGGCGCCGGACGGCGCCGTCCACGTCGGGATTTACCTGACCACCTCCGCCTGCCCCAAAAAGGCCGAGATCACCGACCGGGTCAGCGCCGCGGTGGCCGACGTCCCAGGTACCGGGGCGGTGAGCGTCGAGCTGGATGTGATGAGCGACGAACAACGCACAGAGTTGCGCAAGCAACTGCGCGGGGACGCCGCTGAGCCGGTCATCCCGTTCGCCCAGCCCGGCTCGCTCACCCGCGTCTACGCCGTCGCGTCCGGTAAGGGCGGTGTCGGAAAGTCCAGTGTGACAGTGAATCTCGCCGCCGCACTGGCCGAACGCGGACTCAACGTCGGCCTTCTCGATGCCGACATCTACGGCCACTCGGTCCCTCGGATGATGGGCACCACCGACCGTCCCACCCAAGTCGAGTCGATGATCCTTCCTCCTGTCGCCCATGACGTGAAGGTCATCTCGATCGCCCAGTTCACCCAGGGCAATGTCCCCGTGGTGTGGCGCGGCCCGATGCTGCACCGGGCCTTGCAGCAGTTCCTGGCCGATGTCTACTGGGGCGACCTGGACGTGCTGCTGCTGGATCTGCCGCCGGGCACCGGTGACGTGGCGATCTCGGTGGCCCAATTGCTACCGAGCGCGGAGATCCTGGTGGTCACCACCCCGCAGAGCGCGGCCGCCGAGGTGGCCGAACGGGCTGGCGCAATTGCGCTGCAGACCCGTCAGCGCATCGTCGGCGTGGTGGAGAACATGTCCGGATTGCAGATGCCCGACGGGTCGGTCATGCAGATATTCGGTGAGGGCGGTGGTCGCCAGGTGGCCGAAAGCCTGTCTCGGGCGGTGGGCGCCGATGTCCCACTGCTCGGTCAGATCCCGCTGGATCCGGCGTTGGTGACGGCCGGGGATTCCGGTGTGCCGCTGGTGCTGTCGGCCCCGGATTCGGCGGCGGCGACCGAACTGCGCAACGTCGCCGACAAACTGGCCTCTCGCCGACGGGGATTGGCCGGCATGTCGCTAGGGCTGGACCCAGCCGGCCGGTAGGTCGTCGGGCCTGCGCCCTCAGGTCGCGTCGGAGTCGAACGGCGCCGGCCCGATCGCCGGCGCTGGCGGCTGCGGCGCGCTCTGCGGCTTCACGACGGGCTTGTCGAAATCACCTGTCAGATAAGAATCGTCGCCGTCGAGCAGATGTTTAGTGATCGCCGTTTTAGGACTCATGCCGCGCAGCTTCTGTAGCTCGTCGAACGGCTCGCGCAGGTCTTCGAACTCCGGCCCGAACTCCTCGCGCAGTTCACGGGTGGCGCCGCTGAGGTAGTTGCGCGCCTGCTTGATGGTCGAACTGGTCCAGCGGATGGCTTCAGGCAGCCGCTCCGGGCCGAGCACCACCAGGCCGACGACGACCAGCAGCAGCATCTCGCCCCATCCGACGTTGGAGAACATCGGCGGTTAGCTGCCCGACACCTTGTCCGGCGCCGGATTGACCGTCAGCGTGACCTTGCGGCCCTCCCGGATCACCTCGATCGGGGCGTCCTTTCCGATGGCCAACTGCCGCACCGCGACGACGAACTCATCGGCGTCGGCTACGTCGCGGTCGCCGACCTTGACCACAACGTCGTTCTCCTTGATACCGGCTTTGTCGGCCGGCCCTCCGGCGGTGACGTTGCGCACTTGCGCGCCCTGCGCCAAATCGTTGCTGACCGACGAGGCGGTCAGTCCCAGCGTCGGGTGGGCGATCTTGCCGTCCTTGATCAAAGAGTCGACCGTCGCCTTGACCTCGTTCACAGGGATGGCGAAACCGAGACCACTTGCGCTGTCCGACAAAGACTTTCCAGCGGTGTTGATGCCGATAACTTCGGAGTTCATGTTGATCAGGGGGCCACCGGAGTTGCCGTGGTTGATCGAGGCGTCGGTCTGCACACCGTCGATGACGGTGTCGGTGTCCGATCCCTCACCGGACAGCGGAACCGGCCGGTTCAGCGCGCTGATGATGCCGCTGGTGACGGTGCTGCGCAGGCCCAGCGGAGCCCCGACCGCGACGACCTCCTCGCCGACCACCAACTTGCTCGAGTCGCCCAGCCGGGCCACGGAGAGGTTGTCGACGTTGTCGACCTTCAGCACGGCCAGGTCGGTTTTGGGGTCACGGCCGACCAGGTTGGCCGGCACCTCCTTGCCGTCGTTGAAGACCACCGTCATCTTGAACTTGCCGGGAATGGCAGCGGCCTCGGAGATGACGTGGTTGTTGGTCACGACGTAACCACGGCCGTCGACGACGACACCGGAGCCCTGTGAGCCCGACTCGTCGCTCTTGGCCTCGATGGTGACCACCGAATCGGCCACCGAGGCGGCAACCTGCGAGAAACGACCGGGGGGAAGATCTCCGGTGTCGGAGGTCGACAACGTCACCTTCGAAGTGGTGAACGCCTCGACCACCTCGGCGGTCTTGCGCCCGACCCAGCCACCGACCAGGCCGAGCATGAGGGCGGTGATGCCGAGCACTGCCAGGGCCACATAGGAGACGCGGCCGCCGAACAGAACGTCACGGACGCCGAGCTTGCCGGGCGGCGGACCCACCACGACGGGGGCGGGCCGCTCCAGTGCGGGGGTGCCCAGGGCCACTCCGGCGGCGGGGTCGCGCCACGGGTCATCAGGTTCCTCGGCGCCGAGGTTGTCGCCGTTCAGCGCCCCGGCATCAGCAGGGTGGCGCTGCAGGGATTCGCCACCAGCGAACGGGCGGCTGAACGCCTCCTGCAGCACCGGATCCGGCGGTCTGGCGCTGGGGGTGAAGTCGTCACCGCGACGGAAGCTGGCCGGGCGCAATTCCTCGGCAACGAACGAACCGTCGACGCCGTTGGGCCGACCGAAAGCGCGGACTGCCGCCGGGTCGACCGGGGGACGGGAGACGGGGCGCGGGGCCAGCCGGTGGGCGCCGCCCGATGTGTCCTTATCGGAACTCAAAATCAACCTCTATCCGAACGCTCTGCAGCGAGCCAGGGCGTGCGCTGCCCGGTATTGGACTTCACCCTACCGGCGCTTACGCCGGCCGCGAGTCGTGCCAGTCCCGTCCGGCCCACCGAATTCGTCGTCGGCCGGCGGTGCTGGCTCGTCGGGGGTGGACTGCGGGATCTGGGACAACAGGCCCATGAGGGTGCTCGGCATCGTCACCGGGCGGGACTCGCGCAACGCGGCACGAGCCTGGCCCTGTGCGTCCACCTCGGCGGCGCACTGCGGGCACAGCGAGAGATGGCTGCCGGCCCGCAGGTGGGCCTTCATCGGTAGTTCGCCGTCGACGTAGGCGGCCACCGCCTCAATGGAGAGGTGGTCGGTGGAGCTGAACTCCCGGGGGGCGTTGAGCGCTGTTTCGTCGACAGCGACGAAGTTGGCGGGCAACCAGGACAACGCGCGGCGGAAAACGTGCCCCGGGTCGACCATCGCCGGCGCTCCTCTCCCGCTGTGCTGCAACTTCGCTGGGCCAGGACCTAGCCGCCCGGCACGCCGGTCGAATCGTGCGACGGCGCCTAGGTCGAATGTAGCGCGAAGAGAACGCAATGACATGGATGACCGGGGTTTGCGGCGACCCAGTCAGGACAAGGCTAAAGCGGACGCTGTACGACCGTGCGCGGCGAGGTGATCCCGCAGAGCCTGGCGACCGCGGTGGATACGGCTGCGCACGGTGCCCAGCTTGACGCCCAACGTGGCGCCGATCTCCTCGTACGAGAGGCCTTCGATATCGCACAGGACCACCGCGGCGCGGAACTCCGGCGGTAGCGAATCGAGGGCGGCCTGTAGGTCGGCGCCCAGACGGGAGTCGTGATAAATCTGCTCAGGGTTGGGTTCGCCTGCAGGGACCCGTTCATAGTCCTCTGGCAGCGCCTCCATCCGGATGCGGCTCCGACGACGGACCATGTCGAGGAAGAGGTTGGTGGTGATGCGGTGCAGCCAGCCCTCGAACGTTCCGGGTTGATAGTTCTGCACCGAGCGGAACACCCGAATGAATGTTTCCTGGGTCAGGTCCTCGGCGTCATGCTGGTTGCCCGACAGACGGTAGGCCAGCCGGTAGACCCGGTCGGCGTGCTGGCGCACCAGTTCATCCCACGACGGCATTGCCGACCGGTCGCCGGTGGCGTCGAACACGGCAGTGCCCTGCAGATCGTCGGACGGCTCGACCCAACCCGCGTCGTCATTGCTTCCGACATGCGACATAGCGACCGGAACCGTCAGTGTGGTGGTCGTCGGATCCTCCTGGAGGTCATGAGCGGACGGCCAGATGCCGGAAACCGCATCAGCAGTCACAACGCCCTCCATGAAGGGACTATTCCCCGCCCAGCCAGTACGGCTTTCCATGCGGCTGAGCATTCCGCATCCCGGTGTGCCAGCTATGTGAGCTAACTAAATAATGCCTGAGAAACATCGCTTGGAGTGCCCATGTACAGCCATAACGTCAGAATTATTTCATTTATGAGCAATTCCTTTAGATTGACTCAACGGCGCGTCGGACGATCCCGACGGCACCGGGCGCGTCGACCCGCGTCGGGCCGCTGTTGATCTACGCTGCTGAAATGTCCACGAGGGATGATTCGGCGACCCGCCGGGGGGATGATTCGGCGACCCGCCGGGGGGATGATTCGCCGACCCGCCGGGGGGATGATTCGGCGACCCGCCGGGATGACGATTCGCCGACGCTTTGGCCGGACGAGCCGGCGAAGGACGATTCGCCGACGCTCTGGGCGGACGAGCCGGCGCCCAGCCGCGCCGACCGGATCCTCCACCACGCCGAGGGTTCGATCTCCGAGGATGCGATCGTCACCGCAGCCCGCGAGCGGGCCGTCGACGCCGGCGCGGGGGCGGTAACAGCGGCTGCCGGGGCATTGCTGGGCCTGCTGGCACGGCTATCCGGCGGTAAGGCGATCGTCGAAGTCGGCACCGGCGCCGGCGTGAGCGGCCTGTGGCTACTCTCCGGCATGCGCGAGGACGGCGTGCTGACGACGATCGACATCGAACCGGAGCATCAGCGGCTGGCCAAACAGGCATTCAGCGAAGCCGGCATCGGCCCGGGACGGACCCGGCTGATCGGCGGCCGGGCCCAGGAAGTGCTCACCCGCCTGGCGGATGCGTCTTACGACCTGGTGTTCATCGATGCGGCACCCGGCGATCAGGCGCATTTCGTCGCCGAGGGGGCACGATTGCTTCGCCCCGGCGGGGTGATCGTCGTGCACCACGCCGCCCTCGACGGCCGGGCCGGCGACCCCGACGCCCATGACGGCGACGTCACCTCGGTGCGCGAGGCGGCCCGGCTGATCGCCGAAGACGACCGATTCACCCCCGTGCTGGTGCCACTGGGCGACGGCATGTTGATCGCGGTGTGTGACTGATGGAGCTGATGACCGGGTTCGGCCTGGCCACCGCCGCCGGCCTGAACGCCTATATCCCCATGCTGCTGATGGGCCTGATGGCCCGGTTCACCAACGTGATCAACCTGCCGGCGGGCTGGTCCTGGCTGGAGAACGGCTGGGTGCTCGGCATCGTCGCGGCGCTGCTGATCGTGGAGATCGTCGCTGACAAGATCCCGGCCCTGGACTCGATCAACGACACCGTGCAGACCTTGGTGCGGCCCACCTCCGGGGGCATCGTGTTCGGATCGGGAACCGCGGCTCAGACGGCGGCGGTGACCGACCCCGGCGAATTCGCCAGCAGCGGCCAATGGGTTCCGGTAGTCGTCGGGGTGGTGACCGCTCTGGTGGTGCATCTGACCAAGTCGGCGGTCCGCCCGGCAGCCAACATGGCGACCGGCGGCGTAGCGGCCCCGGTGCTGAGCACGGTGGAGGACCTCACCAGCATGAGCCTGAGCTTCATCGCCATCCTGGTCCCGGCGCTGGTGCTGATCGTCGTGATAGCACTGGCCTGGGGGGCCTGGTGGTTGTTGCGCCGAAAGCGGCGCAGCCGCCCCGCATCGTCGCCGAGCTAGAAATCCTGCATCGAAGTCGGTGTGGGCGTCCTGCACGTCGTCGGGCTAGATCCAGACGCCCTTACCGACCGCGACGACGCCGCCTGAGCTGATGGCGAACCGTTCACGGTCCTTCTCCAGGTTGACGCCGACCATCTCGCCCGGGCCGACGACGACGTTCTTGTCCAGGATGGCCCGCCGCACGACCGCACCGCGGCCTACCCGCACGCCCGGCATCAGCACGCTGCCCTCGACGATTGCCCCGTCGTCGACGACGACGTTGCTCGACAACACCGAGGTCCGCACCGAGGCTGCCGAGATGATGCTGCCGGCGCCGACCACGGATTCCTGGGCCGAGCCGCCGTTGACGAACTTCGCCGGCGCCAGGTTGTCCGACTCGCCGCGGATCGGCCAGCGCTTGTTGTAGAGGTTGAACACCGGGTGCACCGAGACCAGATCCATGTGGGCGTCGTAGAAGGCATCCAGGGTTCCGACGTCCCGCCAGTACCCGTGATCGCGTTCGGTGGCGCCCGGAACCTCGTTGTCGCTGAAGTCGTAGACCGCGGCCAGGCCGTCCTCGACCAGCTTCGGGATGATGTTGCCGCCCATGTCGTGGTCGGAGGTGTCGTCGTCGGCGTCGGCGCGGATGGTGTCGATCAGCACTTTCGTGGTGAAGACGTAGTTGCCCATCGACGCGAAGGTCTCGTCCGGGTTGTCCGGGGTGCCCGGCGGGTCGGCCGGCTTCTCGACGAAGCTGCGGATGCGGCCGGACTCGTCGGCGTCGATGCAGCCGAAGGCCGCTGCCTCCGCGCGCGGAACCCGGATGCCGGCGACCGTCGCTCCTGCGCCGCTCTCGATGTGGAACTTGACCATCTGCTCGGGATCCATCCGGTACACATGGTCGGCGCCGAACACCACGATGTAGTCGGGATCCTCGTCGTAGATCAGGTTCAGCGACTGGTAGATCGCATCGGCGGAGCCGGTGTACCAGCGCGGTCCGACCCGCTGCTGCGCCGGCACCGGCGTGATGTACTCCCCCGCCAGACCCGACAGACGCCAGTTCTGGGAGATGTGCCGGTCCAGTGAATGCGACTTGTACTGCGTCAGAACGCAAATGCGCAGATAACGCGCGTTGACAAGATTCGACAGTACGAAATCAATGAGCCGGTAAGCGCCTCCGAACGGGACTGCGGGCTTGGCCCGATCCGCCGTCAGCGGGTAGAGCCGTTTTCCCTCACCCCCAGCCATGACGATGCCCAGCACGTGCGGCAACTCCCTCATGGAGTAAACCTAACCACCAGCGCTGCCAACGGCTAGCGCAATCACGGGTTTGGCTCGCCATTGGTGCATTACGGTCTGGTTATGCGGGTGGCGATGATGACGCGGGAGTATCCGCCGGAGGTCTACGGCGGAGCCGGAGTCCATGTCACCGAACTGGTGGCCCAACTGCGCCACCTGTGCGAGGTGGACGTGCACTGCATGGGTGAACCGCGCGAAACCGCGTTCGCCCATCAGCCCGATCCGGCGCTGGCCTTGTCCGATCCCCCTGCCAACCCGGCGCTGGCGACGCTGTCCGCCGACCTTCGGATGGCGCACGCGGCCTGCACCCCCGACCGCCCCGCGACGGTGGTGCATTCGCACACCTGGTACGCGGGCATGGCGGGACACCTCGCCTCGATGCTGCACGGGGTGCCGCACGTGCTGACCGCCCATTCCCTGGAGCCGATGCGGCCCTGGAAGGCCGAGCAACTCGGCGGCGGGTACCAGGTGTCGCTGTGGGTCGAGCGCACCGCGGTGCTGGGTGCCGACGCGGTGATCGCGGTGAGTTCGGGGATGCGGTCCGACGTGCTGTCGGTCTATCCGGAGCTCGACCCAGCACGGGTGCACGTGGTCAAGAACGGGATCGACACCGACGTCTGGTACCCGGCGAGCCCGGATCCCGCCGAGTCGGTGCTGGCCGAACTCGGTGTCGACCCGTCCCGGCCGATGGTGGCGTTCGTCGGCCGGATCACCCGGCAGAAGGGCGTGCCGCACCTCGTCGCCGCCGCCCACCGATTCCATCCCGACGTGCAACTGGTGCTGTGCGCGGGCGCGCCGGACACTCCGGAGATCGGCGAAGAGGTCAAAGCGGGCGTCGATGCGCTCGCGGCAGAGCGCAGCGGCGTGTTCTGGGTACGGGACTTCCTTCCCGTCCATGAAATCCGTGAAATCCTTTCCGCCGCCACCGCTTTCGTCTGTCCCTCGGTCTACGAACCGCTGGGCATCGTGAACCTGGAAGCGATGGCCTGTGGGACCGCGGTGGTGGCCTCCGATGTCGGAGGAATCCCCGAGGTGGTCGACGACGGTGTCACCGGCACCCTGGTGCACTACGACGCCGAGGATCCACGGGGATTCGAAGCGCGACTGGCCGACGCGGTCAACGCACTGGTGGAGGATCCCGCGAAGGGCGCCCGATTCGGGACGGCCGGACGGCAGCGCTGCATCGACGAGTTCTCCTGGGCGCGGATCGCCGAACAGACGCTCCAGGTGTACCGCTCGGTCTCGGCTTAGCCGAACGCCTAAGGCGAGCAACAGGCCACACCGGCAGCAGGAAACCCCGCGCGTCAGCGCGGGGTTTCGCGGGACGGAAGTTAGCTGGTGACGTTCTTCAGTTCGTCGCCCAGCGCGGCAGCTTCGTCCGGGGTTAGCTCGACGACCAGCCTGCCGCCGCCTTCGAGTGGCACCCGCATCACAATGCCGCGCCCCTCTTTGGTTGCTTCGAGCGGACCGTCACCGGTGCGGGGCTTCATAGCCGCCATCAAGTGCTCCCTCCAAGTTCCAGCAGGCCCGTCGGTATCGACTCGGGTGCCGGGCTTGATTCTAGTTGCGGTCCATTGTTCCCTATCAGCGGTCAATGTCGGAAAACGACGCGGGGACCCAGCACTCCTGGGTGTGGTCATCGACCATGCCGGTGGCCTGCATCAACGCGTAGGCCGTGGTCGGACCGACAAAACGGAACCCGAGCCGCTTGAGATCGCGCGCCATGGCGATGGACTCCGCAGACTGCGACGGCACGTCCGACGCGGCGGCGTATCGCCGGCGCGGCGGCGGCGCGTAAGTCCAGAGCAGATCCGACAGGTCGACGTCGAGGGTGGCCGCCACGCGTGCATTGTTGACGGCGGCCTCAACCTTGGCTCGATTGCGCACAATTCCTGGATCGGCCATCAGCCGCTCGACGTCGACAGCGGTGTAGCCGGCGACGGTCTCGACATCGAACCCGGCGAACGCGCGCCGGAAGTTCTCCCGTTTCCGCAAGATGACCAGCCAGGACAGGCCGCTCTGGAACGCCTCCAGGGTCATCCGCTCGAACATCTCGACGCGGCCCCGCAGCGGTCGGCCCCACTCATGGTCGTGGTAGTCGCGCATCAGTTTCTGGTCGGGTCCCCCACCTGGGCTGGCCCAGGCGCATCGGGTCAGGCCGTCAGCGGTCACCCGGCATCCGGGTCGGCCGGCGCGGCATGCGCCCCCGGCCGGTAACCGTCCGGGGCCTCGGCCCAGCTGGCGGCCACCCGCGCCGAGTGCAATTCGGCACGCAACTGGTCGAGTTCGGCCGCCACCCGGTCCAGCACCCAGTCGACCTCGCTGGTCTTGTAACCGCGCAGCACCTGGGTGAACTTGACCGCCTCGACATCCGCACCGGTGACGCCGGAACTCGGCAACACGGTGGCCGTGGTGCCACGGGGCAGCGGTGGTAGCGACTCGCCACGGCCAAACAGGAAGCTGGCGATCCCGAACAGCACGGTGGACACCAGAATCAGCACCACGAGGTACATCAGGATCATCGTCACGCATCCGATCCTGCCTCACGGCAGCGAGAACGTCGGACCTCAGCGCAGGGTGTTCATCGGCGGCCGGTCGTCCAGCGAGACCTGCGACGTCCGGGTGAGGTAGCCGTCCGGGCTGCCGTCGGCGGCGAGCTGCGGGAAGTACTGGGTCAGTCCCCCGCCGGAATCTGCGATCCCGCAGCGGGTGAGCAGTGTGGCGATGATCTGCCGGCTCATCGGCCCCAGTTCGCTGATCGGCCGGTTGCGGTGGGTGCGGACGCCCAGGTTCACCTGCGCGATCGCGTCGAGGCCGTAGCGGTCGTAGGTGTCGATGAGGATGCCGATCTCGACGCCGTAGCCGGGGGCGAACGGCACCGACGTGAGCAGCTCCCGGCTCCCGGCGTACTCGCCACCCAGCGGTTGCAGCACGCAGCCCAGTTCCGGGCGCAGCGCGGCAAGCAGCGGCCGGGCGACCAGTTCGGTGACCCGCCCCCCTCCGGTGGCGTCCTGCCCGTCGCCGAGTTTGAGCGGGCGGCGGTAAAAGCCGCGCACCAGGTGGATGCCGTCGCGGGTCAGCATGGGACCGACGAGTCGGGGCACAAACATCGGATCCGGGTCGATGAGGTCCGAGTCGATGAAAACGACGATGTCGCCGGAAGTGGCGGCCAGCGAGCGCCACAGGGCCTCACCCTTTCCCGGCTGCGGCGCAATCTCCGGCAGTGCCTCTTCGCGGTGCACCACCCGGGCGCCGGCAGCGACGGCCCGGGCCTCGGTGTCGTCGGTGGAACCGGAGTCCAGCACGATCAGTTCGTCGACCAGTCCGCCGACCATCGGGGTGATGGTCTCGATCACCGCGCCGACGGTGTCAGCCTCGTTCAGGGCGGGCAACACCACCGAGATGGTGCGGCCGAGCTTGGCGGCCTGCAGTTCGGCGACCGTCCACGACGGCCGGTACCAGCTGCGTTCGGTCATCCAGGAGGTGCCGGCGCTCAGATCCGTCACGCGAGGCCCCGCACCGTCCGCGCCGGCGGACGGTCGCCCTTGATGGAGGCGACCATCTCGAGCACCCGGCGCGTCGGCCCCACCTCGTGCACCCGGAACATCCGCGCCCCGTCGGCAGCGGCCAGGGCGGTGGCGGCCAGGGTCCCTTCCAGGCGTTCGGCCAGGCCGACGCCGAGGGTCTCGCCGATGAAGTCCTTGTTGCTCAGCGCCATCAGAACCGGCCATCCGGTGGCGACCAGCTCGTCGACGTGGCGAAGCAGCGCGAGCCCGTGGAAGGTGTTCTTGCCGAAATCGTGGGTCGGGTCGATGAGGATGCCGTCTCGGGGCACCCCGACCCGGGCGGCGTGCTCGGCGGCCGCGGTCACCTCGGCGATGACCGCGTCGACGACTCCGGTGACGGAGGTGCCGTAGTTCACCCGGAACGGACGCGTCCGCGGCACCGCTCCGCCGGTGTGGGAGCAGACCAGGCCAGCACCGAACTCGGCGGCGACCTCCGGTAGTTCCGGGTCGGCGCCGGCCCAGGTGTCGTTGATGATGTCGGCACCGGCGGCGCAGGCCTGTTTGGCCACCGAGGCACGCCAGGTGTCGACGCTGATGCACTGCTCGGGGTAGGTGGCACGCAGCCACTCGATGAACGGCACCACGCGGCGAGTCTCTTCGTCGGCGTCGACGGTGGCGCCCGGCCCGGCTTTCACCCCGCCGATGTCGATCACGTCGGCGCCCTCGGCGACCACCCGGTGCACCGCCGCCATCGCCGCTTCGTCGGTGAAGGTGGCGCCCTGGTCGTAGAAGGAGTCCGGGGTGCGATTGACGATCGCCATGATCAACGCGCGGTCATCGGCCACCGGCCGTCCGCAGAACGTCGTATTCACGTCAACAGTATTCATGGCCGCCGGGTGTGACGCGCCTGCACAAGGTCGGCGCCCCCGCGGGGCTTCGTCCCTCAGCCCCTTGGACGCCTCTGGACCCCCAAGGTCGGCGCCCCCGCGGGGCTTCGTCCCTCAGCCCCTT
>JAULZA010000114.1:0-14427 GCA_032117575.1 Mycolicibacterium sp.
CCCGTGAGCAGACCCGCGCAGCACTGCTCGATGAACTCACCGTCGTCGCCGACGGCGATCGAAAATTCAAGCGCAACAAGATCAATTCCGATGTGAACGACGAGATTCGTGGCGCTCTCGAAGCCGCATTCAAGAATTATCTCCAGACAATTCCAGAGAAGGTTCGGCAATCCGAGAGCGTTTATCGCATCAAGGATGCGGTCGCCACCGAGGGTTTCGGCATTGGTTCGGCCGGACAACGCATGTACTCGCTGCTGCTTGAAGGCGCCGATCAGACTCTCGACAACGACGTCATCCTCTCGCTCAAGGAGTCGCGGCCCTCCGCCGTCGCGATCGCCGTCAAAGACCAGAGCATCAAGGACTACTTCACCAACCAAGGCCAGCGCGCCGCGGTATCGCGGCGGTCATTGCAGGCTCCATTCATCGACCCGTGGCTGGGCTACACCGAACTGAACGGCGCCGGTGTCCTGGTCAGTGAGGCGTCACCCTACGGTGCGTCTCCGGAGTGGTTCGATATCAACGACTTCGGCGAACTCACCGAAGTCATGAAAGACCTCGGGCGCGTGGTAGCCAAGATGCATTGCGACGCATCGGATAACAACGATCAGAAGCTGGTCAGCCCGTCCATCGATAAAGCCATACTCGCCAGCTTCGCCGGCAAGGAGAGGGAATTCACCAAGGCCGTATCAGAGTGGTCCGTAGCGTATGCCCAACGGGCTCGCGACGATCACCGGCTTTTTGCAGACGCCTTCCGCAATGGGGAGTTCCCCAGCCTCCCTAACTAGGTAACGACACTACAAAGACTAGAAGCGCCGGCGCTGACGGGCGATTTCGGCCAGTACCACCCCGGCGGCGACAGAAGCGTTGAGCGACTCTGTCGGGCCCGCCATCGGGATGGACACCACCGCGTCACAGTTCTGCCGAACCAACCGGGAGAGGCCCTTGCCCTCCGACCCGACAACCAACACCAGCGGCCCAGAGGCATCGAAATCGTCCAGGGTGGTGTCGCCGTCGGCGTCCAGGCCGACGATCTGAAGACCGGCGTCGGCCCACTCCTTGAGGGTGCGGTTGAGATTGGTGGCCCGCGCGACGGGAACCCGGGCGGCGGCGCCGGCGCTGGTGCGCCACGCCACCGCCGTCACCGACGCCGACCGCCGCTGCGGGATGAGCACCCCGTGCCCGGCGAACGCGGCCACCGATCGCACGATCGCCCCGAGATTGCGGGGGTCGGAGATGTTGTCCAGCGCCACCAGCAGGGCCGGTTCGACGTCACTGGTCGCGGCGGCCAGCAGGTCGTCGGGGTGTGTGTAGGCGTAGGGCGGCACCTGCAGCGCCAACCCCTGATGCAGACCGTTGGAGCTCATCCGGTCCAGATCGGTGCGCGGCACCTCCAGAATCGGAATGCCGCGGTCGGCGGCCAAGGTCACCGACTCGGTCAGCCGCTCGTCGGGTTCGGTTCCGAGAGCGACGAAAAGCGCCGAGGCCGGCGCGTTGGCGCGCAGGCACTCCAGGACCGGGTTTCGGCCCAGCACCATCTCGGTCTCGTCCTTGGGCCGGGCCGGTTTCCGGGCGTCTCGCACCGCCCGCCTGGCGGCCGGATGACCGGTCCGCTTATGCGCCGGCGGGGTGGCGCCGCGGCCTTCCAGCCCACGCCGCCGCACACCACCGGAACCGACGGTGGGGCCCTTCTTGGTGCCCTCTTTGCGGACCGCGCCGCGCCGCTTGGAATTGCCGGCCATCTAGGTGAAATGTCCGTCGAGCAAGGACCACTGCGGGCCCTCCGCGGTGTCGGTCACGTCGATGCCCGCCTCCTTCAATCGGTCTCGGATCTGATCGGCTGCCGCCCAGTCCCGGTGCTGTCGAGCCTCGTCGCGTCGCTGCAGTTCGGCGTCCACCAGAACGCCCACCGCGGCCAGTGCCGCAGCGGTCTCGTCCCGGGTCTCCCACCGCTCGTCGAGCGGATCGCAGCCCAGAATGGCTGTCATCGAACGAATTTCACCGGCTTTCGCCAGCGCCCCCTCATGGTCGCCGGCTTCTAGGGCGCGGTTGCCGTCGGCCCGGGCCGCGTGGATCTCGGCCAGCGCAACCGGCGCGGCCAGATCGTCGTCGAGGGCCGCGGCGAACCTGGGAGTCCAGGTTGTCGGGGTCACCGCGCCCACCCGGGTGCGGACCCGGTGCAGGAAGTCCTCGATGCCCGTGTACGCCTTTGCGGCGTCCTGCAACGCGGTCTCGGTGAACTCCAGCATCGACCGGTAGTGCGCACTGCCCAGGTAGTAGCGCAGTTCGGCGGGCCGGACCCGTTGCAGCACAGCAGGAACCGAGAGCACATTGCCCAGCGACTTGCTCATCTTCTCGCCGCCCATGGTCACCCAGCCGTTGTGCAGCCAGAAGCTGGCGAACCCGTCACCGGCAGCACGGGCCTGGGCGATCTCATTCTCGTGGTGCGGAAAGACCAAATCCATTCCGCCGCAATGAATGTCGAACTCGGGACCGAGGTATTCGTGGGCCATCGCCACGCACTCCGAGTGCCATCCCGGGCGACCCCGGCCCCACGGCGTCGGCCACGACGGCTCGCCGGGCTTGGCGCCCTTCCATAAAGTGAAGTCCCGCTCGTCGCGTTTCCCGGCGGCCAGGCTCTCGCCTTGGTGCACGTCGTCGATCCGGTGCCCGGAGAGCCGTCCGTAGTCGGCGAAGCTCTGCACGTCGAAGTAGACGTCACCGGCCCCGGTATAGGCATGGCCGGTATCGATCAACCGCGCGATGAGCTCGACGATCTGGGTGATGTGCCCGGTAGCCCTCGGCTCGGCCGATGGCGGCAGCACCCCTAGCGCGTCATAGGCGGAGGTGAAGGCCCGCTCATGGGTGGCGGCCCACTCCCACCACGGCCGGCCGGCCTCGGCGGCCTTGTTGAGGATCTTGTCGTCGATGTCGGTGACGTTGCGGATGAAGGCGACATCCAGACCCTTAGCCGTCAGCCAGCGCCGCAGCACGTCGAACGCCACACCGCTGCGCACGTGGCCGAGGTGCGGCAGACCCTGCACGGTGGCACCGCAGAGGTAGATCGACGCATGTCCGGGACGCAGCGGCACGAAATCGCGGACGGCACCCGAATAGGTGTCGTACAGCCGCATGCCGGTGGTCACGACCTGGCAGCTTACCGGGCAGCCGGAACGACCAGCGCCGTCGCGACAGCAGCCAGACCCTCACCGCGTCCGGTCAGCCCCAGCCCGTCGGTGGTGGTGGCCGATACCGACACCGGCGCTCCGAGCAGGTCGGAGAGCACCTGCTGTGCCTCCTCGCGGCGGGGACCAACTTTCGGCCGGTTGGCGATCACCTGGACTGCGGCATTGCCGACCACGAATCCGGTTTCATCGAGCAGTCCACGGACGTGGGTCAACATCTGGGCACCCGAGGCTCCCCGCCACTGCGGTTGGTCGACGCCGAAGATCTGGCCCAGGTCGCCCAGCCCGGCGGCCGATAGCAGCGCATCGCAGAGGGCGTGCACGGCCACATCGCCGTCGGAATGGCCCGAACAGCCGTCGGCGCCGTCGAACAACAGCCCCAGCAGCCAGCACGGCCGTCCAACCTCGATCGGATGCACGTCGGTGCCGATACCCACCCGGGGCATAGTCACGGCTCCAGGACCGCCCGTGCCAGGCGCAAGTCGAGAGCCGTGGTGACCTTGAACGCAAGTGGATCGCCGGCCACGGTATGAACCGGCGTACCGAGGTTCTCCACCAGGGACGCGTCATCGGTGGCCGCGAACGTGCCACCGCGCTGATAGGCCCGGCGCAGCAGTTCGGTCTCGAACCCCTGCGGAGTCTGGACGGCGCGCAATCCGGCGCGCTCGGGAGTGCCCAGCACCGCGCCGTTGGCATCGACGGCCTTGATGGTGTCGACCACGGGCAGCACCGGGATGACGGCACGCATGCCGGCACGCAGGGCGGCAACCACCCGCTGGATCTGCTCAACCGGAGTCAGCGGCCGGGCGGCGTCATGCACTACCACGAATTCGGGGTCTCCGACAGCGCTGAGCGCCAGCCGGACGGTGTCGTGGCGCTGCGCCCCGCCCTCGACAACCCGGGCGCGACCGTCGAGCAACTCAGCGGTGGTCGCGACACGGTCAGCCGGCACAGCCACCACCACGCGACTGATCACTCCGGAGGCGAGCAGGCCGTCAACCGCCCGCTCCAGCATGGATTGTCCGGACAGTTCGACGAAGGCCTTGGGGATACCCGCACCGAGACGTTCACCTGAACCCGCGGCTGGGACGATTGCGACCGTGTCAGACACGTGACACCGTCAAATCAGGAGGCGGCAGCCAGAACCTCGTCAAGGATGATTTCGGCCTTGGCGTCGTCGGTGTTTTCGGCCAACGCCAGCTCACCGACCAGAATCTGACGAGCCTTGGCCAGCATGCGCTTCTCGCCGGCGGACAGGCCACGCTCCTGATCACGGCGCCACAGGTCACGGACGACCTCGGCCACCTTGTTGACGTCACCGGAGGCCAGCTTCTCGAGATTGGCCTTGTACCGACGCGACCAGTTGGTGGGCTCCTCGGTGTGGGGAGCGCGCAGCACCTGGAACACCTTGTCCAGACCTTCTTGGCCGACAACGTCACGAACGCCGACGTACTCGGCGTTATCAGCGGGAACTCGAACGGTCAGATCACCCTGGGCGACCTTCAGGACGAGGTACTCCCTTTGTTCGCCCTTGATGCTCCGGGTTTCGATTGCTTCGATCAATGCAGCACCGTGGTGTGGATAGACAACGGTGTCTCCGACCTTGAAAATCATCAGATTCGAGCCCCTTTCACTGCCCAATCCTAGCACGGCCTGATCAATGGTGCCGTTCAACGGTGCAGGTCAGGGGCACCATGGGCCAACACTGGGGGTTGACACCGCCGAAATTATCTGTTTTGCCTCCTTAACGGCTATCCCCTGTCGGATGCCGCTATACGCCTAAACCGGCCTACTTCCACCGTGGGACCCCCTGACCTACTACTGTGCATAGTTGAACCGCGGCGGCGTCACCGTGCCGACCGCACTGCTGAGCAGGAGGCTGCCGTGACCCGCTTCTCCCATCGCCTCTTAACAGCGTCCGCCGGCCTGGCGGCCTGCGGCGTGATGCTGACCGGCTGCGGCTCTGGTCAGATCTCCCAAGTCGCCGACCAGGTGGCAGCTGTGAACGGCACCTCGGCGAACGCGAAGAATATTGCGTTGCGCAACGTCCACATCGAGGCAGTGCAGAGCGGCGGTTCCCTGCAGCCCGGCAAGACCGTGCCGCTGTTCTTCGTGGCCGCCAACGACTCCCCCGACATCGACGACAAGCTGGTGAGCATCACCTCCGATGTCGGGACGGTAGCGCTGACCGGCGACGGATCGGTGCCCGCTGGCCGTGCCCTGGTGGCCGGGGTCAAGGGACAGGTCGTTCCGATGGGCAGCGTCACCCCGGCCACCGCCGAGGTGACGCTGACCAAACCGATCACCAACGGGCTGACCTACGACTTCACCTTCAACTTCGAGAAGGCCGGGCAGACCACCGTCGCGGTACCGCTGTCGGCGGGCTTGAACCCGCGCCAGTAAGAGGCACCGCTCGGCGGTACGACCCGCTGTGCATAGTTGACGGGACTTGTCGGGAGCACCGGCTAGCGTCGTTCAGGTGGCCAAAGCTCGTGCGCAGTATCGGTGCTCGGAGTGTCGTCATGTCACCGCGAAATGGTTTGGCCGCTGCCCGGAGTGCGGGACGTGGGGCACCGTCGACGAGGTCGCCGCACTGGCTGCGATCGGCGGGATGGCACAGCGCGGTGTAACCCCGTCTATTCCGGCCGTCCCGATCACCTCAATCGATCCGGATCGCACCCGTCACTACCCAACCGGTGTGAGTGAACTGGACCGGGTGCTCGGCGGCGGGCTGGTGCCCGGGTCAGTGAGCCTGCTGGCCGGCGATCCCGGGGTCGGGAAGTCCACGCTGCTGCTGGAGGTTGCGCACCGTTGGGCCACCGGTGGCCGCCGTGCGCTGTACGTGTCCGGAGAGGAGTCGGCCGGCCAGATCAGAATGCGGGCCGGACGCACCGGCTGTACCCACGATGAGATGTATCTGGCCGCCGAGTCGGACCTGCAGGCAGTCCTGGGCCACATCGACGCCGTCGACCCCACCTTGGTCATCGTCGACTCGGTCCAGACCATGACCGCGGGCGACGCTGACGGGGTGGTCGGCGGGGTCACCCAGGTGCGCGCCGTGACCTCGGCACTGACTGCGGCGGCCAAATCCACCGGCGTCGCGATGGTCCTCGTGGGGCACGTCACCAAAGAGGGGGCGATCGCCGGGCCCCGGTCGCTGGAGCATCTAGTCGATGTCGTGCTGCACTTCGAAGGCGATCGGAACACCACGCTGAGGATGGTCCGCGGCGTCAAGAACCGGTTCGGGGCCGCCGACGAGGTCGGCTGTTTCCTGATGCAGGACAACGGAATCGAGTCGGTGGCCGACCCCTCCGGCCTGTTCCTGGATCAGCGGGCAAGTCCGGTGCCAGGCACGGCCATCACCGTCACGCTGGACGGCAAGCGTCCACTCATCGGAGAGATCCAGGCGTTGCTCACGTCCCCGAACCACCAAGGAGCACCGCGGCGGATCGTGGTCAGCGGGATGGACCAGTCCCGGGTCGCGATGATCACCGCCGTGCTGCATAAGCGCGCCGGAGTCCCGATCGGCATGCTCGACATCTACCTGTCCACGGTTGGCGGTATGCGGCTCACCGATCCGTCCTGCGACCTGGCGGTGGCGGCGGCGATGTCCTCGGCCGTGGTCGGGCGCCCGCTGCCGGCAACTCTGGTGGTGTTCGGAGAAGTCGGGCTGGCGGGCGATCTGCGCCGGGTCACCGGTATGGAGCGCCGGCTTGCCGAGGCCGCCCGTCTGGGTTTCACCACCGCGGTGGTACCGGCCGGATGCGGAACGCCACCGGAAGGTCTGCGCACCATCGAGTCAGGGACTGTGAATGACGCGCTGCGCGCAATTCTCGCGGTGACGGCAGCAACCGCGGCTCCGCGGCCCGTGTTAAGCGCGGCGGACGAGGACGGCTGGTAGCGAAGCCTTCCGCCTCAGCCGGCGGGCGGGGGCGGCGGAGCGGGCTCAGCCGGGGCTTCCGGCGCCGGCGGAGCAGGCTCGGCGGGCGGGGGCGGCGGGGGCGCGTCGGCGAGGATGAAGGGCACTGCGGCGGACCGCACGTTGCCCAGTTGCACCACCAGGTTGTAGGTGCCGGGCCCGATCGGCTCGCGGGGCAGCGGGCACTGCGGGGCCGAACCCATACCGGTCCAGGTCACCTCAGTGGTCACCTGCTCGCCGGGGTTGAAGGTCTTGACCAGCGTCTCGTTGGACGGCGCGCAGTCGAGATTGGACCACAGCCGATTGTTGTCCAGCGAGTACACGTAAGCGGCCAGCACGGCGGCACCGACGTCCCGCTTGCACGCCACCAGGCCGATGTTGGTGACCACCATGGTGAACTTCGGCTGATCGCCGATGACGTATTGGGGAGCGTTGGAGACGCCCTTGATTGCCAGGTTGGAGTCGGGGCAGTCGTCACCGGCCTGCAGCACCGGCGGCGGGGCCACCGCGGAGGTCGGGGTGGGCGTCGGCTCCGGGTTCGCCTCGACCGGCGGTACGACGGGCGTCTTGTTCTCCGGCTGGGGAATCTGAGTGGTGTCGGACTTGGCGGTGTTCTTAGCCGAGTCCGAGCCTCCGAAGAGAGCGAATGCGATACCGGCGATCAGCGCGATGGCCAGTAGCGCGATGCCGAGGGCCAAGCCCCGGCGCCGCCAGTAGACCTGGGGCGGAAGCGGGCCATGCGGTTCGATATCCAGCACGTTCCCACGGTAAGCCCAGCTCACCGCCAGCCGTCCGACCCGACTCGGCGTGTCGCCTTGTTCGCCGGGGCTTTGTGGTACCCGGCGGTGACGTCGGTCTGCTCGCGGCGCTACTCGCCGATGTCGCCGAGGTGCTCGCGCAGCACGATCTGGCCGTCGGCCAGCCGATAGGTGACGCCGACGATCGCCAGCTTTCCTTCTCTGAACCGCTCGGCGATCGCGGTGGACCGGCTGAGCAGCTGGCTGCCGGTCTCGGTGACATGCCGGGCTTCGAACTCGTCCACCCGGGTGAGACCGTCGCGCCGGCCGAGCATGATCGACGGCGTTACCCGCTCGACGACGTCACGGACGAATCCCCCGGGAACCTGACCCTCGTCGAGGGCCGCCAGCGTGGCTTTCACCGCTCCGCAGCTGTCATGTCCGAGAACCACGATCAGCGGCACGTCGAGCACGCTGACGGCGTATTCGATGGAGCCGAGCACGGCCGAATCGATGACATGACCGGCGGTGCGCACCACGAACATGTCGCCGAGGCCCTGGTCGAAAATGATCTCGGCGGCCACCCGGCTGTCGGCGCACCCGAACACGACCGCGGTGGGCCGCTGCTCGGCCGCGAGGCTGTTGCGATGCTCGATGCTCTGGCTCGGATGCTCGGGCCGGCCGGCGACGAACCGATCGTTACCCTGCTTCAGTGCCATCCACGCTTGTGCAGGACTGGTTTCGGCCATGGCACGTATTGTGCCCTGCCCCCCGAATCGAGCTTCGATGAGCATCCCCGCAGACGAACTGGTGCACTGGTACGCCGAGGCCCGGCGGGACCTGCCGTGGCGGGCGCCGGGGGTCACGGCCTGGCAGATTCTGGTCAGCGAATTCATGCTGCAGCAGACTCCGGTGGCCCGGGTGGCGCCGATCTGGGTCGACTGGGTGCAGCGCTGGCCCACCCCGTCGGCGACGGCGGAGGCAGGCGCGGCCGCGGTGCTGCGCGCCTGGGGGAAGCTGGGTTACCCGCGGCGCGCCAAGCGGCTGCACGAGTGCGCGACGGTGGTCGCCGCCGAACACTGCGACGTGGTGCCCGACGACGTCGAGACGCTGCTGGGTCTGCCCGGCATCGGCGCCTACACCGCCCGCGCCATCGCCTGCTTCGCCTATCACCAGCCGGTGCCCGTGGTCGACACCAATGTGCGCCGGGTGGTGGCCCGAGCCGTGCACGGTCTGGCCGATGCGGCAAACCCGTCGCCGGTGCGAGACCACGCCACCGTGGCGGCGCTGTTGCCGAATGACGAAGCGGCTCCGGTGTTCTCGGCGGCGTTGATGGAACTCGGAGCGACGGTATGCATCGCCCGGGCGCCGAGGTGCGGGATATGCCCGCTGTCGCGGTGCGCCTGGCGGGAAGCCGGCTACCCGGCCGGGGACGGTCCGGCCAGACCGGCGCAGCGCTACGCCGGGACTGATCGGCAGGTGCGCGGAAAACTACTCGACGTGCTTCGGGCCAGCGCTGAACCGGTACGGCGCGCACAGCTCGACGTGGTGTGGTTGAGCGATACCGCCCAGCGCGACCGCGCCCTGGATTCCCTGCTCGTCGACGGCTTGGTGGAGCAGACGACCGACGGCCGCTTCGCGCTGGCAGGCGAAGGCGACGATGCGGGCCCCCCGGGCCCGAGGAGGAGCCGAGCAGACAAACCCGAAGGCGACGATGCGGGCCCCCCGGGCCCGAGGAGGAGCCGAGCAGACAAACCCGAAGGCGACGATGCGGGCGACTGATCTCGCCGAACGTGGGCCCTATGCACGTTTCGGCGGGGCTTTGTGTGCACAGGGCCCACGCTCGACGTGAGGCTCATCGAGTCCGGCAATGAACACCTCAACGGCTTCCCGGTAGGCCGCTGGCGCGTCGTCGTGCACCCGGTGCCCGGCGCCGGGCACCCGCACATAGGTCGCCCGACGGCCCGCCAGTTCGGCCATCTGCCGCATCTGGCCGGGCGGTGTCACGGAATCGCCGGCTTCGATCAGCAACACCGGCGCCTGCACTGCCCGCCACTGCGCCCAGAAGTCGCGGATGCCCCACTCCGCGGCGATCTCGATCCACGCCGCCGGTCTGCCGTGCAGCCGCCAGCCTGTCGCCGTGCGCTCGAAGGCCTCCAGGAAGTACCGCCCCGCGACTGGGCCGAACTCAGCGAAAACCGCCTCTGCAGAGATGAATTCGACGGGGAGCGCATGCAGCCAGGGCTCCCACGCCCCGGTGGTGCCGCCGACGAAGTCCGGCGCCATGTCTTCGACCACCAGTCCCCGCACCAGATCGGGGCGCGCCCCGGCCAGGCACCACGAGTGCAACGCGCCCATCGAATGACCCACCAGGACCACTGGGGCGCCGAGCGGCTCGACGGCGGCGGCCAACTCGGCCACGAAACGCTCGGTGCTGATCGGCGCGCTGTCGTCGCGGTCCCGGCCGCGGTGCCAGGGCGCGTCGTAGGTGTAGACCGACCCCAGTCGCGTCAACCAGGGCAACTGTGGTGACCACGTACTGCCGCGACCCATCAGGCCGTGCACCAGCAACAGCGGGCGGCCGGTGCCGCCGCGGTGGACGATCGCTGCGGTGTTCACCCTCCCATCTTGCGTGCTGGACTTCGCCGTGGATCGGTGGCGGTAACCTTGCGCCATGGCTGTGGTCAAGATCAACGCAATCGAGGTGCCCCCGGGTGCCGGTCCGGAGTTGGAGAAGCGGTTCGCGCACCGCGCCCACGCCGTCGACAACCAGCCCGGCTTCCTGGGGTTTCAGTTGCTCCGCCCGGTGAAGGGTGAGGAACGCTACTTCGTCGTCACGCAATGGGAGTCCGAAGAGGCCTTCCAGGCTTGGGCATCCGGGCCGGCGATCGCCGCCCATGCCGGCGAGCGGGCCAACCCGGTCTCCATCGGCGCCCAATTGCTCGAGTTCGAGATCGTGATGGACGTTGCCAGGTCCGACAGCAAGCAGTAGGAGGCGTGCGCTGGCGTTCGCCGGCATGGCCACCGCGGTCTGCCTGGCCACCAGTTGCGCCCCGCCGTCCGCACCAGCGGCCAACCAGGGTGCGCGAATCGGGCTGAACACCCCGCAGGGCGTGCGGGCCCAGCAGGTGATGGACATGCTCAACTCCGACTGGCCGATCGGCACCCACAGCGTCAAGACGCTGGCGGCTCCGGATGCGGTCGACACGATCACCGCGACCATGGATCCGTTGTGGTACGACCGCCCCTACACGTTGACCGGCGTGGACATCGGCGCAGGATGGGCCAACCTGCATGTGATCAGTTCCTTTGGGGCACAACAGGATTTCGAACTGCGCACCAATGACCACACCATGTTGAGCAGCCTGAAGGTGAACACGCACAAGCCCGTGATCAAGTCCTGGCAGGACGTCGACTCGGCCCTGGGCCGCACCGGCGCTCGTTATTCCTGGATGGTCTCAAAGGTGAATGATGGCAACTGCGAGAAGATCGCCGGAACCAACACCGCCGAATCCCTGCCGCTGGCATCGATTTTCAAGACCTACGTGCTGTACGCCGTCGGGGACGCGG
The DNA here is from genome assembly GCA_032117575.1 of Mycolicibacterium sp. GTDB lineage: Bacteria > Actinomycetota > Actinomycetes > Mycobacteriales > Mycobacteriaceae > Mycobacterium. The sequence goes on from JAULZA010000114.1 coordinate 11,409, forward strand.
TGCGTGCCGGAACGCTGCGCTGGGATGACCTGCTGACCATCACCAGCGAGGCCAAGAAGCTCGGGTCGTCGGGTTTCGACCAGGCTCCCCCCGGCACCAGGATCACCGTCCGACAGGCGGCGGGCAAGATGATCGCGACCAGTGACAACATGGCCACCGATCTGCTGATCGGCCGACTGGGCACCCGGGCGGTGGAGCAGGCTCTGGTCCGCGCCGGCCACCACGACCCGGCGAGCATGACGCCCTTTCCGACGATGCGGGAGATCTTCGCGATCGGGTGGGGCAAGCCCGACGTCCGGGAGCAGTGGAAGACGGCACCTCCCGCCGACCGCGCCGCGATGCTGAGTCAGGCGAATTCCCGCCCCTACGAACCCGATCCGGAACGCACCCGCTCGCCGGGTTCGGCCTATGGAGCGGAGTGGTACGGCAGCGCAGAGGACATCTGCCGGGTCCATGCCAGGCTGCAGCACAACGCCGTCGGCCCGGCCGCGCCGATGCGCGACATCATGTCGGAGGTGGCCGGCATCGACTTGGACCGCGACGAGTGGCCCTACATCGGCGCCAAGGCGGGCAACCTTCCGGGCGACCTCACGTTCAGTTGGTACGCCGTCGACCGCACCGGCCAGCCGTGGGTGGTGAGCTTCCAGCTGAACTGGCCGCGCTTCCACAGCCCCAACGCCGGCGGCTGGGTGATGACGATCATCAAGCAGGTGTTCGGGATGCTTCCGCGCTACCGCTGATGACCACGTCACCGCAGACGCGCTGAAGCTGGTTCGATTTCCCACAACGCGACGACGGCCGGCCACCTTCAGGTAGCCGGCCGCCGTCGATAGTCGGGTTACTCGATGATTATTGTCGCCGCGGCGAGATCCGGTTCGATGATCGTCCGCTTGGGTCCACCGCTGAAAGTGAACTTGGCGTCCTCGCCGGCGCCCTCGCCGTCCCAGTTCTCGACGTCGACAGTGACCAGCTGACCGGGCCCGAGTTCCTCGAAGAGGATCTTCTCGCTCAGCGCGTCCTCGATCTCGCGCTGGATGGTCCGGCGCAGCGGCCGGGCACCCAGGACCGGATCGAAGCCCCGCTTGGCCAACAGCGATTTCGCTTGATCGGTGAGCTCCATCTCCATGTCCTTGGCCTTCAGCTGCTTGGACACCCGGCCCACCATCAGGTCGACCATCTGGATGATTTCGTCCCGAGTCAGCTGGTGGAACACGATGATGTCGTCGATGCGGTTGAGGAACTCCGGCCGGAAGTGCTTCTTGAGCTCGTCGTTGACCTTCTGCTTCATCCGCTCGTAGTTGTTGTCCCCACCACCCTGGGTGAAGCCGAGCCCGACAGCCTTGGAGATGTCGGAGGTACCCAGGTTCGAGGTGAAGATCAGCACGGTGTTCTTGAAATCGACCGTGCGGCCCTGGCCGTCGGTGAGACGGCCGTCCTCGAGGACCTGCAACAGGGTGTTGTAGATCTCCTGGTGTGCCTTCTCGATCTCGTCGAACAGCACCACCGAGAACGGCTTGCGCCTCACCTTCTCGGTGAGCTGGCCACCCTCCTCGTAGCCGACGTACCCCGGAGGGGCGCCGAACAGCCGGGACGCGGTGAAGCGGTCATGGAACTCGCCCATGTCGATCTGGATGAGCGCGTCGTCGTCGCCGAAGAGGAATTCCGCCAGCGCCTTGGACAACTCGGTCTTGCCGACACCGGACGGGCCGGCGAAGATGAACGAGCCCGATGGGCGCTTGGGGTCCTTCAGGCCGGCACGGGTGCGGCGGATGGCCTTCGAGACAGCCCGGACCGCATCCTCTTGCCCGATGATCCGCTTGTGCACCTCGTCCTCCATGCGCAGCAGCCGAGTGGTCTCTTCCTCGGTGAGCTTGAACACCGGGATACCGGTCCAGTTGCCCAGTACCTCGGCGATCTGCTCGTCGTCGACCTCGGCTACGACGTCCATATCGCCTGAGCGCCATTGCTTTTCACGCTCGGCGCGCTGCGCGACCAGCTGCTTCTCCTTGTCCCGCAAGGAGGCGGCCTTCTCGAAGTCCTGGGCGTCGATGGCCGATTCCTTCTCCCGGCGGGCGTCGGCGATCTTCTCGTCGAACTCGCGCAGGTCCGGCGGAGCGGTCATCCGGCGGATCCGCATCCGGGCACCCGCCTCGTCGATCAGGTCGATGGCCTTGTCCGGCAGGAACCGGTCGTTGATGTAGCGGTCGGCCAGGGTGGCCGCAGCCACGATCGCGGGGTCGGTGATGGAGACCCGGTGGTGGGCCTCGTAGCGGTCGCGCAGACCCTTGAGGATCTCGATGGTGTGCGCCACCGAGGGCTCACCGACCTGGACCGGCTGGAACCGGCGCTCCAGAGCGGCGTCCTTCTCGATGTACTTGCGGTACTCATCGAGGGTGGTGGCGCCGATGGTCTGCAGCTCGCCGCGGGCCAGCTTCGGCTTGAGGATGGACGCGGCGTCGATGGCACCTTCGGCGGCACCGGCACCGACCAGCGTGTGCAGCTCGTCGATGAACAGGATGATGTCGCCGCGGGTGTTGATCTCCTTGAGCACCTTCTTCAGGCGCTCCTCGAAGTCACCGCGGTAGCGGCTGCCGGCAACCAGCGAACCCAGGTCCAGGGTGTAGAGCTGCTTGTCCTTGAGCGTCTCGGGCACCTCGCCGTTGACGATCGCCTGGGCCAGACCCTCCACCACGGCGGTCTTGCCGACGCCGGGCTCGCCGATCAGCACGGGGTTGTTCTTGGTGCGCCGGCTCAGCACCTGCATCACCCGCTCGATTTCCTTCTCGCGCCCGATAACCGGGTCGAGCTTGCCCTCCATGGCGGCAGCGGTCAGGTTGCGGCCGAACTGGTCGAGCACCAGCGATGTCGAGGGGGAGCCGGACTCGCCGCCGCGGCCACCGGTGCCGGCTTCGGCGGCTTCCTTGCCCTGGTAGCCGCTCAGCAGCTGGATCACCTGCTGGCGCACCCGAGTCAGCTCGGCGCCCAGTTTCACCAGCACCTGGGCGGCCACACCCTCGCC
>JAULZA010000115.1:0-3997 GCA_032117575.1 Mycolicibacterium sp.
CCCATTTCGCGTCGATATTCCTGGCGTTGTCGCTGCTCACCATCGGTCCGGCCTTCGGGATGGGGCCCATGCTGGCGATGATGGTCATCCCGGTTCTGCTCTCGGTGGTCATCGAACGGGTGCGCACAGTCGCCGACGACGAGACCGTCACCGCCCGCGGGCTGCGCAAGACCCGGACGGTCCGGTGGACCCAGATCGAGGGCCTGGAGTTCACCGGAAGCAAGTGGGCAAAAGCCCGGCTGACCGACGAGGCCACCATGGTGCTGCCCGCGGTCACCTTCTCGACGCTGCCCCGGCTGACCGCGGCGAGCCGCGGCCGGGTGCCCAACCCGTACAGCCGCGACTGACGCCCGCTCGCGGAGCGGGGTCAGGCGAAGGGGTTGATACCGCGCAGGTAGAGCCAGGCGGCTACGCCGCCGCCGATGGCCAGCACCAAGGCCAGGAATGATCCGATGAAGGGCCGACGCGCCCAGCCTCGACCGCCGTCGAAGCCGTACCGGCCAGGGCCGGCCAGGATGATCGCCGCCGCTGCGGCGGCCAGCATCAGCAGGTGCTCCGCGGCCGAACCCAGCACGAACAGTCCGCCGGCCTGCCGTTGCGCCGTGAACGTCGCGAGCAGGCTGTTGACCAGGAAGGCCAGCGCAACCGCGGCAGCCACCGGGGTGAACAGCCCGAGTACCAGCAGCACCCCGGAGGCGATCTGGGCGCCCGCGGCAATGTAGGTGAGCATGTCGGCGTGCTGGTAGCCGGCCTCGGTGAGGGTTTCTTTGAACCCCTCCAGACCAGGACCACCCCACCAGCCGAACACCTTCTGCAGGCCGTGAGCGATGAAGATGGCCCCGAGCGCCACCCGTAGGACCAACAGGCCGAGGTCCTGGGTGCCGCGACGGCCGGCGGCCTTGGCGCGCTCCTCGGCGTCGGGTCCGACCTCCTGTGGTCGCGCCGGGGCCGCTGCGTCCGCCGCCGGCTGCACGTACGGAAGCGGCTCAGGTTCGTGGAGCAGCCCGTACCCGGTCGAGGGGCCCGGCGGCGGCGCCGCGGCGGCGCCGAACGGGGACCGCAGCCGAGTGGTCTCGGCGTCGACGCCCGCGCCGACACCGTAGGTCCCGGGCGTCAGCTCGTCCTCGGGGTCGACCAGTCGCGCCGACTCGGGTCGCTGCCAGCCGGGATCGGGGTTCTGGCTCGTCACAGAGGCCAGAGTAAGTGTTGGAATGGCCAAATCGGGGATTTGTCGCGTACGTCCAACAGGTCGATATCGATTCGAAACGCCCGCTGGGCAGGCTCTGCGCCGACAGCGCGAGATACGGCGCCCGGGAGCGCCGTGGCGGACACCGCCGGGTGATCCGTAACCTGACGGGCATGCGCGAGCGCCCCGCCCGATCGGCCGTCGGAACGTCGATGGCTGTGCTGTGCACGACGGTGGCCGTGCTGACGGTCGGCACGTCGGGATGCGCGCGCTTCGACAATGCGGTCTCCCAGCCGTTCACGACCCCGCCGGAGATGGTGCCGGGGCCGCCGTCCACCCCGCCGCCTCCCCCGCCGCTGCCGCCCAAGCCGTTCCCCAAGGTGTGCCCCGCTCCGGGTGTCATGCAGGGCTGCCTGGAAAGCACCAGCGGGCTGATCATGGGTTCGGACGCCAAGACCGCCCTGGTCGCCGAGCGGGTGACCGGCGCGGTCAAAGAGGTGTCGGTCAGCGCCGAGCCCCAACTGAAGACGGTCATCCCGGTCGACGGCAGCGGCGACGGCGGCCTGATGGACATCGTGCTGTCACCGACCTACATGCAGGACCGGCTGATGTACGCCTACATCAGCACCCCCACCGACAACCGGGTGGTCCGCGTCGCCGACGACGACGTGCCCAAGGACATCCTCACCGGAATCCCCAAGGGCGCGATCGGCAATACCGGGTCACTGATCTTCACCAGTCCAACCACCCTGGTGGTGCAGACCGGTGATGCCGGGAACCCGGGGGCCGCCAACGATCCGAACTCACTGGCCGGCAAAGTTATTCGTATCGAGCAGCCGACAACGGTGGGCCAGGCCCCGCCGACGACCGCGCTGAGCGGGATGGGTTCCGGCGGCGGCATGTGCGTGGACCCGGCGGACAAATCGCTGTACGTCACCGACCGGACGCCCGCCGGTGACCGGCTGCAGCGCATCGACCCGGACTCCAAGATCACCACCGTCTGGACCTGGCCGAACCGGCCCGGGGTGGCCGGATGCGCGGCCCTGGACGGCACCGTGCTGGTCAATCTGGTCAACACCAAGCAGACCGTGGCGGTGAATCTGGCGCAGGCCACCGGAGCGGTCACCGGAGATCCGGAGGTGGTCCGCCAGGACACCCACGGTCACGCGTGGGCGCTGGCCGTGGCCCCCGACGGGAACATCTGGGGGGCGACGGTGAACCGGACCGCCGGGGATGCCGAGAAGCTCGACGACGTGGTCTTCCCGCTCTTCCCGCAGGGCGGCGGGTTCCCGCGTTCCAACGCCGAGGTCACCTGACCCGGCGGCTAAGAGTTGACCCGTAATGGGTCATACGGCGCCAATCAGCTTGGGTGCTGGTTGTTTTCGGCTGGTCCCGCCACGTCCACGCTGCGGGCGTGGACTGTTCGGGGGTGGGCTGGGTGCCGCGTATTCAGCAGAGGCCACCGGGTGGCTGCCGGTCCTGGCCAATCCGTCACCGGACGGTGTTGGTGGCTGGTACCGGTTGACTGAACCCTCCCACTCTTGCTGGGAGGCCAGCCCATCGCGCAGGGCGTGGGCAAGTCGGTAATTGACCCGCGCGGCGTGCGGGTCATCGGAATCGACGAACTCGACGCAGGCGGGCCAGAGCGGCGGACACGATGTCACGATCGCCGCGCAGTCCGCACTGTGGGCAGTGGTGGGTGCGCTGAGCAAGGGTTTCTGGCACGCGTGCGCCGCACAGGCAGTGCTGAGACATCGCGGTGGCGTGGGTGCCGGCCCGGTAAAGCCTGCCGCCGGCGGCGTGGCATTCCTGTTGCAGCGCAGTGACGAGCATGCCTGGGCTGAACAACGCGATCCTTTTGCCCCACAACCTCGCCCAGGTGGAGATACGGCAATCCTCCACCGTGATGGTGTTGCCGTGGCGGGCCACGATCGTGGCGGCGAGCGCGTTGGCGCGGGCTTGCTTGGCGTGGCTGGTGCGCCGCGATGCGGCGGCGTGATCACACCGGGTGCGCCGATATCGCTACGAGAGTTCATCGTGGCGGTAAGCGCGCAGCGGTACTCCATCGCAGCGGGCATGCCGCGCCCCACCCGGGTTGGTGACCTCGCGGGCCCGCAGTCCTTTCGCGGCGCGGCGCTGGGCGCGTTTCTGCTGTCGCGCTGAGGGGCCGTACTGGGCGGCGTTGGTGTTGCGCCGCGAGCGATCCAGCGCCTTCTGCCGTGCCCGCGCCTTGCGCGCGGCCCGCTCGGCGGCCTTCTGTTGGGCTGGCGTGCACTCGATCTGCTCGACGAGCAGCCCGCCGGGCTGACCATCACGAAATGAGGCGACCGACACGTTGGACACGGTGGCATCCACCCCAGCCCGCCGGCCGAGGGGAATGTGTTCGCGGCGTGCGATGGTCGGCGGCGACTGATAGCCGGCCCGGTGCACCAGCAGGTGGGCGTAAGAAAAGATTTGCCAGATTACCCACAATTAACGCTGTTGCAGTGGAATGATTCGCGTCCCTCAAGCTCGCACGACATTGCTTGACAATCAAATCAATTGGGGAGGCTCATATGTCCGCATCCGATTCCCTGGCACTGCCGGTCAGCGGCGGCAAGCAAGATCGATCATCGACGAGCTTCGACTCCGCACGTCGCGTCGGTCGCGTCGGTGCGCTGGCGGTGGCCTTCGGTATTGGGTCAACGATCTTCCTGGCGCCATGGGCCTATGCGGATACCGATGGATCAGGCGGCGCCCGGGGTTCTGAATCGTCGGTTTCCTCGTCGGACGACGCGCAGCCGTCGAGCCCGCGGCAGTCGCGCGGGAACG
>JAULZA010000116.1:0-18833 GCA_032117575.1 Mycolicibacterium sp.
CGGTGGTGCCGGGGGCACGGGTGGTGCCGGCGGTGTGGGCGGGTCGGTGTCGGGCAACGGCGGCGCGGGCGGGTCCGGGGGTGCCGGGGGGTCGGGCGGTTCGGGGGGTGCGGGGATCTCCGGTGCGGCGGGGGCTGCGGCCGGTGCTTCGGGCGGAAACGGCGGGTCGGGCGGCAACGGCGGTGCTGGTGGATCCGGGGGTGCCGGTGGTGCCGGGGGTGCCGCAACCGCCGGGAGTTCCGGTAGTGCGGGTGACGGCGGAACCGGCGGTGTCGGCGGTGCTGCGGGTGTGGCCGGGGATGGCGGGGCCGGGGCGTCAGGCAGTGCGGTCAGCCCGAATGGGGGTACCGGCGGCAATGGCGGGAACCCCGGTGCGACCGGGGCGGGCGGTGCCGGTGGAACCGGCGCGGTGGTGGGTGCGTCGGGGGCGAATGGTGCGGCGGTGGTGTCGGGGGGCAATGGCGGGGCCGGGGGTGCGGGTTTCAGTTCGGGCACGGCGGGTGCCTCGGGCGGCCGGGGTGGCGCCGGGGGTAATGGGGGTGCGTTCGGCAACGGCGGTGCGGGTGGGCGTGGTGGTGCCGGGGGTGCCGGGGTGGCCGGTGCGAACGGTGCGTCGGCGGGGTTGTCGGGTGGTAGTGGTCAGGCCGGTGGTGCCGGGGGCACGGGTGGTGCCGGCGGTGCGGGCGGCAGCAGCGCGGGTAACGGCGGGGCCGGTGGGTCCGGGGGTGCTGGCGGGTCGGGTGGCTCGGGGGGTGCGGGGATCTCCGGGGCGGCGGGGGCTGCGGCGGGTGCTTCGGGCGGCAATGGCGGGTCGGGTGGCAACGGCGGTGCTGGTGGATCCGGGGGTGCCGGTGGTGCCGGGGGTGCCGCAACCGCCGGGAGTTCCGGTGGTGCGGGTGACGGCGGAACCGGCGGTGCCGGCGGTGCGGCGGGGGCGGCCGGGGACGGTGGCTCCGGCGCCTCAGGGGGTGTGGCCACCCCGAATGGGGGTACCGGCGGCAACGGTGGGAACCCGGGTGTGGCGGGGGCCGGGGGTGCCGGTGGTGCGGGCGGGGGTTCCGGCGCGGTAGCGGGTGCGTCGGGGGCTACTGGTGCGGCGGTGGTGTCGGGGGGCAATGGCGGGGCCGGGGGTGCCGGCTTCAACTCCGGGACCGCCGGTGCTTCGGGGGGCAGGGGTGGTGCGGGCGGTAACGGGGGTGCGTTCGGCAGTGGCGGCGCAGGCGGATCTGGCGGCACGGGCGGAGCCGCGGCCAGTGGAACGGCAGGCGGTGCAGGCGGCGACGGCGGAACCGGCGGCCGTGGCGGAGCGAACTCCGGTAACGGCGGCGCGGGCGGGGCCGGTGGGAGCGGCGGTGCCGGACTCAACGGCGCCTCCGGAGCCAGCGGCCCGCAGGGCTCACTCGCGGTCACCGCCACAGTGGGTGGCCTGTCGACTCCGTCGGGATCGGCGGTCTCGCCGGATGGAACGAGGCTCTACGTCGCAAATTTGGGCGCCAACACCGTCGTGGTGATCGACACCGCCACCAACACCGTGATCGCAACCATGACCGGCTTCGAATTGCCCACCAGTGTCGCGATCAACGGCACTACGGCCTACGTCACAAACCGTTTCGCATTCAGCAACGGGTTGGTGTCGGTCATCAACACCGCGACCAACACCGTGATCGGAACGATCACCGTCGGAGTGACTCCGCTCGGGATGACGGTGAGCCCTGACGGTACGAAGGTCTATGTCGCCAACGCCAACAACGGCGCCCAGGGCAGCGTGTCGGTGATCAGCACGGTAACCAACACGGTCACGAACACCATCGTCACCGGCAACAGCACCCGTGATGTGGCGTTCATCCCGAACGGAATCGCCTACGCCACCAATGCGGCGAACAACTCGGTATCGGTGATCAGTGCCGCCGGAGTGGTGACACAGACCATCACCGTCGGCGCAAGTCCAGTGCAGCCCGTCGTCCTGCCCAACGGTACAAGGGTGTACGTCACCAATCAGACTGGCAATTCGGTCTCGGTCATCGACACCAATCCGTCCAGCGGCACCTACAACACGGTGATCGCCACCATCACAGGGTTCTCATCACCGGTGGGTATCGACGTGAGCCCTGACGGCAGCACCGTCTACGTCGCCAACCGGACCAGCGGCGTGGTCTCGCTGATCAATACCGCCACCAACACCGTCACCGGAACCCTCACGGTCGCGGGCAGCTTGCAGGAATTCTCGGTCAACCCGTACGGGGCCGTCTACGCCACCACCGGCACCACCGGGACGGGCGCCAATTCCCTTGCCGTGCTTGCCATCAACCAGAACGGCGCCGCGGGGGGCAACGGGGTGGCCGGCGGCAAAGGCGGCGCGGGAGGTGCCGGCGGCGCGGCGCTGTCACTGACCGGCAACGGCGGCGCGGGCGGCAACGGTGGGACCGGCGGCGCGGGCGGCAACGGTGGGACCGGCGGCGCCGGGTCGACCGGCGGTGCGGGCGGCAATGGCGGCACCGGCGCCACTGCCGGCGCCGGCGGTGCGGGCGGCACGGGCGGCGCCGCCGTCGGCGGTCTCAACGGCAACGGCGGCAACGGCGGTGCCGGCGGAGCGGCGGGCGTCGCCGGCAACGGCGGCAGCGGCGGAACCGGCGGAATCGTGTACGCGGTCTCCGGAGCGGGTGGCAACGGTGGCAACGGCGGCGACCCGGGGACCGCGGGCACCGGCGGGGCGGCTGGCGCGCAAGGCACCGGCGGAGTCGGCGGAGCCGACGGCGCGGCCGGCAGCAGTGGCACCCCGGCGGTCTCCGGCGGCAACGGCGGGGCCGGCGGTGTGGGCTTCCACTCGGTGACGGCCGGCGCCTCGGGCGGCAAAGGCGGTGCCGGCGGTAACGGGGGGGCGTTCGGCAACGGCGGTGCCGGCGGCCGTGGTGGTGCCGGGGGTGCCGGAGTGTCGGGTGCGGTGGGTGCGTCGGCAGGTGCCTCGGGGTCCGGCGGCAGCACCGGCGGTGCCGGCGGAACGGGTGGCGCGGGCGGCGCCGGCGGGTCGGTGTCGGGCAACGGTGGTGTCGGCGGTGCGGGCGGTGTCGGCGGTAGCGGCGGTGCCGGTGGAGCCGGTGCCGCGGGGGCCGCGGGTGCCTCGGCGGGTGCCTCGGGCGGTGGCGGCAGTACCGGCGGCGCGGGCGGCAAGGGCGGCACCGGTGGTGCTGGTGGTGCCGGGGGTGCGGCGCCGGCGGGCAGTGCAGGGGCCAGTGGTGACGGCGGTATCGGCGGCGTCGGGGGTGCGGCCGGTGCGGGCGGTGACGGCGGGGCGGGGGCGTCGGGCAGTGCGTCTGCCCCGAACGGTGGTGCGGGCGGCACCGGTGGGAATCCAGGTGCGACCGGTGTCGGGGGTGCCGGCGGTGCCGGCGCGTCCGCCGGCGCCCCGGGGGCCAATGGTGCAGCGGCGGTGTCGGGAGGCAACGGCGGAACCGGCGGTGCGGGCTTCAGTTCCGGCACGGCGGGCGCCTCGGGCGGCAACGGCGGTGCCGGCGGTGACGGCGGCGCGGTCGGCAACGGCGGGGCCGGCGGATCCGGGGGCGCGGGTGGTGCCGGGGCAGTCGGAGCCAGTGGCGCCTCCGCTGGCGCATCGGGTTCCGTCGGGACCACCGGCGGGGTCGGAGGACTCGGCGGCGCCGGAGGCAAGGGCGGCGCCCAGAGCGGCAACGGCGGAGCAGGCGGGCGCGGCGGCGCCGGAGGCACCGGCGGATCGGGTGGTGCAGGAGCGACCAACGCCGGCGGTACCGGTGCCCTCGGCGGCACCGGCGGCACCGGTGGTGTGGGCGGCCAGGGCGGCACCGGCGGCATCGCCCTGGGTGCTGGAAACTCGGGCAGCGGCGGCACCGGCGGCACCGGCGGCAGCGGCGGCAAGGGCGGCACTGGTGGCACCGGGTCCGGCGGCAGCGGCGCCACCGGTGGCAGCGGCGGCACCGGGGCCACGGGCAATCCCTCGAGCGGAACTGCCGGCGGCAACGGCGGCACCGGCGGCACCGGCGGCACGGGCGGTGCAGGTGGCGGTTCGGCGGCCATCGTGTACGTCGCCAACTCCGGAAGCACCACGGTGTCAGTGATCAACGGGGGCTCCAATACGGTCACCTCAACGATCACCGCCGGGACGAGCCCCAGGTGGGTCACGATCTACGGCTCGCGCGCATACGTTCCCAACGGTGGCGCCAGCGGCGACGGCAATGTGTCCGTGATCGACACCACCTCTAATACGGTGATCGCCACTGTCACCGTGGGACCATCTCCGCGGTACGCGGCTGTCACGCCGGACGGAACCCGGGTCTACGTCGTCAACGTAAACGCCAACACCGTGTCGGTGATCGATACGTCCTCGAACACGGTGATAGCCACCGTCACTGTCGGAAGCAACCCGCAAGGTGTGGCGGCCGCCGGCGGCAAGGTCTACGTCACTAATCAGAATGCGAACACTGTGTCGGTGATCAACACGGCCACCAATCTGATTGTTGGCACCATCACGGTCGGGAATACGACGTGGGGAGTCGCGTTCAATCCGGCCGGAACACGCGCCTACGTCGCAAACTTCTCGGACAACAACGTGTCTGTGATCGACGCCTCAAACCAGGTGATCGCAACAGTCGTCGTGGGCACCAACCCGAGGGGGGTGGCGGTGAACGCGGACGGCTCCCGGGTCTACGTCACCAATCAGAGCGGCGGCAACGTGTCAGTGATCGACGCCACGAACAACGCCGTGGTTTCCACCATTGCGATCGGTGGTAACCCGCGTGAGATCGCGCTGAACGCCGACGGTACCCGCGCGTATGTCACCAACTCCGGCTATGTGTCGGTGATCAACACCACCACCGGGACCATCGTTGCCACCGTCACTGTCGGGAGTTCGCCGGCCGGAGTGGCCGTCCTGGGGTGACCTGTGGGTTGACTGCAGGCGATGGTTCGGCTGCCCGGTTACGCTTTTGCCATATCCCGGCTCAAGATCGGGTGGCACCGGTGGGGAGGCGAGTGTATGAATGCCCCCTTGGGAACATCAGGTGCCGACGACGTGTCCGCAGCGGCCCAGGCCTCGGCCGACAGGCTCTTCCGCCGCTCGATGGACAACGCCGCGATCGGCATGTGCCTGCTCGACCCGTCCGGGGGCGTCTTGGCGGCCAACGATGCGCTGTGTGGGTTGTTCGGTTATGACGCCGCGATATTGAAGACCAAGACCTGGCAGGAGTTGACGGCACCGGAGTTCCTCGAGGCGGATCAGAATTACATCAACGAACTCCTGGAGGGCAGGCGGGACACCTACCGCATGCTCAAGCAATACATCCACGCCGACGGGCATCGGATCTGGGGTGATCTGTCGGTCAGTTGCGTGCGGGACAGCAACGGGCAGGTGGAGAGTGTCATCGCCCAGATCATCGACGTCACCGACGCCATCGAAACGACCGAGCGCTACCGGCTGCTCGCCGAGAACGTCGCCGACGTGGTGCTGCGGGTCGACGCGGACGGCACGATCACCTGGGTCTCGCCATCTGTCGAGAAAGCGCTGGGCGCCCCGCCCGAATACTGGATCGGCCGTAAAGCGCGGGAGGCGGTTCCCCCGGAGGACAGACCTGCGGCCGCGGCCAGACTCGCCAAGACGCTCTCCGGCGGAGTGGTCAAGGAGTCTTTGCGGATCACCGCCGTTGACGGTGAGGCCCACTGGGCCCACATGCACGGAACCGCGTTCTACGATGCCGACGGTCGACAAGACGGAGTCACTGCAGTGATTCGCCTCGTCGATGACGAGGTGGCCGCGCAACAGGACGCCGAGGAGGCGCGCAGGCAACAAGCTCTGGCTGACGCGCGCTATCAGCGTCTGATGGACACCGCCGCCATCGGCATGTGTCTCCTGGCCGAGGACGGCACCTTCCTGGAGGTCAACCCTGCCCTGTGCGAGATCTTGGGTTACGACGCGGACACCTTGACCCAGAAGACGTGGCAAGAGCTGACGCCGCCGGAGTTTCTTGATGTCGGCGCCGACGATCGCAAGGCCGTTTTCGACGGACACCGGGATGCCTACCGGCTCATCAAGCAGTACTTCCACGCCGACGGTCGCCGGATCTGGGTGGATGTGGCGGTGAACTGCGTTCGCGACGCACACGGAAAGGTTGAGCACCTGGCCTCCCAGGTCATCGACATCACCACCCAAGTGCGAAACCAGGAGATGCTGGAACGAAGCGAAAAGCGAATCCGCCTCCTGGCGCACAGTCTGCAAGAGAACAGCGACAGACTGGCGGCCGAATTGAGAAGCGCCGCAGACTATATGGCGTCGATCATGCCCAAGGGCTTGTCTGGCCAGGTCAACGTCCGCTCGTGCTACCTGCCCTCGCGGACACTCAGCGGGGACTGCTTCGACTACACCTGGATCGACGATGACCACCTTCTCGTCTACCTGATCGATGTCTCCGGGCACGGCATCGAGCCCGCGCTGCTCTCGGTGTCCGTGCACAACATGCTGCGGTCGCAATCCCTGGGCATCGAGACGGTATTGGAGCCGGCGGAGGCACTGGGGGAACTGAACCGCCTGTTCCGAATGAGTGAGCAGGACGATCACTACTTCACGATCTGGTACGGGGTGTATCAGGCGTCTACGCGAACCCTCCGCTACGCCAGCGCCGGAGCGCCACCGGCATTGGCGTTCGAAGCCGGCTCGGGTGCCAAGGTCTCGATGGCCGAGTTATCAACGGCTGCAACACCTGTCGGGATGTTCACCGACACCGCGTTCACCGCGAGAAGCTACACCGTCCCGCCCGGGTGCCGCATCCTCATCTACAGCGACGGTGCTCACGAGTTCGCCCTCGGCGATGATCGACAGATGTCCTGGCATACCTTCAAGGATGTCGCCACCCGGCTGGCGGCTTCGTCGACGTGGTTCCTCGACGCACTCGTCGATGAACTCCAGGCCCTGACGCCGACGGGCGCATTTGAGGATGACTGCTCGCTGATCGAGCTGTCGTTCGACTGACGATCGACGACCGGCTAGCGCCGGCCGGCCGCTCACATGCTGGTGCCAGGGGAACCATCAGAATTCTGCGGGGACTAGCGTGGGCGGAATGGGTTACCTCAGCGACAACGAGTGCCAGGAGCCGGACAGTTGCACCGAGGGCGCGCCACGTCGTGACGAGATCGCTCAGACGAGCCGCGAGGTCGAGGCTGGCGAGTACGCCATCGACGGTCCCGTCATCTTGGGGCCAGGGTTACCCCCAGAAGATGGTTCCTGTGGTCAGTTCGCTGTGCAGTTTCATGTCACCACTTCAACGGTGGTTGGGCTCAAACGCATCGCCGATGCGCGCGGGGTGAGTGTGCCGGAATTGTGCCGGCAGGTCGTCGGTGTTTTCGTTGCACAGCAGGAAGGCGAGCTGGGCGCGCTGCTCGCCGCTGAGGCCGAGGGCGCCGCCTACCGGCCCAGCCTGCGCCAGTCGTAGTCGCGATACCCACCGGGACGCGACGGAGGGTTCGATTCCCGGCAGCTCCACCAGAGCAGGCCGGGGCCACCAATACTGGTCTGCTTCTTATCTTGGCGTCAACAGACGTGACGTAAGGAGAGTCCTCGCTATTACGCCCCGCTAGGCTGCTCATCAAGCAGTGGACACGGGCCTTAGAGGAGCGTCGTCATCAAGAGTGTGAGCCGTAACCCGGCCGGCCCAAAGGCCCGCGGCAGGCCCAAGGCGGCCGACGCCCTTGCCGGTGACGAGATCCTCGCCGTGGCACTGCGCACTTTCGCCACCCATGGCTACGAGGGCGTCTCGCTGCGCACGATCAATCGCGAACTCGGAGCAAGCCACAACCTGATCTATCAGCGGTTCGGCACGAAAGAGGAGTTGTGGAAGGCCGCCGTCGACTACGGATTCGGCGGGCTGGTGGATTACGCGCGGTCCGGGTTCGATCCGACGATCGCCGATCCGCTCGAGCAACTGCGACTCGCCGTGCGGCGCTTCGTGTTGTATTCGGCCGACCACCCCGAACTGCTCGCACTGATGAGTATCGAAGGCCGGCAGAGCACCGAGCGGTTGCGCTACATCTACGACACCTATATCGAACCCTCGCAGCGGCCGCTGGCGAGGCTGATGACCCACCTCGCCGATGAGGGCAAGATCCGGGCGATCCCCTATCGCACGTTCTTCTTCTTATTCGTCCACGGTGGTGCGTCCTCGTTCACCCTCGACTCGCTGGCGACGTTGTTCGATCCGTCGCACCCCTCCGAGCCGCGCAGCGCCGAACAGCAGGCCGACCTGGTTGCCACCATCATCATCGAGGGTCTGCGGCTGCCCGATCCGTCGTCGCAGTGATCCGATAGTCAATGGTGTAGCGGGACAGGATCTTCTGGATGGTGTCGACGTCGGAGTCGGCGCGTGTACGAATCGTTACCCGAACCGTGCCGTCATCAGCAGTGCAGTCCACCGCAACGACGCCATCGATGCCGGCGAGGGCGTCGCGGACTTCGAGGCGGGCCGCATCGGCGCGCAGGGGCAGCTTGTTGGGCTTTCCCACCGCGGTCACCGGCAGCGACTCGATGACCGTCACCGACTTCGGTGCGGCGGCGCGCTCGCTGACCCGCTGCGCTGACCACTCCAGCAATTCGGCCTCGGTCGGCGTGCCGGTGACGGTGACATAGGCGACGGGTACTTCGCCGGCGTGCGGGTCGGGCCGGCCGACGGCGGCCGCCGCGGTCACCGCGGGGTGGCTCAGCAGCGAGTCCTCGATGCCGCTCGGGTCGATATTGTGCCCACCGCGGATGATCAGGTCCTTGGCGCGGCCGGTGAGGTAGATGAAGCCCTCCTCGTCCACCCGCGCCAGGTCGCCGGTGTCGAGCCAGCCGTCGACGAGCATCCCCTTGCCGTCGAGGACGAACCCGTTGCTGTCGCGGTCGACCACATAGCCGGGAAACACCGTGGGTCCGCCGATGGCCAGTCGGCCGGTCTCGCTGTGGGCGCAGTCATGCCACCCGCCGTCGTCCGCCGTGCGGACCACCCGTAGTCGCTGATACGGCATCCGCTGGCCGACAGAACCGGGCCGCGGATGGTCGGGAAAGCTGCGGGCACTCGCGGCGGTGGCCTCGGTCAGCCCGTAGCCCTCGACCAGGGGCACCCCGGTGCGCGACTCGAATGCGGTGCGGACCGCGGCAGGCAGTGGAGATGCGCCGACCACCGCGAAGCGCAGGCTGGACAGGTCGGCGTCGACCGGTATCTGCGCCAGCGCGGCGTACACCGTGGGCACTGCGCTCATCGCGGTGACGCCATAGCGCTCGACGATGTTCCAGAAATTCTTCAGCAGGTCCGGGTCGCGGTAGCCCAGCGGACCGGCCCACACCGTCTGCTGCCCGCGCAGCAGCGGGGCGAGCACGGTCACCATCATGGCGTTGACGTGAAACAGCGGCAGTGCGGCGAAGATGACCGAGTCGTCGTCGAGCAGCGTCATCGCCGAGATCATCCAGGCGTTGGCGACCTCGTTGGCATGGGTGTGGGCTGCGAGCTTGGGAATGCCGGTAGTACCGCCGGTGTGGAAAATCGTTGCGATGTCGTCACCGGTGGGCTCGTCGCCGGCGAAACCGTCCCCGTTGTGCTCCGCGGAGAGTTCGTCGAGCGCCGATAACGGAATTACGGTGTCGACGACTCCGGCGTCGAGCAGCGCGCGCGCCCGTTCGTCGCACCCGTGGTCGGTGTCGGAGGCGATGAGCACCCGCGCGCCGAGTCGTTCGACGAGGGAGCCGATGTGCTCGGGGGCCAGGGCAGGGTTGATCGGTGCGGCGATGCCGGCCAGTTGGGCGGCCAGGGTCGCGGTGATCAGGGACTCGCAGTTGGGGCTGAGTAGAACCACGGCGTCACTGCGCCGGATTCCCATGGAATGCAGAAGGTTTGCCGTCCGCGTCACCTGCGCGCGCAATTGGCTGAATGTGCGCCGGCTGGGGTCTTGCCAGTGCGCTCCGTCGGACAGGACGCTGGTGGCGATCCGGTCGGGCCAGCGCGATGCCGCCCGGCACACGATCGCGTACGTCGAGTCGGGCAGGTTTCTCTGCGCCAACGGGATCGACTCGATGGCGGCGAGGTCGGAGGGGCTTGAGTACTTCGGCCACAGCATCCACTCGCTCATCGGGGCGCTCCGGTCGTCATGCGCCGCGGATCTGGTCGATGAGTTCGCCGGGCCGATCGGGCGCGCCGTTCCCGCGCCAGGCGACGTGTTGGTCGGGACGGATCAGCACGAGGTCCCGCTCGTAAAGACCCCGGGCGTGCCCGTCGCGGATGTCGACGATCTGCAGGGGAACGCCCCGCGACCGGGCGGCGTCGGTGAGTGTGTCGACGTCAACGTCAGCGAAGCGCAGCAGCGTGAAGCCGGTGCCGAACAGGTCGAAGATCGCTCGCCCGTCGTCGAGATAGACACTCGGCGGGCGTGATCCCGGAAGGGTTGTCGGGCGGTAAGAGTCCCAGAATTGCTCGGGTGTGTTCCCGGGTTCGGTTGCGATGGTGGGGGATTGGTAGCGATAGCCCCACTCGATGCCGTCGGCTTCGTTCTCCAGGTTGCCCAGATCGGCGATCTCGCGGCCCAGCCGGCACCGCTGCCGCGAACCGTCCCAGCCTTCGGTATGGATCTTGCGGTCGTAGAGCGATTTGATCGCCAGTCGCACCACCGCGTGACGGCCCGCGGCGTCGCGGTTACGCAGTGCCACCGCGCGGCGTTCCTGGCCGTAGCTTTCCAGCAGTTCCGGTGTGCCCCAGCCCGCCACGTTAGCCGCCAGTGCCCAGCCCAAGCCGACGGCGTCACCCACGCCGGTGTTCATTCCGTACGCTCCGGTCGGCGGCACCTGGTGCACCGCATCCCCGGCCAGCCACACCCGGCCTGAGCCGTAACTGTCGGCGATCGTCAGCCGCGGCGTCCACGGATTGGCGGTCAGAACCGTACAGTCGAACCGGGAACCCAGTGTGGCGAAGAGGAATTCGCGTGGGTCGATGGCGCCGGCATCCTGTCCGATGCCCAGTGGGCTGTGCAGCGTCCAGGAGTCCTCGTCGTTTTGCGAGATCAGCGTCCAGCCCTGCGGGGACTGGGTGTGCCAGACCGGGCCGTGCTTCTGGAACATCGCGCGGTCGGGTGAGGTGAAATGCACCATGTAGAAGTCGCCGCTGGCCGGGCGTTCCCGGTCCCATTTCCACGCGTTCGCCAGCATTGCCAGCATGCGCCGCGGCCCGAGTTGCTTGGCGACGAGTTTGCGAAGGTCGATCGAGTCCCCGTCGATGCCGAGGCCGCGCCGTGCGAGGCTGCCGGCCCCGTCGCATCCGGCGAGATAGTCGGCCCGGAGGCTGCGCTGTTCTCCGCTGGCGGTGTTGCGCAGGACCACGTCGACGCCGTCGGGATCCTGCTGGAACGACTCCAGGCCCCAGCCATACCGGACGGTGACGTGTTGCGCCTCATTCTCGAGAACTTCCTTGAGCGCCGGTTCGAGGAGGATCTGTGAGACCCGCATGCTGGGTTCGAGGCTGCGCGTGCCGTCATTGCGGGTGCGGGTCTGTTCCCGAACCTGGTCGACCCCGGGGTAGGTGAAGCGGGTCAACTCCCAGCCGTCGAGTGTGGTCACCCAACTGACGACCATGTCCCGGTCTGCGGGGATCGCGATTTTGCGGAGGCGGTCGGCGACACCGAGCCGGCGGAACAGTTCCATACTGCGGCCGTTGGTGATGTCCATCTTGGGATGGGCCGTGGTGGAGGGGTTTCGTTCGACGATCAGGGTCTGCACGCCGTGGCGCTCCAGTTCCAGAGCGAGGGTCAGCCCGACCGGGCCGGCGCCGGCGATCACGACGGGCACCTGAGCGGGAATCGGATCCACCGGTGGCCTCCTTGGGAAATCGCGTCCCGATCACAGTAGACCAGTAAAGTGTTAGGCGACAATTAATTAATTGACATTTGCCCGGATGGGATTGCCTATGAGTACCGCGTCGTGGTGGGTGGCGATAGCCCTGGCAGCGGTGTACGCGCCGGCCGGCCTGATGAAACTGGTGGTCCCCAAGAGCCGACTGGTCTCCAACCCTCAGTTCGGATGGGCGGCCGCGATGTCGGATCCGGCGGTGAAAGCGATCGGCGCAGCCGAGGTCCTCGGCGCGGTCGGGGTCATCGCCCCGCGACTGACCGGTGTCGCGCCGGCGCTCGGTGTCGCCGCGGCGTGGGGACTGGCCGCGGTTCAGGTCGGGGCGATCATCGTTCACGTGCGCCGACGCGAGTACGCGACGTTGCCGATCAACGTCGTGCTGCTGGCTCTGGCGGTGGTTCTGGGTGCGGGCCTTGTGTAGCGCGCTTCGTGCAACATAGCCGGCAGCGTCGCCATCACCAACGATCTCGCCGTCACTCAGGTTGCCACCTACGCCGAAATCGACGACTCGTTCCCCGCGACCCAGTGACCGGCCAGCCCATCGTTCGGACGTACGCCGGCAGAGTTGGATGTGTCGAACTCCATCGATTGAGTACAAAATCGCTGCCCGGTCCGAGGATTGCGGCCAGTGAAATCGTCTTGCCCACCGTGTCGGCCGTGCCGCGCCGGTGGGGGTTTGGCATGAGCGTTGACTGGGTATCACTACCGGCGTAAGCGGATAGTTATCGACACTGGGGGCAACGCTCATGATCTCTCTCGGAATTGTTCTTCTCGTTCTCGGATTCGTGTTCAAGATCTCGATCCTCTGGTCCATCGGGATCGTCCTGTTGGTCGTGGGAGCCGCGCTGTGGATTTTGGGGTCACTGGGGCATGCGGTCGGGGGCCGCAACCATTACTACTGAGGTGGGCGGCCGTTTGATCGGGTGTGGTCTTTTCTCGCACCCGTCCGGGATTCCTAGATTTCCAGGCAAGACAGGAGGGCGCACCGTGGCGCCGCAGCACACCGGAACCGATTCCAATCGACGCCTGACACCGCCCGAACACACACCGCGGTTGCGGCTGAAGCCGAAAGCGCCGCACAGCGGATACGTCGATGGGGCGTGGTGGCCGCACAGCGACGATCTGACGGCGGAGCTTCCCGATCTGCTCGCAGTGCTCTCGGTGCGACTCGGGCCCGTCACTCGTGTGCTGTACAAGTTCAGCGACTGGGCGACAGCTCCTGCTGAGTTCACCACCGGTGATCGGGACGTGAACCTCGACGGCTACCGACTCCAGCCCCCTAACACCATCGAGGTCGTCGGCCTCGACGACAACAGAATCGTTCTGCTGGTGGTCGGGCCACACACCGATCCCGACCGAGCGCACGCCTGCCTCATGGCGGCGGCCACCCTTGACAACGACTCGACCGTCGACGGTCTGCTGGTGATCAGCCTGCGGGACAGGCAATCCCGCACCAAGGTGGGTGCCGCGCAGGAGCGCTGGGATTCCGAAGGGGGAGCCGCGCGATAGCTCGACTCCTACCACTGGGCGGACTCACAGACCTCGAGTGCGCTCGCGGCTTCTCCTTAGTTGGGTTGGGGCACAGTGTCAGTCAGCCGGTCGGCAGCAGTTCGCCGACTAGTGCCTGTACGCGGGCCTTGATCTCGTCGCGGATTGGGCGCACCGCGTCGACGCCCTTACCGGCCGGGTCCTCGAGCGCCCAATCGCGGTAGCTGATGCCGGGGAACACCGGGCAGGCGTCTCCGCAACCCATGGTGATGACCACATCGGCGGTCTCGACCGCTTCGTGGGTCAGCAGTTTGGGGGACTGGTCGGAGATGTCGATGCCGACCTCGGCCATTGCCTCGACCGCGGCCGGATTGATGTGCGGGCCCGGATCGCTGCCTGCCGAGCAGACCTCGACGGCGTCACCGGCAAGATCGCGCAGGAAACCGGCCGCCATCTGGGAGCGGCCGGCGTTGTGAATGCAGACGAACAACACGCTGGGGCGAGAAGCCATGGCGGCGTATGCCTTTCAGTGCGACGGTGACGATGACGAAGCGGAGGTGGCGAATCTCTTGCGCAGTGCCAGTGAGACGTAGACCAACCCGACGAGGACGGGCACCTCGATCAGCGGTCCGACCACTCCGGCCAGGGCTTGGCCGGAGGTGGCTCCGAAGGTGGCGATGGCGACGGCGATCGCCAGTTCGAAGTTGTTGCCCGCCGCGGTGAACGCCAGGGTGGTGGTGCGCTCGTACCCCAGCCCCAGTGCCGCTCCCGTCAGGAATCCGCCGCCCCACATGATCGCGAAGTAGGCCAGCAGCGGCAGGGCGATGCGGGCCACATCCCACGGCCGGTTGGTGATCTGATCACCCTGCAGCGCAAAGAGAATCACGATGGTGAACAGCAGGCCGTAGAGGGCCCAGGGCCCGATCCGGGGTAGGAACGTGCTCTCGTACCACTGCCGGCCCTTGGCCTTCTCGCCGAGCCGGCGGGACAGGTAGCCGGCCAGCAGGGGGATGCCCAGGAAGATCAGCACCGATTTGGCGATCTGCCACGGCGAAGCGTCGAGGGAGGCCTGATCGAGGCCCAGCCAGCCGGGCAGCACCGAGAGGTAGAACCACCCGAGGACAGCGAACATGACGACCTGGAACACCGAGTTCAGGGCCACCAGCACCGCGGCGGCTTCGCGGTCACCGCAGGCAAGGTCGTTCCAGATGATCACCATCGCGATGCAGCGGGCCAGGCCGACGATGATCAGGCCGGTGCGGTACTCCGGCAGATCCGGCAGCAGCAGCCAGGCCAGGGCGAACATCAGCGCCGGGCCGAGCACCCAGTTCAGTACCAGTGAGCTGACCAGAAGTTTGCGGTCGCCGGTGACGGTGTCGAGGCGGTCGTAGCGCACCTTGGCCAGAACCGGGTACATCATGATCAGCAGGCCCAGCGCGATCGGCAGGGAGATGCCGTCGATTTGCACCTTCTCCAACGCGGTGTTCAGACCCGGGATCCATCGGCCCAGCAGCAGGCCCGCCGCCATCGCCACGCCGATCCACACCGGCAGGAACCGATCCAGCGTGGACAACCGGCCTGTGACCGGAGCGTGCGGACTCACCGTGCCGGTCACGCTGAAACCTCCTCTGCCGCGGCGGAATCAGCTCCCGCACTCAACAGCTCCGACAGGGCCGCCAGGGCTTCGGGTACCACCGCGTAGTAGACCCAGGACGCGCGGCGTTGCGAGGTCAGCAACCCGGCGTCGCGCAGCACCTTCAAGTGGTGAGACACCGTCGGCTGCGACACGTCCACACCCGCGGAGATGTCACACACGCACGCCTCACCGCCGGCGTGGCTGGCCACCGAACTGAGTAACTGCAGCCGTATCGGATCCGAGAGGGCTTTGAACTTGGCTGCCATCGCCGCCGCCGCCGCCACAGCCAGCGGCTCGGCCACCAACGGCACGACCTGACACAGGCCGGGGTTCTGATTCGACATCCGTCGATATTGACAGTGATCCAATCCGCAGCGCAAGCGAACTCCGGGTGAACGCCCCGCGGGCAGGAGCCGGTTCAGCGACAGCAGTTGGGATCAAGCACCACGCACAGCGCGGCAAGGGCGTCCGGGCTGGGGCGGTGGTAGACGTGCATGCCGCGCCGATCCGATTCGACCAGGCCGGCGTTGCGCAGCTGACCGAGGTGGTGGCTGATCGTCGACTCGCTCAAACCCAGGGTCCTGGCAAGGTCGCCACTGTTGTGGTCCCCGGCCGCCGGGCTCAGCAGCAGGGACATGATCTTGACCCGGGTCGGGTCGGCCAGCGCTTTCAGGCGCAGCGCGATCTGCAGGGCGTCGTCGTCGCTCATCGGTCCGGCGGCCATCGGCGCGCAGCAGACGGGGGCGGAGATCTCGACCACCGGCAGCGTCTTGGGCATGGATCCCATCCTGCCAGGGATCTTGACATATATCAAAGAAGTGGCATTGTGGGGTCAAGGAAGTTAGATATATGTCGCAGAACTTGGAGGATCCTCCCGTGTCCAGAGCCCAGCTCGCCCTCAACGTCGACAACCTCGATGAGGCGATCACCTTCTACTCCAAGCTGTTCAACACCGCGCCGGCCAAGATCAAACCGGGGTACGCCAACTTCGCGATCGCGCAGCCGCCGCTGAAACTGGTGCTGCTGGAAAACCCGGGCCAGGGCGGCACCATCAACCACCTCGGCGTCGAGGTCGAGTCCAGCGAGCAGGTGCACGCCGAGATCGCCCGCCTCACCGGCGAGGGTCTGTTCACCGATGAGGAGATCGGCACCACATGTTGCTTCGCCACCCAGGACAAGGTGTGGGTCACCGGTCCGGCGGGGGAGAAGTGGGAGGTCTACACCGTGTTGGCGGACTCGGAGACGTTCGGCTCGAGTCCACAGCACCTCGAGGCCCCGGCGGAGTCGGGGGGATGCTGCGGATAGGCCGCCGCGACCGGACTACTTGCGGCCGGCCCGCCTCAGCAGGTAGCTCAGCCAACGAACGTCAACCAACATGAGTCCAACGGTATGGCCCGAAGTTAAGGCCGCGGGCCGCCATCGCTAACGGGTCGCTAAGAAGTTTTGCCAGAGCCGGCGGTGGATCGCGCGGCCAAAATCGGACCAGTCTGACTAGTTGATATAGTCCAAAATGGCGTAGGATTACGGAATGAAGACCGTCTCGAGCACCGACGCCAAGGCTCAACTCAATGCCCTTCTCGCGGAGGTGCAACGCACCGGATCGCCGGTCACCATCACCAGTCACGGTCGGCCGGTCGCCGTTCTTTCCCCCATTCACCAGCGCCCGCGGATGTTCGGGCAACTGCCGGCGCTGACGGTGGGTGATGACTTCGACGAACCGCTCCCCGAGACCGAGGTCGCCGCATGGGAAGGAGACCCGAGTGGCAAAGTCTCCGGGGCCTGAGACTCGGCAGGCGACGATACTGCTCGATACCCATACGTTGCTCTGGCTTGTAAGTGCACCCGATCAGGTGACCGATCAGGCGCGAGAGGCTATCGCGGACCCGTCACGGGAGGTGATGGTCTCAGCGGTCTCCGCGTGGGAAATTGCGATCAAAACCCGGCTTGGCCGCCTTGATGGAGAACCACTGCTGTCGGCGTGGCCGGATGTCCTCGCCGCGATGACGGTCACCGAATTGGCCATCGACGCGGCCGACGCGATCATGGCCGGCCGACTGCCATGGGATCACAGTGACCCGTTCGATCGGATGATCGTGGCCCAGGCAGCCCGCCGAGGCCTCACCATCGCCACCCGTGACGCGCACATAATCGGTGCAGCGTTGACACCGACTTTGCGGGTGTGAGACGAAGCCAGTCCCTGATCCGATCCAGCGTTCTAGTGACCGTGCCCGCTGTGCGCACCGCTGTCGGCCGGCTGCGGGCCGCGCGCCGCGGGCACCGGGATCTGCAGCGCGATGACCGCGGCGGGTGCCGCGGCCGGGGCGCGGGCTGAGTAGCTGATCCCGTTGGGTCCGGTGCCCACCGGAATGGGTGTCGAGGCCGCCATGCTGGACAGGTCGATCGGGGTGACGGTGTCGGCGTAGCTGTTGGTCACCCAGGCCCAGGTGCCGGCGGCGTCGATCACCACACCGTGCGGCCCGGCGCCGGTGGTCACAGTGGCGCGACTCGTCATCTCCGCGGTGTCGATCACCGACACCGTGTCACCCGGCATCGCCCTGCTGCCCTGGTCCGCCGAGAGCACGGTCTTCTCGTCCGGTGTCAGATACACCTGCACCGGGGAGAGGGGCACCGGTGCGCTGTCCACCACCCGTCGTTGGGAGAGATCGACTTTCACGATGCTGGGCGGTTCAGAGATTCCGGTGTAGGCGTACGTCCCGTCAGCGCTCACCGCGACTTGAGCGGGACCTGTGCCCACCGGCACCGTGCCGATGTATCGGTCGGTGGCCGGGTCGATCAGGTCGAGCGCGCCCGCGCTGGTGTTGGCGACGACGATCATCGACCCGCCGGCGGCCGGCCGCAGTCCGTGCGGCATTCCGTTGACGGCGATGCGCCCGAGGGGTGAGAGGTCCGGCGCCTGGTAGACCGAGACGGTGCCGTCGCCGGAGTTGGTGACGTAGACCTTGCCGTTGGGGGCTTCGATGACATGGGCCGGTTGCGGGCCGGTAGGCGCGACTGCGATCACCGCGTAAGTGGCGGCGTCGATCGCCACGACGACACCGGCGCTGCTGACCGCGTACACCGCCGAACCATCACGACCTACCTGAACGTTGTGCGGTGCCGTGATCCCGGTGAGCGTCATCGCGACGTCGCCACTCGCTGCGTCGATGACGGTCAGGCTGTCGCGGCCCTCGTCGGCCACCCACACCGAGCCGGACGGGGGCGGCGCCGTGGATGCCGGACGCTCCTCTGAGCAGCCACCAACGACGGCGACGAGTGCGACCAGCGCACCGACTGTGCGCAGACGCGCTCCCACCCTGGCCGCCGCCGCGATCAGCCGTGTCCGATGGGCGGACAATCCATCGGCATGTCGGCGTTGGGTGCCGGTAGCTGGGTCAATTCGCCCAACTGGCCGGGTCGGGTCAGCGGGTTCTCGGGGTCGGCTTGCACGGCGGGCGGATGGGCCATTGCGCTGCAATCCGTGGTGGGCTCGGACTGTGCCGGAGCGGCACCGCCGAGCGAAACGGAAAGGCCGAGGGCGACGGAGAGAGCCGAAGCTATAGCGACGGCCGTGTGGTGAATTCCCTTGCGATTCATGTCTGCTCCTCCTCTCGAAGGGCCACAGACAGGCGTACCCGGCGTGGACGAGTGGTAAACCCGCCGAGTGTTGTTGGTCAGCTGCCGAAGAGCAGGTACAAACCCGTCAGCGTGTAGGCGACCATCACCAGCATCATGGCGAGCTGGCCGGTGAGTTGATGGCCCACCGGGATGACCCGCAGTGCCTGGTCGTGGGCGGCGATGACGGCGACAACGTGTCCGATCACGACGCAG
>JAULZA010000117.1:0-10012 GCA_032117575.1 Mycolicibacterium sp.
ATCTCCTGGCCGTCCGGCTGGGGGATGAACGGCCAGAACAACTTTCGCCCGAACAACGCCAGTAGCGGCGGCAGCACCAAGAGCACGAACAGCGCCGCCACCAGTAGTCCCGCGGCGGCTTGCACACCCAAGCTGCGCGTCGTCGGAGATTTCGCCAGCAGCAGCGAGAGCAGGGCCAGGACAACGGTGGCGTTGCTGGCCGCGATGGCCGGGCCGGCGAATCGCACCGCGGTACTCAGCGCGGCGCGGTGCTCAACGGCGCGGCGCAGTTCCTCGCGGTAGCGCGAAATCAGCAGCAGCGCATAGTTGGTGCCGGCGCCGAACACCAGCACGCTGGTGATGCCCGAGCTCGATCCGTCGCCGCCGAATCCCGTCGCCTCCGCCACCGCGGTGCCGGCCACCGCGGCCACCCGATCGGCGAAGGCGATCACCAGCAGCGGCACCAGCCACAACACCGGCGACCGGTAGGTGATGATCAGCAGCAGCGCCACCACCCCGACGGTGACGGCCAACAGGACGAAATTGGCGCCGGAGAACGAGTTGGCGATATCCGCGCCGAACGCCGGCCCGCCCGTGATGTTGGCCACCAACGGAGCGGGCAGGTCGTCGCGGGCGGCGTCGCGCAACTCGGTGACCTTGTCGGTCAGCGCGAATCCGTTCAGGTCCGCCTGCAGCAGCACCGGCGACAGCGCTGCTTCGCCGTCTTCGGACGGCGCCATCGGAATCGGCGGGGCGGGCGCTCCGGCGGCCGCCACCGTCCGGTCCTTCGCCTGTTGAGCCGCTGCCAGGTCCGCCGGCGACAGCGGCTGGCTGTCGGACCGGGTGATCAGCAGGATCACCGGTGCCTGGTCGCCGCCGGGGAACTGCTTGAGCAGTTCGGTCACCTGCGCGGACTCGGCGCTGGCCGGGATGACCACCGGGGCCTGCTCGGCTGATCCGTTGTCGGGCACCAGCCCCAGCAACGCACCGCCGGCCAGCGTCATCACCAGCGCCAGCACCCACGACAACCGGCCGGCGACCAACTCTCCGAAGCGGTCCCAGAACGAACGGCGGGGTTCGGGCGCGCGATGCATCCTCACATCATCACCCGCCGATAAGGTCGAGTCCGTGCTGGACACCCTCGCCGTGGCGAACTATCGGTCGCTGCGCCGACTGGTCGTGCCACTGGGTCGTTGCACGGTGGTCACCGGCTCGAACGGCAGCGGGAAATCCAGCCTGTACCGGTCGCTGCGGCTGCTGGCCGACATGGCCCGCAACGGGGCGGTCAGCGCACTGGCGGGCGAGGGCGGGCTGGCTTCCACGATGTGGGCCGGTCCGGGCCGCAACCGTCCGCTGAGCCTCAAGCTCGGGTTCGCCGGCGAGGAGTTCGGCTACGCCGTCGACCTCGGGCTGCCCAGCGAGGGCAACACCGCCTTCGGTCTGGACCCCGAGATCAAGTCCGAGGCGGTGTGGGCCGGACCGCTGCTGCGGCCCGCCGCCCTGCTGGCCGAACGCGCCGGCCCCAGCGTGCGCCTGCGCGACGACGACGGGCGGTGGCGCGCGACGGCGGCGACGGTGCAGCCCTACGACAGCATGGTTGGTCAGCTGGCCGACCCGCGCGACGCCCCCGAACTGCTGGCTCTGCGGGAACGGATGCGGTCCTGGCGGTTCTACGACCACGTCCGCACCGACGCCGCCGCGCCGGCGCGTCAGCAGCGGGTGGGCACTCGCACCATGGTGATGAGCCATGACGGCGCCGACCTCGCTGCGGCCTGGCAGACCATCGCCGAGATCGGCGATCAGGGGGCGCTGCGAGAGTTGGTGGACGCCGCCTTCCCGGGCAGCCGGGTCGAGGTGGCGGTGCACGACGGCGGCCGTTTCGAACTGACGCTGCGCCAGCCCGGGATGCTGCGGGCGCTGGGCGCCGCCGAACTCTCCGACGGCACCCTGCGCTACCTGCTGTGGGTGGCCGCCCTGCTCTCACCCCGGCCTGCCGGGCTGACGGTGCTCAACGAACCGGAGTCCAGCCTGCACCCTGAACTCCTGCCCGCGCTGGCCGCGCTGATCGCCCGAGCGGCGGAAACATCGCAGGTCATCGTCGTCACCCATGCGGCGGTCCTGCTCGACGCGCTGCGCGCGCGCACCGGCGTGGCGCTGCTGGCGCTGGGAAAGGAAGACGGCGAGACGAAAATCCAGGGACAGGGCCTGCTCGACGAGCCGGCCTGGCACTGGCCCGGACGCGGCTGAGCCCCGCCGTTATCGGCCCCCGCCTATTCTGGGCAGCTATGACCGAACCCGAGGAGAGCCGGGCCACCCTCATGCCGCTCGTGACCGCGATTGCCATCGTGGCGGTCGCACTGATCAGCATTTTCGTGCTGCGCCTTTTTCTGGGCGACGAACTGCCCGACGACGACGCCGTCGCTCGGGCGGTGGTGGGCCAGAACGACGCGTTGCAGCGCGAGAACTTCACCGACTTCCGGACTTTCACCTGTCTGGCCCAGCAGGGCGCCGAAAACCAGATGCTGGCCGACCAGAAGCAGTCCGTCTCGGCCAAGGGTCACCGGTTCGTCGACGACGTCAAGGAGATGACCGTCACCGGGGACCGGGCGACCGCCACGGTGGTGTACCACTTCGAGAAGGCGGCCGAGAACAAGATCGACGTGCCGATGACCGTGGTGCGGGAGAACGGCGAATGGAAGGTCTGCTCGCCCGGGCCGAAATGAAACCGGCGGTAGGCCGGTCGCAACCGGTTCTATGGGACACTCGGACACGTGAGCTACGCCGGAGATATGACCCCGCAGGAGAGCTGGGCGCTGCTGAACGAGAACCCCGACGCGGTGCTGGTCGATGTCCGCACCGACGCCGAGTGGAAGTGGGTCGGGGTGCCCGATCTGTCCAGCCTGGGCCGCCAGCCGGTGTTCGTCGAGTGGGTGCACAGCAACGGGCAGCGCAACGACAGTTTCGTCGCAGACCTGATGGCCGCGGGGATCGTCGGGGAGCGCCCGGTGATCTTCCTGTGCCGGTCCGGCAACCGCTCCATCCCGGCCGCCGAGACCGCCACCGCCGCCGGCATCGGGCCGTCGTTCAACATGCTCGACGGGTTCGAGGGGCAGCTCGACCAGCAGGGGCACCGCGGCGGAACTGGCTGGTGCGCAGACGGTCTGCCGTGGAAGCAGTCGTGAGGCCCGCATGACCGACGGCGACATCCCCTCGGTGCGTATCCCCGCACCGCTGCCTGACGGCGTCAGCAAGGCCACCCTCGGGGTGCGCGGCGGGCTGCTGCGTTCGGAGTTCGAGGAGACCGCTGAAGCGATCTACCTGACCTCCGGCTATGTCTACAAGTCTGCCGAACAGGCCGAGAAGGCCTTCACCGGCGAGATCGACCGCTTCGTCTACTCGCGCTACGGCAACCCGACCACCGCGGTGTTCGAGGAGCGGCTGCGGCTGATCGAGGGTGCCGAGGCGGCGTTCGCCACCTCCTCGGGCATGTCGGCGGTCTTCACCGGCCTCGGCGCGCTGCTCAGTGCCGGTGACCGGCTGGTGGCCGGCCGCAGCCTCTTCGGCTCCTGTTTCGTAGTGTGCACCGAGATCCTGCCGCGCTGGGGCGTGGAGACCGTCTTGGTCGACGGCGAGGACCTCGACCAGTGGCAGGAGGCGCTGAGCCAGCCGACCACGGCGGTGTTCTTCGAGACGCCGTCCAACCCCATGCAGAGCCTGGTAGACATCGCCGCAGTGTCGGAGATGGCGCACGCCGCCGGCGCAAAGGTAGTGCTGGACAACGTCTTCGCCACACCGCTGCTGCAGCAGGGCCTGCCGCTGGGCGTGGACGTGGTGATCTACTCGGGCACCAAGCACATCGACGGCCAGGGCCGGGTGCTGGGCGGTGCGATCCTCGGCTCCAAGGACTACATCGACGGCCCGGTGCAGACCCTGATGCGTCACACCGGCCCGGCGCTGAGCCCGTTCAATGCCTGGGTGCTGCTGAAAGGTCTTGAGACGCTGTCGGTCCGGGTCAACTACAGCAACGCCTCGGCGCAGCGGGTGGCCGAGTTCCTGGAGGGCCACCCGGCGGTGCGGTGGGTGCGGTACCCGTTCCTGTCGTCGCATCCGCAGTACGAGCTCGCCAAACGCCAGATGAGCGGCGGCGGCACGGTGATCACCTTCGAACTCGACGCCCCCGAAGGTCAGGGCAAGCAACGGGCGTTCGAGGTGCTCAACAAGCTCGCGGTGATCGACATCTCCAACAACCTCGGCGACGCCAAGACGCTGATCACCCATCCCGCCACCACCACGCACCGGGCGATGGGTCCGGAGGGCCGGGCGGCCATCGGTCTGGGCGACGCCGTGGTGCGGATCTCGATCGGCCTGGAAGGCACCGATGATCTCATCGCCGACTTGGACCGGGCGCTGAGCTGACGGTGTCGCGACAGTCCGACGCGAAGAAGGCCCGCCGCAAGAAACGCAAAGCTGTGCAACGGCTTCCTGCCGACCAGGATTACAACGCGATCGGTGACGCGGTAGCCGAACTGGACGACTGGCTTGCCGAACGCGGCTGGGTGCTCGATGACGACACCGTCGCGAATCTGGTGAGCTGGGTGTACCCGCCGTCGGCCGTCGACGGCGGCGACGAGAACGCCGAGCGTGTGACCCGGATGTGGATCACCGTCGCCGAGAACGACGAGGAGGTCGTGCTCGAATTCGGGGCGCTGCTGGTCGGTGCCGGTGGCGGCGACGAGGCGTACGTTCTGGACCCCGCCAACCTCGCCCATGACGTCGCCGCCCTGGAGGCCTACCGGCCGGGGCTGGAACGTCCGGAGTTGCGTTGAGCCCGTTGCGTTTCGTCGACGTCGGGCAGGACGACGAGTTGGCGCAGCCGCTGATCGCCGAGCTCGCCGTCGAGTACGCCACCCGTTACGACGCCACCGAGGAACGGGTGTTGACGTGGCTGCGCGGACATCCGGCTGGCGAGTTCGCCCCTCCTTCCGGCGGAATGGTGATCGGCCTGCTGGACCACGTGCCGGTCACCGGTGGCGCGTTCTGCCGGTTCGGTGTCGACGACGGCTCCAATACCGCTGAACTGAAACGCATTTGGACCGACCGGCGGCACCGGCAGCGCGGGTACGGACGCGTCCTGCTGGCCGAACTTGAGGCGCGCATCGCCGCGCAGGGCTATCGCCGCATCTACCTCACCACCGGGACCCGCCAGCCGGAGGCCGAGGCGCTGTATGCGGCGGCGGGCTATGTCCGCCTGGCGCAGCCGCGGGAACCGGAGCCTCATTTCTCCGCGCTGGCGTTCGAGAAGGTGCTCGGCGCTACTTCGGGATCTGCTCGCTGAAATAGTTTTTAGCCAGCAGCCAGGACACGTTGAAGTCTTCCGGCTTGGGGTTCTCCGGCAGATACTCAGGCGAACAGGGTGAATTTCTTCTCGGTGGGCGCACCCCAGGGCGGTCCGGCCTTCACGTCGAACCCCTGCACGCCCGGCGGCCACTTCCACGGGCCGATGTTGGGATCAGTGCTGTATGTCCGGAAGGTTCGTTCCCAGTCGGCCTGCGTCATCGGACCGAAGCGACTGTAGTTCTTCAGCAGCCGCGCCACCGGACCCTCTGTGGGCAGATCTTGCGGGCCGAGCAGTTTGTCGTCTCCGAAGAATTGCGTCGTTTCCGGCGCGACCGGCGGGGTCTCCGAGGGCCCGCACGCCTCTTCGGCATGCGCTGCCGTGGGCATCGCGACAGCGATCGCGAACGGTGCTAGCGCAGTCGCGATGATCGATCTGATTTTCACAGCTCAGGCCTTTCCATCATGGCGTTCGACCGCGCGCCGAGAAGCTTCTCAATGGAACCCAGACCTAGGTGGACGAGAGTGCTCGGCGAACCCAGCAAAGCGGTCGCTTTAGTCGGCTGCTTTGCTACCCCGGCCGGATACTGTTGGCGCAGTTGACGAAACAGCCGCTGCCCGCGCGGGCCGAGTTGTCCGCGCACGCGTTCGCGAAAGTGTTTCAGTGATGTCTCTGGTGGCGGTAGCCGGCTCGGGTGAATCGGACGGAAAGACCAACGCCGGGAAGCCATCGGTCGGTTCCAGATAGGGCATCCGGTTGCCGGTGATGGAGTCATAGCGCGAATAGCCGCGCTTCACGATCGGTGTGAGCACGTCGTTGGCGGCGCTGATCACCGACGGAGCCAGAATCGCGTCGAACGGCGTGAGCAAGGGCAGTTGCGGACTAGGTACCAGGTAGGTCGTAGTGGTGGCGCCGGTGCCGTTGGTTGTGGTGACGATGTTGTCCGGCGGGATGTCGGCGGGACGGGCCAAGGCCGCCTCGCTGTGGTTGTACTGGAAACCGACCAGCGCGTTGAGGTCGGCCAGCAGATTCCACGGGCGGTCCGGGAAATCGGCGGCCCACTCGTACTCGCCCACGACGACCACGGTGTCGTAGAGCGATTCCGACGGCGGGCGGGTGACCGTCCAGCCGAACACCGGCAGTAGCAGCCCCGCCGGCATGAGACTGCCGATCCCTGTGCTCAGCGGCGTGGCCCGAGACGGGTCGCCGGCGACGATGAAGCTGATCTGCGACGCGTCCGGGCGGTGCGAATCGGCATCCAGTGCGTGCTGCGCGGCGTTGGAGACGAGGGCGCCCAGCGAGAGCGCGGAGATCACCGTGGCGCCGTCGACGTGCGCCAATTCGTCGAGGACTGTTCTGGCCCCGATCGCGATCGACTCGTCGGCGTACGGTACGCCCGGTCCGAACAGCGGCCCAGCGGTGCGGGGATAGCGGATGACCGTCCCCGCGCACCCGGCGCAGTCGTAATAGCGGGCGTTGATCAGGGGCACCAGTGGACCGTCGGTGGCCCAGGGATCGGTGGGTTCCAGGATGTCCGGCGCCCAGGCGTCGAAGTTGGCGCCCGGGACAATGAACGCGACGTCGGTGTGAACGGGAACGGCCGACGCCGGGCTGCCGGTGATCGTCATCGCCAGCGCGGTGGCGAGAGCGGCCGCCGCGAATCCAGCGCGAGCCCCCATCGGGACACCCTCCCACGGCCGCCCGTCGGTGATGAGAGGCGAAGGTCCCCAACCTGGGATCGGTCTACTCGGCCGCCTCCACCACGCCCGTCGCCGCCTGCGCCCGCTTCTCGTAGGCCGCCCGCGCCGAGGTGTCGAAGTCCAGGAACACCCGGTCGGTGCCGGTCTTCGCGCTCAGCCAGCGTCGGCCGCGCGGCCCCAGGAAAGCGGTGGCCGCGGCGATGAACCGGAACGAGTAAGGCACCGTCACAGCGGTTTTCGGCTTGTCCAGAACCTTCACCACCGCGGCGGCGATGTCCTCCGGTTCCACCGGGGTGGTCATACCGCTGGTCTTGGTTCCGGAGATCAACTCGGTATTGGTGAACGTCGGCATGACGCAGCTGACGTCGACGCCCGCCCGCGCGTACTCGTCGGTCAGCGCCGTGGAGAAACCCAGCACCGCGAACTTCGTTCCGGCGTAGAGCGCCTGGCCGGGCACCGCGAGCATCCCAGCCACCGAGGCGATGTTGACGATGTGGCCGCGGCGCCTGGCGACCATCTCTGGCAGCACCAGCCGGCAGCCGTTGATGACCCCGTAGAAGTTCACCTCGACGGCCGAGCGGATGGTCTGCTCGGTGTGGTCGAGGAACGGGCCGACGGGCATGACACCGGCGTTGTTGATCAACACGTCGATTCCGCCGCCGCCGTCGGCGCGGGCCTTGTCCAAGAAGGTCGCGAACGACGCGGGGTCGGCGACGTCGAGCGGGTAGCCCGAGACCGGGCCCAGGTTGCTCAGCTTTGCCACCGCCGACTCACCAAGGGCCACATCGCGGTCACCGATCACCACGCGCGCGCCCCGGGCGAGCAGCGCCCCGGCGGTGGCGAAGCCGATACCGCGAGCCGCCCCGGTGATGACGACCGTCCTGCCTCTGATCTTGTCCACGAGGGCGAACTTTAAGCGGTGCCGGCGGCGGCCTGGCGGACGGCTTCGGCGATCGGGCCCATCCATACATCGCCGTGGCCGGGGACCAGCACGTCGGTGCCCAGTGCGCCGAGCACCTCCAGGCTGCGCCGGCAGTCCGGATCGCTGTGGTTGAACATCGACGGCAGCAGTTGCGGGCCGTTGCGGCGCAGCAGGGGATGACCGGTGACCAGGGCGTCGCCGGAGACCAGGATGCCGTCCACCAGATAGGAACAGTGCCCGGAGGTGTGGCCGAAGGTGGGGACGGCCACCGGACGCCCCGGCAGATGAGTGGCGATGTCGTCGCTGAGCGCCCGCACCGAGGGAATGCCGTCGCGCACCAGGCCGCCCTTGCGCGCCGCCTCCGCCGACCAGGCCAGCCACCGCGGCCGCCACGCGTGAGTGGCCAGCGCTGCCGGTGAGACCTGTTGCAGGTACTCGCGTTTGGCGTGGCCGACCTCGCCGGCGTGGCAATACACCGGGGTGCCGTGCGCCGTGGCGAACCAGATCGCCGTCCCGAGGTGGTCGACGTGTGCGTGGGTCAGCAGGATGGCCTGCACATCGGCCGGGCCGAAACCGAGTTCGTCCAACGACGCCAGCACGTCACCGCGGTGCCCTGGAAAGCCCGCGTCGATCAGGGTCACCCCGGAGTCGTCGCTGACCATCGTCCAGTTCACCAACGGCGTCCGGGCCACATGTATCCGCTCGGTGACGCCGGTCAGCACCGCGGCCATCGGCCGAGTCTAGTGCGGTAGAACTTAAGGCATGGCGGAGTTGAAACTGGGTTACAAGGCGTCGGCCGAGCAGTTCGGGCCGCGTGAACTCGTCGAACTCGGTGTCCTTGCCGAAGAACACGGCATGGACAGCGCGTGGGTCAGCGACCACTTCAACCCGTGGCGGCACGAGGGTGGCCATTCCCCGTTCGCGCTGTCGTGGATGACCGCTGTCGGTGAGCGCACCAAGACCATCGTCGTGGGCACCTCGGTGCTCACCCCGACCTTCCGCTACAACCCGGCGGTCATCGCCCAGGCCTTCGCCACCATGGGGTGTCTCTACCCGGGACGTGTGATTCTCGGCGTGGGCACCGGTGAGGCGCTTAACGAGATCGCCACCGGGGCCATCGTCGAGTGGCCGGACTTCAAGGAGCGCTTCGCCCGGCTGCGCGAGTCGGTGAAACTGATGCGTGAGCTGTGGTGCGGCGAGCGGGTCGACTTCGACGGCGAGTACTACCACCTCAAGGGCGCCTCCATCTACGACGTTCCCGACGGCGGGGTGCCGGTCTACATCGGCGCCGGCGGCCCGGTGGTGGCCAAGTACGCCGGCCGGGCCGGCGACGGCTTCATCTGTACCTCCGGCAAGGGCGAGGAGCTCTACACCGACAAGCTGATGCCCGCGGTGCGCGACGGCGCCGCGGCCGCCGGCCGCGACCTCGACGCCATCGACAAGCTGATCGAGATCAAGATCTCCTACGACCCCGACCCGGAGGCCGCGCTGAACAACTGCCGGTTCTGGGCGCCGCTGTCGCTGACGCCGGAACAGAAGCACAGCGTGTCGGACCCGATGGAGATGGAACGGCTTGCCGATGAGCTGCCCATTGAGCAGGTGTCGCGGCGCTGGATCGTCTCCAGCGACCCCGACGAGGCGGTGGAGAAGGTTGCCGACTACCTCGGCTACGGGCTCAACCACCTCGTCTTCCATGCGCCGGGCCATGATCAGCGCCGGTTTTTGGAGCTCTTCGAGCGCGACCTTCTGCCGCGGTTGCGCAAACTGAGCTAATCACCGCACTGACAGCGCCCGACTAAGGGATGCTGTCGTCGTGACAACAGGTACGACGTCAATATATGTCGCCTCCGCAGAAGGCGAAACCGGCAAATCCACCATCGCACTGGGGCTGATCAACCGCCTCTCGGCGATGGTTCCCAAGGTCGGGGTGTTCCGGCCGATCGTCCGTCGCGAAGACCGGGACTACATCCTGGATCTGCTGCTGGCGCAGAGCGACGCCGGTCTGGCGTACGACGAGTGCACGGGCGTGAGCTATCAGCGCCTGCACGAAGATCCGGAGGGGGCGATCGCCGACAT
>JAULZA010000118.1:0-13279 GCA_032117575.1 Mycolicibacterium sp.
ATCCGGACACCTTCGACCCGGCCCGCTTCGCCGAGCCGCGCTCGGAGCACAAGCGCCACCGCTATGCCTTCGCCCCGTTCGGCGGCGGCGCGCACAAGTGCATCGGCATGGTCTTCGGCCAGCTGGAGATCAAGACGATCATGCACCGGGTGCTGCAGAACTACCGGCTAGAACTACCGCACCCCGGCTACGTGCCCAAATACGACTACGCCGGGATGCCGGTACCGATCGACGGCATGCCCATCGTGCTGAGGCCCATTTAGGCCCATTTAGGCCGATTTAGGCCGATGCCGCCGACTTCAGCATGTTGCGCAGCACGTACTGCAGGATGCCGCCGTTGCGGTAGTAGTCGGCCTCACCGGGGGTGTCGATACGGACCACCGCGTCGAACTCCACCTTCGAGCCGTCGTCCTTGGTGGCGGTCACATGCACCGTCTTCGGCGTCTTGCCCTGGTTGAGCTCGTCGATGCCGGTGATGTCGAACACCTCGGTGCCGTCCAATCGGAGACTCGACGCAGATTCCCCCGGGGGGAACTGCAGCGGGATGACGCCCATGCCGATCAGGTTCGACCGGTGGATGCGCTCGAACGACTCGGTGATCACCGCACGCACGCCCAGCAGGCTGGTGCCCTTGGCGGCCCAGTCGCGCGACGAGCCGGAGCCGTACTCCTTGCCGCCGAGCACCACCAGCGGGATGTTCTGTGCCGAGTAGTTCTGCGCGGCGTCGTAGATGAACGCCTGCGGGCCGCCCGGCTGGGTGAAGTCGCGGGTGTAGCCGCCGGAGGGGACCTCGCCCAATCCGGCGAGTACCTGGTTGCTGAGCCGGATGTTGGCGAAGGTGCCGCGGATCATCACCTCGTGGTTGCCGCGCCGCGAACCGTAGGAGTTGTAGTCGCCGCGGGACACACCGTTGGCGTCGAGGTATTGCGCCGCCGGGGTGCCGGCTTTGATGCTGCCGGCCGGGCTGATGTGGTCGGTGGTCACCGAATCGCCCAGCAGCGCAAGCACTCTGGCGCCGGTGATGTCGGCCACCGGGACCGGCTCGGCCGGCATGCCCTCGAAGTAGGGGGGCTTGCGCACGTAGGTGGAACTCGGGTCCCAGGCGAAGGTCTTGCCCGCCGGGGTAGGCAGGTTCCGCCAGCGCTCGTCGCCCTTGAATACGTCGGCGTAGTTGCCTTTGAACATGTCCTGGGTGATCGCCGAGGCGATGGTGTCCTCGATCTGCTTGGTGGACGGCCAGATGTCCTTGAGGAACACGTCGTTGCCGTGCGTGTCCTGGCCGAGCGGGTCGGATTCGAAGTCGAAGTCCATGGTGCCGGCCAGCGAGTAGGCGATCACCAGCGGCGGGGAGGCAAGATAATTCATCTTGACGTCGGGGGAGATGCGGCCCTCGAAGTTACGGTTGCCGGACAGCACCGCGGTGACGGTGAGGTCGTTGTCGTTGATGGCCTTGGAGATCTCCTCGGCCAGCGGGCCGCTGTTGCCGATGCAGGTGGTACAGCCGTAGCCCACCAAGAAGAAGCCCAGCTTCTCCAGATATGGCCACAGGCCGGCCTTCTCGTAGTAGTCGGTGACCACCTGCGAGCCGGGCGCCATCGACGTCTTGACCCACGGCTTGGCGGTCAGGCCTTTGTCCACCGCGTTGCGGGCCAGCAGCGCCGCGCCGATCATCACCGACGGGTTGGAGGTGTTGGTGCAGGAGGTGATCGAGGCGATCACCACCGCGCCGTGGTCCAGGACGAACTCGCCCTGTTCGGCGGAGCGGACCCGCACGGGCTTTGTCGGCCGGCCCTCGGCGCCGCGGGCGGCTGACTTGACGTCCACCGCGCCGTTGTCGGCGAAGGTCAGCGCGGCGGGGTCGCTGGCCGGGAAGGACTCCTCGACGGCCTCGTCGAGCTTGGTCTCCGGAGCGGGATTGTTCTGCTCGACGTAGTTGTAGATGTCCTTGCGGAACGCGGTCTTGGCGTCGGAGAGTTCGATGCGGTCCTGCGGCCGCTTGGGTCCGGCGATCGAGGGCACCACGGTGGACAGATCCAGCTCCAGGTACTCGGAGTAGGTGGCCTCGTGATCAGGGTCGTGCCACATGCCCTGCGCCTTGGCGTAGGCCTCGACCAGCGCCACCTCCTCATCGCTGCGCCCGGTCAGTCGCAGGTAGTCCAGGGTGACCTCGTCGATCGGGAAAATGGCTGCGGTGGAACCGAATTCGGGGCTCATGTTGCCCAAGGTGGCCCTGTTGGCCAGCGGAACCTCGGCCACGCCCCTGCCGTAGAACTCGACGAACTTGCCCACCACGCCGTGCTTGCGCAGCATCTCGGTGGCGGTCAGCACCACGTCGGTGGCGGTGACGCCCGGCTTGATCTCGCCGGACAGTTTGAAGCCGACGACGCGGGGGATTAGCATCGACACCGGCTGGCCCAGCATGGCGGCCTCGGCCTCGATGCCGCCGACGCCCCAGCCCAGCACGCCGAGGCCGTTGACCATAGTGGTGTGGCTGTCGGTGCCTACACAGGTGTCGGGGTAAGCCACACCGTCTCGCACCATCGTCACCCGCGCCAAATACTCGATGTTGACCTGATGCACGATTCCGGTGCCCGGAGGCACCACCTTGAAGTCGTCGAACGCGCCCTGCCCCCAGCGCAGGAACTGATAGCGCTCGCCGTTGCGGCCATACTCGATGTCGACGTTGCGCTCGAAGGCATCGGCGCGGCCGAACACGTCGATGATCACCGAGTGGTCGATCACCAGCTCGGCCGGTGCCAGCGGATTGACCTTCTCCGGGTCACCGCCCAGCGCGGTCACCGCCTCGCGCATGGTGGCCAGGTCGACGACGCAGGGCACTCCGGTGAAGTCCTGCATGATCACCCGCGCCGGGGTGAACTGGATCTCGATGCTCGGCTGCGCCGAGGGATCCCAGTTCGCGATCGCGGTGATGTGGTCGCCGGTGATATTCGCGCCGTCCTCGGTGCGCAGCAGGTTCTCGGCAAGCACCTTGAGGCTGTAGGGCAGCTTCTCGGTGCCCGGGACCGCGTCGAGGCGGTAGATCTCGTAACTTTTTTCCCCGACCTTGAGGGTGTCGCGGGCCCCGAAAGAGTTCAGGGACGAACTTGCGCTGCTCACATCAACTCCCGTGTGTTTTTGGCAGTTCGGATCTTAATCGGGTGGCCGTCCTCCGAACCGACGGACCCGCAGTAACTAGTCTCGTCTCCCACGGCGCGTGCTGCCACCCCGGGGCGGTGATCGCGGTACCGTCTGGGTTCGTGAGCCCCCTGACTGCTCCCATTTTCCTGCCGCCCTACCTGCCCACCTTCATTCCCGTCGAAGTGTGCAGCGCCGCCGGATTGCCGTACTCCACCCCGGTGGACGCCTGCATGGCCGCGGTGAAGGCCGACGTCGCCAAAGATGGGGTGGCCGCTTCGCCCGCCGATGTGCCAGGTCTGCAGAAGGTCGTCGCGAACGCGCGTGAGCGTGGCATCGACCTCAAGGTCGTCGTCATCGACAGGAGCCCGATCATCGACACCCCGCTGCGTGATATCGCCCGGCAGGTCCAGGAGGCGAACCCGGGTTCCACGGTGCTGGTCCTGAGCCCGGAATTCGCCGGCACCTACAGCACCACCTACAGCCGCGTCCTGCTGGAGGCGGGGCAGGACGTCGCTAAGACCGCCGGCAATCCGGTACAGGGCGCGCAGAATTTCGTCGACCAGTTGAAGACTCCGATTTTCAACTGGACGGCATTCACAATCCTGCTTGTTTTGGCCGTCGCCGCGGCCGCCGTCGTGACACGACTTGTTCAACGTCGGGTCACCGGCGCGAAGTAAGCGACCTGCGCGGACGTCATTCTCTGGCGTTTTCTTAAGATCACTATTCGGTCACACCTGCGGAAATACAAACGTGTAATTCTTTGGGCCCGTTTCTTCTGAAGCAGTAGTGACGTACGGTGCAGTTGTCGCCATTGTTATTCATGAGGTTTATGTGACCTATGTGACAGGCGTGACTGAACGTGCGGCACTAGGAGTCGGAGTCAAATTGAGACGTCGAATGGGACCTATCAGTGGTTCCCGCGGTGTTCGGGCTACCCGGGCCCTCTGCCCTCTGACGCTGACGGTGGCCATGACGATCACCGTTCCCGGGCTGGCTCAGGCCGACCCCGATCAGGAACCCAACAGCGTGGCCGCCCTGGTGGCCGACGTCGCCGAGGCCAACCAGAAACTGCAGAACATCGGCGCGCGGGTGCAGGCCGAGCAGGAGGCCGTCAACAAGGCCATCGTCGAGGTCCAGGAAGCCCGCGATGCCGCGGCCGCCGCCCAGCAGAACGTCCAGTCCAGCGAGCAGGCCGTCAAGGACGCCAACTCGGCGATCGTCGAGGCGCAGAAGAAGTTCGACACCTTCGCCGCGGCGACCTACGTCAACGGCCCGTCCGGCTCCCTGGTGCTGGCCCGGACCCCCGAGGAAATCCTCTCCAGCGCCTCCGCCGGCCAGACCCTGGCCATCAGTTCCCAGCAGATCATGGCCGGGCTCCGCCAGGCCCGCACCGCCGCGGTCAACTCCGACGCCGCGGCCCGGGAGGCCAAGGAGAACGCCGACAAGGCGGTGCTGGGCGCGCAGAGCAGCCAGGACGCCGCGGTTGCCGCACTGACCAACGCGCAGAACACCTTCCGCCAACAGCAGGCCGAGATCGATCGCCTCGCCGCCGAACGCAAGGCCGCCCAGCAGAAGCTGGCCGCCGCCCGCGCCTGGTCGGCTCCGACTGCCGTTCCGCGTTCGGCGGGCGGCGCCAACGTTCCGCCGCCGGCGGCAGGCGCCAACGTTCCGCCGCCGGCGTCAGCCCCGTCCGCCGCAGCGGGCGCGCCCGCGCCGAACGCCGCCGTCGTCACCGATGCTGCCGCGCCGGTGGGGCCGGGGGACCGCTGGGACGGTGGCGCCGGTCCGGCGCCCAGGGCGACGGTGACGGTGCCCTACGGCGACCCCTCCGAATGGGACCTCACCCTGCCGGCGGTGCCGAGTGCGTTCCTCTCCGGCGACCCGGTCCAGATCATCAACGGCATCCTGCAGATCGCGTCCAGTTCGCTCCAGACGACCCAGGACCTCGGCAAGAAGTTCCTGCAGAAGCTGGGCATCCTCAAGCCCACCGACACCGGGATCACCAACGGTGGCGGCATCCCGTTGGTGTACGGCAACCAGGCCATCGAGTACGTCATCAAGCGGGCGCAGTCCCAGATCGGCGTCCCGTACTCCTGGGGCGGCGGCAACGCCTCGGGCGCCAGCCGGGGCATCGACTCCGGCGCCGGCACCGTCGGGTTCGACTGCTCAGGGCTGGTGCTCTACGCCTTCGCCGGCGCCGGCATCAAACTCCCGCACTACTCCGGTTCGCAATACGAAATGGGCCGCAAGATCCCGTCGGCGCAGATGCGGCGCGGCGACGTGCTGTTCTGGGGTCCCGGGGGCTCCCAGCACGTTGCGATCTACCTGGGCAACGGGCAGATGATCGAGGCGCCCTACACCGGTTCGTTCGTCAAGATCTCGCCGGTGCGCACCAGCGGTATGACGCCCTTCGCCGTCCGCTACGTCGAATGGTGAGGCAGGGCATGTCCCAGCACACCCGGTTGGTCCGCGTTCTCACGGCGCTGCTGACCGCGCTGCTCCTGACAGTGGGCGGCGTGGGCCTGGCGTCCCCGGCCGCCGCCGATGAGGGCTGGGATCCCACGCTGCCCCAGGTGCTCAGCGCGGGCGCCCCCGGTGATCCGGTCGCGGTGGCGCAGGCCTCCCTGGCCTTCACCCAGCAGGCCGCTGCGGCCACCATGGATCTGGGTAAGAAGTTCCTCGCCGGCCTCGGTATCGGCGGCGGGTCCGCGGCCCTGCCCGGCGGTCGGGTCAACGGCCCGCAGGCCATCGAATACGTCATTCGCCGCGGCGCATCCCAGCGGGGTGTGCCGTACTCCTGGGGTGGCGGCGCCATCAACGGACCCAGCGAGGGCGTGGACCACGACGCCGGCAAGGTCGGTTACGACTGCTCGGGGTTCACCCGCTACGCCTACGCCGGCGTGGGAGTGCAGCTGCCGAAGTACTCCGGCGACCAGTACACCGCCGGCCGGCACGTCTCGCCGTCGCAGGCCAAGCGGGGCGACCTGATCTTCTACGGCCCGGGGGGCAGCCAGCACGTCGCCATCTATCTGGGCAACGGCCAGATGATGGAGGCATCCTCGGCGGCCGGCCAGGTGACGGTCGGCCCGGTTCGCACCGCCGGGATGACGCCCTATCTGACCCGGGTCATCGACACCTAGCGGCCTCAGCGGCGGACCGACGCGCCAGCCGGAGACACCCACATCGACGGATTCCGGATCGCCTGGAATAGTTGTCGACGGGACACCAGGCGGCCGGCACAGACGCGGGCAGCCGGCATCGATGTGTCAGCCAACAGCTGTGGAGGGTTTTGTCAATGACGTCACCAGGTGGCTACGCCGGCTCGAGCACCGCTGCCAGCGGCAACGGTCTGGCCGCCGAGGTACACACCCTGGAACGGGCGATCTTCGAAGTCAAGCGGATCATCGTCGGTCAGGACACGCTCGTCGAACGCATCCTGGTGGGTCTGCTGGCCAAGGGCCACGTGCTGCTCGAAGGTGTGCCCGGGGTGGCCAAGACGCTGGCGGTCGAAACCTTCGCCAAGGTGGTCGGCGGCACCTTCGCCCGCATCCAGTTCACCCCCGACCTGGTGCCCACCGACATCATCGGCACCCGGATCTACCGGCAGGGCCGCGAGGAGTTCGACATCGAACTCGGCCCGGTGGTGGTCAACTTCCTGCTCGCCGACGAGATCAACCGCGCGCCGGCCAAGGTGCAGTCCGCCCTGCTGGAGGTCATGGCCGAGCGCAAGATCTCCATCGGCGGCCAGACCTATCCGCTGCCCAAGCCGTTCCTGGTGATGGCCACCCAGAACCCGATCGAAAACGAGGGCGTCTACCCGCTGCCCGAGGCCCAGCGTGACCGCTTCCTTTTCAAGATCAACGTCGACTACCCGTCGCCGGAGGAGGAGCGCGAGATCATCTACCGGATGGGTGTGACCCCGCCGGAGCCCAAGCAGATTCTGGAGACCGGCGACCTGTTGCGCCTGCAGGACGTGGCGGCCAACAACTTCGTCCATCACGCACTGGTCGACTATGTGGTCCGGGTGGTCACCGCCACCCGCCGCCCCGAGCAGTTCGGCATGCCCGACGTTCGGTCCTGGATCGCCTACGGCGCGTCGCCGCGCGCCTCGCTGGGCATTATCGCCGCGGCCCGGGCGCTGGCCCTGGTCCGCGGACGCGACTACGTGGTGCCCACCGACGTCATCGAGGTGATCCCGGACGTGCTGCGCCACCGG
Source organism: Mycolicibacterium sp. (assembly GCA_032117575.1). GTDB lineage: Bacteria > Actinomycetota > Actinomycetes > Mycobacteriales > Mycobacteriaceae > Mycobacterium. Next base: position 7,355 of record JAULZA010000118.1, read on the forward strand.
CTGGTGCTCACCTACGATGCGCTGGCCGACGACGTCAAGGCCGACACCGTGATCGGCCGCATTCTGCAGACCGTCGCGCTGCCTCAAGTGAATGCCATGCCGCAGCAAGGACATTCGGTGCCGCCGGTCGGGGCGCAGGCCGTCTCACCCGCGGCCGGTGCCAGCGCTCGGTGAGCGAAACGCACTCCATCCACCCGCCCTCGTTCGGCCGTGGTGAGATCGACGACGCCAAGCTGTCGGCGGCGTTGCGTCAGCTTGAGCTGACCGTCAAGCGCAAGCTCGACGGTGTGCTGCAGGGCAACCACCTCGGCCTGATCCCGGGCCCCGGATCCGAGCCCGGGGACTCGCGTCTGTACCAACCGGGTGACGACGTGCGCCGGATGGACTGGTCGGTGACCGCCCGCACCACCCACCCGCACGTGCGGCAGATGGTCGCCGACCGCGAACTGGAGACCTGGCTGGTGGTGGATATGTCCGCCAGCCTGGACTTCGGCACCACCGGCTGCGAGAAACGCGATCTAGCGGTCGGCGCCGCCGCGGCCATTACCTACCTCAACAGCGGCGGCGGCAACCGGATCGGGGCGCTGATCGCCAACGGGCACGACATCATTCGCGTTCCGGCCCGCTCCGGACGCCAGCACGAGCAGACCCTGCTGCGGGCCATCGCGACTTGTCCCCGTGCTCCGCTGGGTGTGCGCGGAGACCTGGCGGTCGCCATCGACGCGCTGCGCCGTCCGGAGCGCCGCCGCGGGATGGCGGTGATCATCAGCGACTTCCTCGGCCCGATCAACTGGATGCGCCCGCTGCGCGCCATCTCGGCCCGCCACGAGGTGCTGGGCATCGAGGTCCTGGACCCGCGCGACGTCGAGCTCCCCGACGTGGGGGATGTGATCCTGCAGGACACCGAGTCGGGGGTGACGCGAGAGTTCACCATCGACGAGCAGTTGCGCGACGATTTCGCCCGCGCCGCCGCCGCCCATCACGACGAGGTGGCGCGCACCCTGCGTCGCTGCGGGGCTCCGCTGATGACGTTGCGCACCGACCGCGAGTGGATCGCCGACATCGTGCGTTTCGTCGCGTCCCGGCGCCGCGGAGCGATGGCGGGATCGCAATGAGCCTGCCGCTGTTGGGGCCGATGTCGTTCGGCAATTTCGCCCACCCCTGGATGTTCCTGTTCCTGTTGGCCGTCGCCGGTTTGGTGGCGTTCTACCTCTATGTGCAGCGGTCCCGGGAGAAGCGCATCCTGCGGTTCGCCAACATGGAGCTGCTGGAAAGCGTTGCCCCGCAACGCCCCAAACGCTGGCGTCACCTGCCCGCGATTCTGTTGATCTCGTCGCTGGTGCTGTTCACCGTCGCCATGGCCGGGCCGCAGAACGACGTCCGCGTTCCGCGGAACCGGGCCGTGGTCATGCTGGTGATCGACGTGTCGCAGTCGATGCGAGCCACTGACGTCGAGCCCAGCCGGCTGGCCGCCGCGCAGGTCGCCGCCAAGCAGTTCGCCGACCAGCTCACCGCGGGCATCAACCTCGGCCTGATCGGCTACGCCGGTACCGCGACGGTGCTGGTGTCGCCGACCACCAACCGGGAAGCCACCAAAACGGCGCTGGACAAGTTGCAACTGGCCGACCGCACCGCCACCGGCGAGGGAATCTTCACCGCTCTGCAGGCCATCGCCACCGTGGGTGCGGTGATCGGCGGCGGCGACGAGGGCGACAAGCCGCCCGGCCGGATCGTGCTGATGTCCGACGGCAAGGAGACGGTGCCGTCCAACCCGGACAATCCCAAGGGTGCTTTCACCGCGGCGCGCACAGCCAAGGATCAGGGCGTGCCGATCTCCACGGTGTCGTTCGGTACCCCGTACGGCTATGTCGAGATCAACGATCAGCGCCAGCCGGTGCCGGTCGACGACGCCATGCTCAAGAAGATCGCCGAACTCTCCGATGGCAACGCCTACAGCGCTTCGACCCTGGAGCAGCTCAAAGAGGTGTTCACCTCGCTGCAAGACCAGATCGGCTACGAGACCGTCAAGGGCGATGCGAGCGTGGGCTGGCTGCGACTGGGGTCGCTGCTGCTGGCGTTGGCCGCGCTGGCGGCGCTTCTCATCAACCGCCGGCTTCCCGGCTGACCATCCGCGAGCCGGATTCGGGCTCGTGTGCGCCAGGCATTAAGTTGACGGGCATGACCGACACCGCCTCGACTGAGACAGCCGGCCAGAACGTCGGCGGCAAACCACCGTTCGTCTCCCGCTCGGTGCTGGTCACCGGCGGCAATCGAGGGATCGGCCTGGCCATCGCGCGCCGCCTTGCCGCCGACGGCCACAAGGTAGCGGTGACCCACCGCGGTTCCGGCGCGCCGGACGGTCTGTTCGGGGTGCAGTGCGACGTCACCGACAGCGCCGCCGTGGACCGGGCCTTCACCGAGGTCGAGGAGCACCAGGGTCCGGTCGAGGTGCTGGTGTCCAACGCCGGTATCACCGCCGACGCCTTCCTGATCCGGATGACCGAGGAGCGGTTCGAAAAAGTCATCGACGCCAACCTGACCGGCGCCTTCCGGGTGGTCCAGCGGGCGGCCCGCAGCATGCAGAAGAAGAGGTTCGGCCGGATCATCTTCGTCGGCTCGGTGTCGGCCAGCTGGGGGATCGGCAACCAGGCCAACTACGCCGCCTCCAAAGCCGGCCTGATCGGGATGGCCCGGTCCATCTCCCGCGAACTGTCCAAGGCCGGTGTCACCGCCAATGTGGTGGCACCCGGCTTGATCGACACCGACATGACCCAGGCGATGGACGATCGGGTCCGGGCTGGCGCGCTGGAGTTCATCCCGGCCAAGCGGATCGGCACCGCCGACGAGGTCGCCGGGGCGGTCAGCTTCCTGGCGTCCGAGGACGCCGGATACATTGCCGGCGCGGTGATCCCCGTCGACGGCGGTATGGGCATGGGCCACTAGACATGGGCCACTAGAACTGCACGACAGCACGTTGGCGCATAGGGCGAAAGGACCCACATGGCAGGGATTTTGGAGGGCAAACGTGTCCTCGTCACCGGCATCATCACCGATTCCTCGATCGCGTTCCACATCGCGCGCGTCGCGCAGGAGGCGGGGGCGGAGCTGGTGTGTACCGGATTCGACCGGATGCGGCTGATCCAGCGGATCATCGACCGCCTGCCGAATCCGGCTCCCTTACTGGAACTCGACGTCCAGAATCCCGAGCACCTCGACAGCCTGGCCGACCGGGTCTCCGAGGTGATCGGCACGGACAACCGGCTCGACGGCGTCGTGCATTCCATCGGCTACATGCCAACCAGCGGCATGGGCATCAACCCGTTCTTCGACGCACCGTATGAGGACGTCGCCAAGGGCATCCACATCTCGGCGTACTCCTACGCCTCGCTGGCCAAAGCGGTGCTGCCGATCATGAACCCGGGCGGCGGAATCGTCGGCATGGACTTCGATCCCACCCGCGCCATGCCGGCCTACAACTGGATGACGGTGGCCAAGAGCGCGCTGGAGTCGGTCAACCGGTTCGTCGCCCGCGAAGCGGGCAAGGTCGGGGTGCGCTCCAATCTGGTTGCGGCCGGACCGATCCGGACGCTGGCGATGAGCGCGATCATGGGTGGCGCGCTGGGTGACCAGTTCAAGGACGAGATGGCGATGCTCGAAGAGGGCTGGGATCAGCGCGCCCCGCTGGGCTGGGATATGAAAGACCCCACCGCCGTCGCCAGGACGGTGTGCGCGCTGGTCTCTGATTGGCTGCCCGCCACCACCGGCACTGTCATCTACGCCGACGGCGGCGCCAGCACCCAGCTGCTGTGATGAGCGCTTGCGCGAAGAACCGAGGGCTGTGATGAGCGCTTGCGCGAAGAACCGAGGGCTGTGATGAGCGCTTGCGCGAAGAACCGGAGTTTGTGATGGCGGGCCCGGAGTTCGACGCGCTGCTGCTGCTGTCCTTCGGTGGCCCCGAGGGGCCCGACCAGGTCATGCCGTTTTTGGAGAACGTCACCCGCGGCCGCGGAATCCCCCGTGAGCGACTGGAATCGGTGGCCGAGCACTATCTGCACTTCGGTGGGGTATCGCCCATCAACGCCATCAACCGGGCACTGATCGAGTCCATCGAGACCGAACTCGCGCAGCGGGGCGAGCGGTTGCCGGTGTACTTCGGCAACCGCAACTGGCATCCGTTCGCCGAGGACACCGTCGCCCAGATGACAGCGGACGGGGTAAAGCGGGCCGCCGTGTTCACCACCTCGGCGTGGGGCGGTTACTCCGGTTGCACCCAGTACCAGGAGGACATCGCCCGGGCCCGGACCGCCACCGGGGACGACGCGCCCGAACTGGTGAAGCTGCGGCAGTATTTCGACCATCCGCTGCTGATCGAGATGTTCGCCGACGCCGTCGCGCAGGCCGCCGCCGAGCTTCCGGCCGACCTCCGCGGCGAGGCGCGGCTGGTTTTCACCGCGCATTCGATCCCGATGCGCGCCGTCGACCGCTGCGGCCCCGGCCTGTATCCGCGGCAGGTCGACTACGCCTCCAGTCTGGTCGCCGCGGCGGCCGGCTACTCCGACTACGACGTGGTGTGGCAGTCCCGGTCCGGGCCGCCACAGGTTCCGTGGCTGGAACCCGATGTGGGAGATCATCTTTCGACGCTGGCGGCGGCGGGAACCAAAGCGGTCATCGTGTGCCCGGTCGGATTCGTCGCCGACCACATCGAGGTCATCTGGGATCTGGACAGCGAACTCGCCGAGCAGGCCGGGGAACTCGGCGTCGCGCTGGCGCGGGCCACCACACCCAACGCCCAGCCACGCTACGCCCGGCTGGCCCTGGATCTGCTCGACGAAGTTCGCGAAGGCCGGCCGCCGTCCAGAGTCGCTGGGCCGCAACCGGTTCCGGTTCAGGGCGCGAGCGTCAACGGCAAGTTCTGCACCGACATCTGTGTGGCCAGCGCCGAGGCGGCGGCTGCTAGCGCCGCCAGGCCGACTCCAGGATCGCGCTGACCGCAGCCGCCCGCGCCGCCCGCACCACCGACGACAACGGCCGCAACGCCGAATCGGCGATGCGGGCCTCCGATGCGCTCTGGGTGCCGATCGGCGCCACCCCGGAGCTGACGGTGATGATCGCGTCGACGTGCGCCGCGGTGGACAGCACCCGCACCGCCCGGCTGGGCGCATGTTCGGGGATGCCGTGGTGGCAGGTGGCCTGCAGCACTTCCTCGACCAGCGAACGCGGATCCTCCGCGCCGGCAACAAGTCTCAGTCCGTCCAGCGCATCGGCGGCCGACCGTACCGCCGAGCGCAGCGCATACTCGGCTTCGCCGAGGTCCATGTAATCGGCGACCGGCGGGTTGGGCAGCGAGTACACCGACCACAGCAGCGTCTCCCGGGGCAGCGGGGCGTCCTCGTCGTCCACCTCGAACGCGGGCACCAGGCCGATCGCCGTGCCGTCGGGGGAGCTGACGATCACCGCCTCTCCGGCGTCGAGAGCGTCGGTCTGGAACTGGGTGCCCACCGGCAGACCGCGAACGTCGCCGGGAACGGGCAGCGCGAGGCTGATCGACGTTCCGGCCGGACCATCAAGGCGGCGCGGCCCCGTCGCGGTGCGCACCGTCTGCAGCAGCGACATCGGTCCGGCATTGTCGACGTCCGGCCAGGGCAAACCCGTGCGGCCCGCCGCGACGGCGTCGTAAGCGGTCACCGAATGTATTGGCGCCCATGCGTTCAGTGCGTCCAGGACATCGTCGGGCGCCGCCCGGCCGGCCAACCAGGCGTTGGACCACACCGATAACGAGACACTGGGGCACCACATAATGGTCGTGAGTGTAGTGGCTTCCGCCACCCCCGGCCGGGCCCTTCGCAGCCCCCGGCGCACCGCACCGGCGGCGCGTATCGTGGCGTTATGTACGCGCCACTGATCTGGTTGGTGGTCGCGCTCGGC
>JAULZA010000119.1:0-27162 GCA_032117575.1 Mycolicibacterium sp.
CAGGGTGCTCCCGCTGGCCGCCCAGAAACCGGTCGGGTCGTCCTCGCGCGGCATCGACGGCACGACAGTGTCGGCCAGAGCGCGTAGACAAGCGCGGTGGTTGTCGGTGAGTTGGGTTGTCATCCCTTTCCCCCTTCGGTGGAAGCCGTTGACCTGACGAAGCGGTCAGGTGTCAGATTAGGCAGGAGATGGCAAAGCGCAAGGACTTTGCCAAAAAGGTCATCGTGTAGATGAAACGCAGCAGGACCCCACTGGTATGCCACCTGGCGGCGCCACATCGTCCCGCAAGCCGTCCTGACAGTTAGAGCAAATAACAAGCGGCCTCGCCGCCATGCTTATCGTGGACAGTCGATGCCTTAGCTCTTGGCGCGGCAAACAATCTTGTGCCAAACCGTTGTTTCGACGGGGCGCCGCTTTCTATGCTCACCGGCATGAAGATGGACGCTGCGGTTCTGTGGGAAGTCAACGGAGACTGGAGCATCGAGGAGGTCGATCTCGACGGGCCCCAAGAGGGTGAGGTGCTGGTCTCCTTCGAGGCAACCGGGCTCTGCCACTCCGATCACCATGCGCGGACCGGCGACTTCCCGGTGCCGATGCCGATCATCGGCGGGCATGAGGGCGCCGGCGTCGTTCAGGAGGTCGGTCCGGGTGTGCGCGACCTCAAACCCGGCGACCACGTCGTCGCCTCCTTCCTGCCGGCCTGCGGACGGTGCCGGTGGTGCGCCAGCGGTCGGTCCAACCTGTGCGACCTCGGCGCGATGATCCTGGCCGGCACTCAACTGGACGGCACCTACCGGCGGCACCTCTCCTCCGACGGGCAGAACGTCGGCGCCGCACTGCTGCTGGGCACCTTCGCGCCGTTCGGCACCGTGTCCGAAGCCTCGGTGGTCAAGATCGACGACGATATTCCGCTGTCGCGGGCCTGTCTGCTGGGCTGCGGTGTCACCACGGGGTGGGGATCCGCGGTCAACACCGCCAATGTGCAACCCGGCGACACCGTCGTGGTCGTCGGCTTCGGCGGGGTCGGCAGCGGCGCGGTGCAGGGCGCCCGGATCGCCGGTGCCGAGAAGATCGTCGTCGTCGAACTCGTCGAGCACAAACGGCAGCGCGCGATGGATTTCGGCGCCACCCACTTCGTGACCTCCATCCCCGAGGCCACCGCCCTGCTGGCCGAGCTGACCCGGGGTGTGATGGCGGACTCGGCGATCCTGACCCCCGGCGTCGTGGAGGGCGCCATGATCGGCCAGTCCCTCGACATGGTGCGAAAGGGCGGCTCTGTGGTGCTGACCGGCATCGCGGCGATGGCCGACGTGACACCGACACTGCCGATGGCGATGTTCACCTTGTTCCAGAAGCGGCTACTGGGCAGCCTCTACGGCGAGGCCAATCCCCGCTCCGACATCCCGCGGCTGGTCAGCCTGTTCCGGGAGGGCAAGCTGCTGCTCGACGAGACCGTCACCCAGGAGTACAAGCTGCACGACATCAATCCCGCCTACGACGACATGCTGGCCGGCAACATCATTCGGGGCGTGATCATCCACGATCACTGATCGCCGGGTCAGCAGCGCTCGAACTTGGTACGCAGCTCGGCTTGCCGCGCTGAGCCGCTGGAGGAGTCGTCGGCGCCGCTGCACCCGCCCATGGTGAACAGGTCGCCGTTGAAGTCGACTCTGGCCGGCTGGGGTAGGCCCTGCAGCAGGGGAAGCATCAGCCAGGCCGTCGCCACGCTCTGCTCACGGTTACGTGAGCTGGGGAAGTTCACCACAACGTTCGTCGGCGGCAGCTTGCTGGCCACCCGGGACATGTCGGTGTCCGCCGCGGCGATCCCGTTCTCGCCGAGCGAGGAGACGATGCGGCGCCACAACTCCCGCAACCGTTCGTCGGGCACCATCCCGGTGACCGTGTACACCTCGGGATAGTCGGCGGCCAGCGGCGACGCTTCGGTCAACGAACCCCCGACCACCGTCCAGGTGGCCGTGGCCAGGTCGGGATGGTCGCGGACGAGCGCTTGCAGCTCGGTGTCCTTGGCGCCGCGCGCCACGGTGATCCGGACCGCCCGGGAACCGGCCGGGCCGCCCGCTGCCGGCTGCTCGAATCCCACACTCTGAACGCCCGAAGACTTCGCGACGGTCAGCCACTCGCGCAGCGCCTCGGTGACGCCCTGGACCGTCGGCCGGTCCGGCCCGGCGAAGTGGAAGTTCGCGGTCGACGTCAGCGGCGGGCGTTCCCGCTCCACCACCCGGTAGTCGACCGTGAGATCGACGTCGACGTCGGCGAGATCGCTGCCGGCCGATTCGGCGAACGCCTTGCCGATCGCCTCGGCCTGGTCGGCAGTGGCGGCGTTGGCGAGCACCGTCGTGAGACGGACGTTGCGAGCCGCTCCCCACCAGGTGGTGTCGTAGCTGACCGTCGACGAGATCACGCCCGGCATCTGCTCGATACTGCGGCCCAGCGTCTGCACCGATCCTTGCCCGGAGCACCCGGCGAGGACGGTCGCGGTCAGGGTCAGCGCCGCCGCCCAATAGACACTCCGAACATAACGGCCCCTATCAGGCACCAGTGCCGAACCACTTCCGCTTGAGCCGGTCGAACTCGCCGTCCTCCTGAACCGACAGCATCGCGTCGTCGAACTGGCGGCGCAGTTCGCTGCCGATCGGGAAGACGATCCCGTAGTCCTCGCTCTTGAAGATGGGACCGGCCATGGCCGCCACCCCGGCGCCCTTGTGGGCGACGTAGTACTGCAGCACCGGGGCGTCGAAGACCACCGCCTCGAAGTCGCGGTCCGCCAGGCCGGTGTAACACTCATCGATTTTGGTCACCCCGGTGTACTGGACGCCGAACTTTTCCAGGCCGGCCGCCGAGGTGGTGTTGGCCACCGTGCACACCTTCTTTCCGACGAGGTCGGCCGGGGTGTTGATCTGCGACGTGATCCGGGCGACGGTGAGGTTGGTGGTCAGGATAGCGGTGTAGTAGGCGACGAAGACGAGGCTGACGAACGTCCACAGCACCGTCATCATCCGGATGGGCCAACGCCGGGGCGGGTCGAACGGGGCGCGGGCCAACAAACCCAACCCCCATCCGGCGGCCTGGAAGATGCCGGGGAAGTAGGACCTCGACACCATCGACTCCTTGTTGCCGCGTTCGAGGAGCCAGATGATGTGCGCCGGCAGAATGGTCAGGACCAGCGCAGCGAACAGGTAGACCAGCATCGTCTTGGAGAACAACAGCTGCAGGAACTGCCGCAGGCCTGGTTGAGCCTTCTGGGTGTTGCCCACCGGCGCGATGATCTGCAGCCCGGCGTCGAGCATCGGCTGGGAGAAGTCGAAGAGCTTGGCGCGATCGGCGGTGATCGACACCGCGCTGGCACCCAGGTCGGCTTTACCTTCAGCGACGGCCTTGAGCAGTCCCTGCACATTGCCGCCGTCGAGGTAGGTGTAGCTCCAGCCGGTGTGCTTGGCGACCTCGTTGAGCAGATCGATGGTGAAACCGGACTTGACCTCGCCGTCGGTCATCACGAACGGCGGCAATTCCCGCGTCGCCACGGTCAGCTGGCGGGGCGCGGCGTCGGCCCGGGACACCAGACCGGGCAGGGCCCCGATGGCTGCCACCAGGAGCAGCACGGTCAGGATTGATCTCAGACGCGACAGCATCATGACGGAGTACCGAACCATTTCTTCTTCAGGAGTTCGTAGGTGCCGTCCTCCTGGATGGACAGCAGCGCCCCGTTTGCCTCCTCGTCGAGATTGCTGCCGATGGGAAAGACGATCCCGTAGTCCTCGTCTTTGAACACCGGGCCCGCTATGGCGGCGACGCCGGCACCCTGGTTGGCGACGTAGTACTCCAGCACCGGGGAGTCATAGACCACGGCCTGGAATTCGCCGTCTTCCAAACCCTCGTAGCAATCCTCCACTCTCGGCAACCCGGTGAACGCCACGCCGAGCCTCTCCAGCGCTGCCGTCGAGGTGGTGTTGGCGACCGTGCAGACCGTCTTGCCGATGAGGTCGCCCGGCGTACTGACCTGGGAGCTGATCTTGGCGACAGTGAGGTTGGTGGTCAGGATGGCGGTGTAGTAAGCGACGAAGATGATGCTGACGAACGTCCACAGCACGGTCACTATGCGGATCGGCCAATGCCGGGGCGAGTCGAAGGGGGCGGCGGCCAGCATGCCCAGACCCCACCCGAAGGCCTGGAAGATGCCCGGAAAGTAGGACCTCGCCACCATCGACTCCGGGTCGCCGCGCTCCAGAGCCCAGATGATGTGGGCCGGAAGGATGGTCAGAACAAATGCCGCCAGCAACCAGACCGCCATGGTTGTGGAGAACAGCAGCTTGATGAAGTCGCCGAGGCCTGGCTGGACCCGCTGGGTGCTGGCTGCCGGAACGATGATCTGCAGGCCGGCGGAGACGATCGGCTGGGAGAAATTGAAGATCTTCTCCCGGTCGGCGGTGATCGAGATGTTTGCGGCACCGAAATCCGCACGGCCTTCTCGGACGGCGCCCAGCAGACCGGGGACGTCGACGGCGTCGAGGTAGGTGTAGTCCCAGCCGGTCCGCTTGGCGATTTCGTCGAGCAGGTCGATGGTGAAGCCGTACTTGACCGCGCCCTCGGTGATCACGAACGGCTCGACGTTGTAGGTGGCGACGGTGACGGCCCGCGGTGCGGCGTTCGCCCGCGGGATCAGCGCCGGCAGGGCGCCGATCGCCAGCACGAGCAAGACGGCGAGTACCGCGGCACGCAGGCGTGGCAACACCGGTGGGCGCACCTGCGTAGGGGTCAACCTGTGCATCTACTCACCTCACATGTTTTCGGCTAATGGGTCTCATCGACAGCAGTCAGGATAGAACGCCGTCAGATCACCGGTTGCAGCGAGGCGCGCTCGACGGTGCCGCGGAAATGTCAGACCGCCCTGCGACGATCGTGGCATGTTCGAAACCAGCCCGCCCGCACCGCAGCCCTTCCCGCCGCCGGACGGCGTCGACCTTGCCGGCCTGGATGACCCATTGGCCGGGGTGGCCGCCGCCGAATTGGCGAGCTGCTTCGTGCAGGTGTGCATGTGCTCCACCGAGCCGGTGGTCGCCCGCCTTGCCGAGCAGGAGGTGATGCTGCTCAAGCCGGGCGGCGTCGAGTTGTCCAGGCGGGTGTTCGCCCAGCAGTTGTACCGGCGGGTTGAGGCGGACGTGTTCGCACTGCTGCGCAGCTGCGTTCCACTGGAGAACGCCGAGTTCGCGCTGTCGCGCATCGAGAATCTCCTGCGCCAGAAGTTCGCCGACGTCGTGGCCACCGCCGCGAGTTATCTACTCAGCGATGACCGCGATACGGCCATTCAGATGGCGTGTATGGCGACGACGATGGCTGCCCGGGAGGTGCGCAGCCAGGTCGCCGACATCATCAGCCAGACGCACGGCGTCGAGGAGGAGGTCTAGCTGGGGCCTGGTGCGAGGGCCAGATAGCCGACCGGCCCGGACGCGATGCACACCGTCATTGCCGCGGTTGGGGCCCGCACGACGACGGCATCACCGGCGCCGGGGAGACGGACGTACACCCGGTTCAGGCCGGGCTTCACCGGCACTCTGATCTCCGGCCCCTCGGGAAGTGAAATGAGAAGGCTCCCTTCGGTATTGGCCAGATAGTTCAGCTCCGCGGTCCAGTCCGCGGGCAGCAGCGGGCCGTCCAACGGCATCCGGGCCGGCTCGTCGGACTGCACGAAGTATCCACACTGCGGACGCGGCCCCGGTTCGATCCGCCGCACCCAGGTCACCTGCGCGTCGACCAGTCGCCCGCCGGAATCGAGCATCCGCAACCGGTCGGTGGAGCCGCTGAACTCCGGGCGGTCGGCAATCAGCGCGAACATGTGGCTGGCCAGATTCTGTGGGCCGACCACCCGTTGCAGGATCAGCGGGTCGACTTCCTGGTCCAGCATCGGGGCGGCTGAGGCGGCCCGCGCCTGGCCGAGCGCAGCGACGGCGTTGCGCAGATAGTCCTTGGTCGGATTGTCCTGCCAGCTGGTCAGGAACGTCCTGGTGGAGAACAGGCTGCTGGCCAGGAACCCCGCCCCGATCACCGCGACCATCGCGCGGCGGCGCGCCGAGGCGTCCAGCCACCGGGCGCCGGGCCGGTTCGGTGCGCAGAATCCCACCGCCGCCAGCAGTGCCAGCATCACCACCAGATCGGCGAGATAGCGCAGAGTCTGGGCCAGTTCCAGCGCGGTGAACGCCGAGGACCTCATCAGGTAGATCGGTACCTGACAGGCCAGCGCGTAGCCGGCGGCCGCCAGCCACACCGGTCCGAGACGCCGCTTGCGGACCACCGACACCGCCACCGCAGCCCCCAGTGCCAGCCAGCCGAGCAGCATCACCGCCGCCGGCGGCACCGCCCACGGCGACGCCGGCGCCCAGCGCTGCCACTCCCACGGCCCGCCCACCAGACCGGGCACGATCCCGTGGGTGACCGAGCGGCGCAACAGATCCCACGTCATGCCCAGGTCAGAACTCCACCGGCGCTGGTCCACGACGAGCAGATACAGCGTCACCCACGCCGCCGTCATCGCCAGCGTGGTCAGCCACAGTGTTCTGCCGCGCCGCCACACCATCCGCAGTGGGTCCGGTTCGGCGCGCACATGCGCCAGCAGTGCCGCGACGGCGAAAGCGGCGAACGGGATCACCGCGGACTTCTCGAAGAACAACAGACCGCCGGCGTAGGCCAGCGCACCGGTCACGGCGTAGCGGCGCCGCCCGGTGCGAATCAGGAGTATCGCGTCGCCGCAGACCCACGCCAGCGCGGCCATCATCGGCAGGTAGTTCAGTGCCGCCGCCCACCAGGCGAACGCCGGCAGGGCAAGCGGGGTGAACAGGGCGAAACACAACGGGATCAGCAGGACCGGACGCCAGCCCAGAATCACCCACAGGGTCCGCAGCAGAGCCAATGAGGCCAGAAGTTGCAGAACCACCAGACTCGCTGCCGGCCAGGTCCACACCAGCGGAGCCAGCCGCGTGATCGTCCCACCGAGCAGGAAGGCCGCCGGCATCACATGCCCGTCGTGGTCGGTCAACAGATACGACGTCGACAGCAGCGGCTGGGTGCCGGCCCGGCCCACCAGGATCAGGTCGTCCCAATAGAAATAGCCGCCGAAGGCAACTGCGGCACGGGTCACCAGGTGCAGCCCGATCAGCGCGGCTGCGGCCGCGGCGACCGGGGGCACACGGGTGGCCGGCCGGACTGACATCGCCACGACTGTACGGGTGCGCTGTCGGTGTCAGCGTTCGGGCGTGCGGGCGTTCTGCAGCGCCATCGCCCGGACCAGCCGGGCGTAGCGCACCTCAAGTTCCTTGAACCGAAGGTAGGTGCTCAACGTGGTGAAGAGGAACGCCATCACCAGTGCGTAGGTCAGCAGATCGGCACCGCGATCCACCCCCAGCAGGTTGGCCAGCGCGGTGATGTCGTCGGGCCGCAGGATGGCGTACACGGCGGCGATGGCGAATACCGCATAACCGACCTTGACCCATGCCTTCGCCTTGGCGTTGGTGCGCGAGCGCAACAGGTACGCCAGCCAACGGCTGCCCTTTCGACACCGAGTAATCGGTGTAGAGAATCCGCACCGGTTCTGCGACCACCCGCCAACGGTTTCCGGCGATGACCGTGATGAACTCGCCGGCGTGGCTCATCCCGCTCATGGTCAGTGACACCACGTGCGCACCGGCGTCCAGGGCCGTTGCGGCGGTGTTGTCACTGCTGCCGTCGTCGACACACACGATATGGGCGAACGCCGACCGCAAGTCCACGACGACATCGCCGATGTCCTGCGCTTCGTTGAATGCTGGAACGACGATCCAGACGCCGGAAGTCTCGATGCGCACAACGTACACGCTGTTCGAAAGAGGTTCGGGCAGCGATTTCTCACCTTTTCAGTCGGCCCGCGACAGGGCCGCCAGGTGGACGGCGATGCCCACCATGGGTCCGCAGAGCAGCGCCACCACCGTCCGGGTCTCCAGCTCCAACGGCAGCGTCAACAGCGCCGCGGCCGCCATCGTCGCTCCCACCCAGCCGATCGAATAGGCCCGGTGCAACGCGGCGGCCACCGCCGCGGCGCCGGTGAGGGTCAGCAGCGCGATGGACACCGCCGCCGCCGTCAGCCAGGCCAGTAACGCACCCGTGGTCACGTAGTCCGGACCAAAGGCGGTGCGCAGAATCCACGGCCCCAGCAGATACGCGGCGACCACGCCGACCGCGCCGACGCTGACGATGATGGCCGCCGGCACCAGCAGGGCCCGCAGCCGGGAGTTTCGGTGGTCGACGAAGTAGGCGATCAGGTTGCCCTGCAGAGCTGTCATGGGCACCAGCAGCGGAGCCCGGGTCAGAGTCACCGCGAGTATTACCACCCCGCCCCGGGCCCCGAGTTCACCGGAGGTGGCCTTCAGCAGCACCGGGAAACCCATCACCAGGATGGCGCTGGCACCGGCCGCGGCGACGGAGTGCGCCGCGCCGCGGAGGAAGTCTGAAACCCGACGGCGCGTGGGCAACCCGGCCGCCGTGCGCGCGGCCGGCGAGACGGCCAGTAGCAACAGCCAGGCCAGCGAGCCCGCGACGGTGGCCCACAGGAATCCGGCCAGGCCCCAGCCGAACACGAACGCCGCCGTCGCCAACAGCACCCGGGTCACCGCGTCGGTGACCATCAGCGAGCCGTAGTGCGACCACCGGCCGGTGCCGGCGAGCATGCCCAACAGCGTTGCGTGCATGCAGAACCCGGCAAGACCGGCCGACAGCAGCGCCACCGACAGCGGGCGCGCCTGGGCGAAAACGTGTGGCGCCCACAGCGCCGAGGTGCCGGCCAGCAGGGTGGCGGCGGCGAGCCCGACGCCGGCTGCGACCACGACCGGCCGGGTGCGCGGGCCGGGGGGCGGTCCGAGGGCGTCTGCCGGTCCGTGCGAAGCCGGCCGGAGGGAAGCCGACCTCACCTCGCGGGTGGCCTCCTGAAGCAGGCCGTTGGCGGCGCCGGTCACCAGGCCGAACGCGCCCCAGAACACTGCGAACACCGAGAAGCCCACCGGTTCGAGCCGGCGAGCGGCCAGGTACATCACGCCGTACCCGCAGACGGCGGCGATCGCGGTGGCGATGCCGACCCGTGCGACGCTGCCCCGCGCCACCGGGCCGGCGGCGACGCCGGCGGCGTCGTGCGCCGAGCTCACAGCGGCGGAACCCGAGTCGAGTAAAGCCACGCCTGCCACAACGGCCGCAGCGAGGAATCGGTGTAATTGGTTGCCAGGCCGGTGAAGTCGTCGGTCACGACGGTGCCGTGCCGATACCGGCCCGTCCAGTCCCGCAGCAGCGCGAAGAACTTGTCATCGCCGATGGCGCCGCGCAGCGCGTGCAGCGTCAGTGCCCCCCGCTTGTAGACCCGATCGTCGAACATGTCACGGGGACCGGGATCGGATAGCACCAGGTCTTGCGGCGCCACCAGCAACCGCTGGTGATGCTGGTGGGCCAATTGCGCGGCCGTGCGGCCACCGGAGTGTTCCGACCATAGCCACTCGGCGTAACAGGCGAAGCCCTCGTGCAGCCAGATGTCGCGCCAGCGGCGCGCGGTGACGCTGTTGCCGAACCACTGGTGCGCCAGTTCGTGGGCGATCAGCCGTTCCGAGCGCCGATCGCCGTCGCAGTGGTTGGCACCGAAGATCGAAACCCCCTGTGCCTCAAGCGGTATCTCCAACGGATCGTCGGTCACCACGACGGTGTAACCCGCGGAGAACGGGTAGGGCCCGAATAGTTTGATGAACAGCTTCATCATCGCGGGCTGCCGGCCGAAGTCGTGATCGAAGCGGCTCTGCAACCGTGCGGGCACGGCGGCCTGCATGCGCACCGGCGTCTTGGGCAGCCGAATCAGGTCATACATGCCGATCTGCAGAGTGGCCAGATAGGTCGAGGTCGGTTCGGGTTGCTCGTAGGTCCAGACGGTCTGGCCGGCGCGTACCCGCTTGGACACCAGATCGCCCGGCGCCACCGCGTAATAGGGGCTGTCGGTGCTGATCTGGATCCGGTAGCTGGCTTTGGAGCTCGGATGGTCGTCGCAGGGAAACCAGCTCGGCGAACCGTTGGGCTGGCCGGCCACCAGCGCGCCGTTGGACAGCTCCTCGAAACCGACCTCTCCCCAGATCGTCCGGATCGGTCGCGGTGTTCCGCCGTAGCGCACCGCGACGGACATGGCCGAACCGGCCGGCAGCGGGCTGCTCAGCCGGATCCGCAGCTTGGAGCCCGCGGCCGCGAAGCCAGCCGGCCGGCGTCCGTTGACGGTGACCTTGCTGACCCCCATGCTGTCGGCCAGATCGAGGGTGAAGGTCTGCAGCGACGCCAGGGTGACCGCGGTGATGGTGGCCGTTCCGCCGAGCCGGTTGCTGGCGACCTTGTACTCCAGCTCCAACTCGTACCGCGACACCCGGTAGCCGAAATTTCCGTTGTCCGGCAGATAGGGGTCTATGACAGGCGCGCCGCCGCGCTTCTTGGGCGGATTCTTCACGCGGCCTGTGCCTCGGCTTCGGCGCGCCGGCGCTTGGCAGACGCCCGCCACGGCGCGATGGGATTGCCCTGCCAGCGCGTCGACGGCGGCACCTCATCGCCGCGCATCACCAGCGAGGCCGGGCCGACCGTCGCGCCGGCGCCGATCCGGGAGGCGGGCAGCGCCACGCAATGCGGACCCAGCGTCGCCCCGTCCTCCAACACCACGGTGTCCATCCGCATGATCCGGTCGTGGAACAGGTGGGTCTGCACCACGCAGCCGCGGTTGACGGTGCTGCCGTCGCCGAGGGTCACCAGGTCGGCCTCCGGCAGCCAGTAGCTTTCGCACCACACCCCGTGGCCGATTTGTGCGCCCAGTGCGCGCAGCCACAGGTTCATCACCGGGGTGCCGCTGGCCGCTCTGGCGAACCAGGGTGCCGCAACGGTCTCGACGAAAGCGTCGGCCACCTCGTTGCGCCACACGAACGATGACCACAGCGGTTTCTCGCCTGCCGGAATGCGGCCTACCAGAAGCCATTTCGCAGCCACCGCGATGGACCCTGCGACGGCCCCGGCGTTCAGCAGCAGAACCCCCGATGCCAGGGCCGCCCAGCCGTACCCGAGATGGACGATCAGCGCCTGCAGAGTCGCCAGCACCGCCGCGGCGATCCCGAAGCTGACGACCATCGGCACCAGCCGGCAGGTCTCCACGGCGCTGCGCGCCAGTCTCAGCCGCAGCGGCGGGTCGAAGGTCAGGGCCGAGTCGGCGGTGTCGGCATGCCGGCGTAACCGCATCGGCGGACTGCCCAGCCACGACGACCCTGTCTTCGCCTTGGGCGGGGTGGCGGACAGGACGGCCACCAAGCCGTCGTCGGGCACCCGCCGGCCCGGCTGGGTGATCCCGGAGTTGCCCAGGAACGCCCGCTTGCCGACCACGGCCGGGCCGATGTGAATCCAGCCGCCGCCCAGTTCGTAGGACGCCACCATGGTGTCGTCGGCCAGGAAGGCGCCGTCCTCGACGACAGTGAACTTCGGCGTCATCAGCGCGGTGGAGATCTCGGTGTTGCGCCCGATCCGGGCGCCCAGAATCCGGAACCACCACGGGGTGAGCAGGCCGGCGTAGAGCGGGAAGAGGTAGTTGCGGGCCGCGTCCATCAGGCGTTCGGTGGTCCACAGCTGCCAGCCAATCCGGCTGCGCACCGGGTGATAGCCCTCGGTGAGGCCCAGCGACATCGTGCGGACCGCGAGCACGGTCTTGAGCGCATAGAACGCCGCGGCGGCAAGGGTCGCCACCGGAATCCAGGGCGCTGCGGCCCGCACCGCCTCGGCCAGGGTCGCGGTGTCGCGCGCCGCCCAGGCGAGCACCGCCAGACCGACGCCCAGCGACACCAGTGGCAGTGCCCCGATCAGCATCGAGGACAGCCCGTAGACCACCACCCAGTGCGCGGCTCGCGGCGGTCGGTGGTCGGGCCACGGGTGGCGCGCCTTGCCCGACTTCACCGCCGGCGAGCCCTTCCAGTACTGGCCGTTCTTGACCTTGCCCACAACGGCCGACCCGGCCGCGACGTCTGCGTCCTTGCCGACCACCGCCCCGGGCAGCAGCGTGGTGCGCGAGCCGATGGTGGCGTCGTTGCCGACGGTGACCGGCCCGAGGTGGAACAGATCGCCGTCGATCCAGTGCCCGGAGAGGTCGACCTCCGGTTCCACCGAACTGCGGTTACCCAGGGTCAGCATCCCGGTGACCGGCGGGGCGGAGTGCAGATCCACCCCCTTGCCGATCGAATTGCCCAGCGCCCGGGCGTAATACACCAAATACGGTGCGCCGGCGAGATTCTCGGCTCCGCTGGCTTCGGCAAGCCGCTCGGTCAGCCACACCCGCATGTGGGTCCAGCCGCCGCGCGGGTACGTGCCCGGCTGCAGCCCGGCCAGCAACACCCGCGCACCCAGCACGGCGATGCCCATCCGGCCCAGCGGGGTGATGAGGACCACGAACGCGACGAGCACCACCCACCAGTTGAGCGGCACCAGCCAGGGCAGCGGGTGTAGCGCCGCGGCGACGTTGTTGACCAACGCCAGCCAGGTGAGCCATTGCAGGGCGGTGAGGGTGGCCAGCGGCAGTGTCAGCGCCACCTGGGCGGCCCGGGCGGGGGCCGGCATCGGGGCGACCCGACGAGGTATGGCCGCGACGGGGGGTGCCTGGTCGGCGGCCATCTCGTCGAGGAAGCCGGCCAGGGAGCCCAGCCGCGGGTGGTCGTAGAGGTGGGCGACGGTCATCGCCGGGTAGGTGGGGCGCAGCGCGACCACCAGCTGGGCGGCCGATAGCGAGCCGCCGCCGAGGGCGAAGAAATCGGCCTCCGGTCCGTCGACGACGGTGCCCAGCACGTCCTGCCACCGCCCGGCCAGCCAGCCCATGGTGCCGCCGAGTTGCGCGCCGACATCCGGGACGTCACCCGGCGGCGGCCACGGCAGCGCGTTGCGGTCGACCTTGCCGGACGTGCGGGTGGGCAACTCGTCGACCAGAACCAGGCGAGGCACCAGGGCAGCGGGCAGTGCCCCCGCCAGGTGCGCGCGGGCGGCAGCAAGGTCGAAGTCGGGGTCGGCGGAGGCGATATAGCCCACCAGAACCGGTGTGCCGCTTGCGGTTTTGCGTACCGCCGCGGCCCCGCCACTGACGCCGGGCAGATGCACCAGCGCCGAGTCCACCTCACCCAGTTCGATCCGGCGACCGCCCACCTTCACCTGGTCGTCGGCGCGGCCCTGGAAATAGAGGCCGTCGTGTTCCATGCGCACGAGGTCACCGCTGCGGTAGGCGCGCGGCCAGCCCAGGGTGGGCATTGGCGCGTACTTCTCGGCGTCTTTGGCCGGGTCGAGGTAACGGGCCAGTCCGACGCCGCCGATCACCAGTTCGCCCACCTCGCCCGGCTCCACCGGCGCGCCGGTGCCGTCCACGACGGCCAGGTCCCAACCGGGCAGCGGTAGGCCGATACTGACCGGTTTCCCGCCGGTCAGCCGGGCGCCGCAGGCGACGACGGTGGCCTCGGTGGGCCCGTAGGTGTTCCACACCTCGCGGCCCTCGATGGCGAGCCGGTCGGCAAGATCCGGTGGGCAGGCCTCACCGCCGAAGATCAGCAGCCGCACGGCTTCCAGCGCCTCGGCGGGCCACAACGCTGCCAGCGTGGGCACCGTGGAGACGACGGTGATGTCCCGGGAGACCAGCCACGGGCCCAGGTCCATGCCGCTGCGCACCAGCGCCCGGGGCGCCGGCACCAGACAAGCGCCGTTGCGCCACGCCAGCCACATTTCCTCGCAGGAGGCATCGAAGCCCACCGACAGTCCGGCCAGCACCCGGTCTTCCGGGCCGATCGGATTGAGCTGCACAAACATTCGCGCCTCGGCGTCGACGAAAGCGGCGGCGTTGCGGTGGGTGACGGCCACCCCTTTCGGGGTACCGGTCGAGCCGGAAGTGAAGATGATCCACGCGTCATCGCCCGGGTGCGGTGGCCCGGCGCTCCAGCCCAGCGATGATCCGCAGCCGCGGCGGAAGCCCGCCTCGGTGACCACGCCGGCCACTTCGGCTTCGGAGAACACCAGATCTGCGCGCTCGTCGGGATCGTCGGCGTCTACCGGGACGTAGGCCGCACCGGCGGCCAGTGTGGTGAGGATCGCGAGGTACAG
This sequence comes from Mycolicibacterium sp., assembly GCA_032117575.1. Lineage (GTDB taxonomy): Bacteria > Actinomycetota > Actinomycetes > Mycobacteriales > Mycobacteriaceae > Mycobacterium. The sequence continues at coordinate 14,161 of JAULZA010000119.1, forward strand.
CGAGTAGCTGCCCGACGGCATCCTGATTCCCACTCGATCGCCCCGGCCGATTCCCCGGGCGGCCAGCCACCGCACACCCTCCTGGACGTCATCGATCACCTCGCTGTAGGTCAGCTGGACCTCGCCGTCGTCGATGGCCGCTGCGTCGGGATAACGGTCAGCGGTGTCATAGAGGATGTCGACCAGCGTCCGCGCCGGTGCGGCATCTGCTGAGAGCAGGTACTGGGCGGGGATTGCGGCCATCGCCTGAGAATCCTAGGGGTCGGTGCGGCCGGCGCTCGGTGTCCGGGCAATGCCACGAGTCGCGGGTGGAGAACAAACCTGAAACACTGGCCGCCGCAAAGGTGGGTATCCTTTCGCTGCGGTGTAGTGATCACGTCCGTGTATCGGTCGTCCGGTTCCGCGGGCCGGCCCGCAACCTGCACCCGGGCCCGGCGGGAGACCTCGGGCGTGTTCGGCGAGTCGCGGAGGTCTGCGGTGTGAACGTCTCCCTGCTGGAGTGGGGTGTCACCCTGGCAGTGACACTGGCCGTTCTACTGACCGACATCCTGATTTTCGCCCGGCGCCCGCACGAGCCGAGCCGGCGTGAATGCGTGACCGCCCTGAGTATCTACGTGGGTCTGGCTGTGGCGTTCGGGGTGTTCGTATGGCAGTACCACGGCAGCCAGTTCGGCCTGGAGTTCTTCGCGGGGTGGCTCACCGAGTACAGCCTGTCGGTGGACAACCTGTTCATCTTCATCATCATCATGGCCAGCTTCAAAGTGCCCCGAATTCATCAGCAGCAGGCATTGCTGGTGGGAATCGTGCTGGCGCTGATCTTCCGCGGCATCTTCATCGCACTGGGCGCCGTTGCCATTGCGCAGTTCTCCTGGATCTTTTATCTGTTCGGCGCGTTCCTGGTGTTCACGGCCATCAAACTGGTGCGCGACACCGACCATGACGACGACGCGGACAACGCCGTGGTCCGCTTCGCGCGCCGGTACCTCAAGACCATCGATTCCTGGCACGGGCTGAAGCTCTACATCAAACAGGGCGGCAAGCGCTTGATGACGCCGATGTTCCTGGTGATTTTGGCGCTGGCGACCACCGATCTGTTGTTCGCCTTCGATTCCATCCCGGCGATCTATGGGCTCACCAGCGAGCCCTTCCTGGTGTTCACCGCCAATGTGTTCGCGCTGATGGGTCTGCGCCAGCTTTACTTCCTGCTCGGTGACCTGCTCAACCGGCTGGTGTACCTGTCTCAGGGCCTGGCGATCATCCTGTTCTTCATCGGCGTCAAGCTGCTGCTGCACGCGCTGCACGAGAACGAGGTGCCGTTCATCAACGGCGGCGGACCAGTGCACGTCCCGGAGATCCCGACCTTGCTGAGCCTGGCGGTGATCGTGGTGACCCTATTGGTCACCACGGTAGCCAGCCTGGTCAAAACCAGGATCGACGCCCGCTAGCTGCGCCTGATCACCGGATATCAGCCCCAGTTGTCGTAGCCGGCCTCTGGACCGAGCATCCGCTCCAACCGGCTGCGGTTGACCTTGGCGATCTCGTTGCGCAACACCTTGCGCTCGGTCTCAGCGTCGTTGTGCATCCGGTCGGCGATCGCCGCGATCACCCCGGACACGTCCCGGTTGCGGGCACCCTCGTGCCCGGCCCCGTGTCCGGTCCTGCATCCAGCGATGTGCATGACGAACTCGAAGCCGAACCTGTGGGCGTAGCCCCGGGCGGCACTTTCCAGCAGCTGCATCACCCCGGGTCGGTCGTCCCACAGTGCGCACTGCTCGGCGTGCGAGCGGGAGCTGCCCGGGCGGCTGCCGACCCGCGGGTAGGCCTCCAGAATGCGGTCGACCGACTCCTCCGACAGGGCGAACAGGAGGGCGTCGGCCTTGCGGAGCAAGGCGTCGTGACTGGCGTAGGGCCTGGCCTTGGCGAGGTCGCCGGCCATGGTGACGCTGTTGCAGCACTCATACAGCGCATGGACAGCGCGGCGGGTCGGCAGCCGGTTGAAGGCGTCGAGCCCGATTCCCTGGTGCATCAACACACCATTGATCATCGAAAACGCAGACCACAACGGGGTTACCGCGCGTTACGAGTAGGAAAACTCTCGTTCTCCGCACGGCCACGTCGTGCGGGGTGTCTCGCGCCTAGGAGGGCGTTTCAGTGCCCTTCGGCGGCGAAGCGCTGCCGCGAACGCTCGATCTCAGCCTCCGCCTCGGCGCGCCCGACGTAGTTCGCGGCCTCGACGAACTTGCCCGGCTCGAGGTCCTTGTAGTGCACGAAGAAGTGCTTGATCGCCTCTAGTTCGAACGGCGGTACGTCGGCGAGATCGTTGATGTGGTCCCAGCGCGGGTCTCCGGCCGGCACGCAGACCACCTTGTCGTCACCGCCGGCGTCGTCGACCATCTGGAACATCGCCACGGCCCGCGCTTCGACGATGACACCCGGGTGCACCGACTCCGGCAGGAGGACCAGGGCGTCCAGCGGATCGCCGTCCTCGCCGAGGGTGTCCTCGATGTAGCCGTAGTCGGCGGGATAACCCATGGGGGTGTAGAGATAGCGATCCAGTCGCAGCCGACCGGTCTTGTGGTCGACCTCGTACTTGTTGCGCTGGCCTTTCGGGATCTCGATCGTGACGTCGAACTCCACCGCGCCGCTCCTTCTGCTCTCCGGCCGTCCCATCGAGGGTGTGGGAACGTCGAAGACACCCTAACGAGGGATTCGCCACCGCACCGTCTCGTTGGGCACAATGATTCCCGACCCCGAGGAGAGTAATGCTTCGCATACCCCGGCGCGGTAGCCATGTGGTGCTGGCTGCTGCAGTGATCGCGCTGGTCGCCGTGGTGGTGGCGGCTGCCGCTCTCCTAACTTCCGGGGGTCGTAGCAACGCCTCCGCCCCGCCGCCCCGCCCGCCGGCCACCTCCAAACCGGCGCTGGTTCCGCTGGGCGACGCCGCGGCGGTGCCGACCACCGTCGGAATGACGGCCGCGCTGGCGGCCGCCGCCGCCAACCCCAATCTCGGTATCCTCGGCGGCCGCATCACCGACGCTCTGACCGGAAACCAGATCTGGGAGCAGCGGGCCGACTCGCCCATGCAGCCGGCGTCGACCATCAAAATTCTTACCGCCGCGGCAGCGCTTCTCACACTGGATCGCACCGCGCGGCTGACCACCACCGTTCAGGCCGCCGACCAGAACCGGATGCCCGGTGTGGTGGTCCTGGTCGGCGCCGGAGACCCCACCCTGTCGGCGGCGCCGCCCAGCGAGGAGACCTGGTATCGCGGTGCCGGCCGGATTACCGATCTGGCCGACCAGGTCCGCAAGAGCGGGATCACACCGACCGCGGTGCAGGTCGACAACTCGTTGTTCTCCGGGCCCGACATGGCGCCGGGCTGGGATCCCGCCGACATCGCCGGCGGCGACATCGCCCCGATCCAGTCGGTGATGCTCGACGCTGGACGCATCCAGCCGACGACGCTGCAATCGCGGCGCTCACCTACTCCCGCCCTCGATGCCGGCCGCGCGCTGGCGTTCGCGCTCGGAGTCGATCCTGCGAAGGTCACCTTCGCCCCCGGCCCGGCCGAGGGCCGGCAGTTGGCGTCGGTGCAGTCTGCGCCGCTGATGGAGCGGCTCCGACAGATGATGATGGAGTCGGACAACGTGATGGCCGAGACCATCGGCCGCGAAGTGGCCCGGGCGACCGGTCGGCCGTCCAGCTTCGCCGGGTCCGTCGACGCGGTGGTGGGCAAGCTGGCCGCCGCCGAGATCGACATGACCGGAGCGTCCCTGGTGGACGCCAGCGGTTTGTCGGTGGCCAACCTGCTCACCGCCAGCACGCTCGACCAGTTGGTCACCGCAGCGGCCGGACCCGACCAGCCCGCACTGCGGCCGATGGTGGACCTGCTGCCGGTGGCCGGCGGCAGCGGCACCCTGTCCAACCGGTTCCTGGGAGGTGACCCCAAAAGGTCCTCGGCCGGCTGGCTGCGCGCCAAGACCGGTTCGCTGACAAAGACCAACTCCATGGCCGGCATCGTCACCGACGTGAGTGGTCGGGTGCTGAGTTTCGCCTTCATCTCCAACAACGCCGGGATGGAGGGCCGCACCAGGCTCGACGCGCTGGTAGGCATCTTGCGTACCTGCGGGTGTAGCTCATGAGCCGGCCCGGCGGTGGCTCATGAGCCGGCCCGGCGGTGCTGCATGAGCCGGACGGTATGAGCTGGTGGCCTCCTCCCCGGACCTGACCGTCGGCCGCGCCGTCGACTGGCGTTTCGCGGGCACAGTGGGGGCCAAACTGGTCCGGCCCGGACCGCCGACCAGTGACTACACCCGCCAGCAGGCCATCGATGATCTCGCCGAAGCCGCGCTGGCCGCCGAGATCCCGGTCCGGGAGGTCACCGGACTCTCCAGCGGTGGACCCGCGCCCGCCGCGCGCATCGTCGACCGCGAGCAGTGGATTCGCGCCGCCTCCGACTCGATGCGGGTGATGACCGGAGGCACCGACACCCCGAGCAATGCCATCACCGGCCGGGTCACCGGCGCCCAGACCGGTGCGGTGCTGGCGTTCATCTCGTCGGGCATCCTCGGCCAGTACGACCCGTTCGCTGTGGCGGCCGACGCCGACAGGCAGGGTGTGCTGCTGCTGGTCTATCCCAACGTTCTGTCCGTAGAACGTCAACTTCGTCTGTCGCCCAAAGACTTCCGGTTGTGGGTGTGCCTGCACGAGGTCACCCATCGGGTGCAGTTCACGGCCAATCCCTGGCTGTCGCAACATATGTCGGACGCGCTCGCAGTGCTGACCGCCGAACGCCACGACGACGTCGGCGAAATCATCGGCCGGCTTGCCGAATTTGTCAGGGAACGCCGCCGCGGCACCGTCGATATCACCAACAGCGGTGTGCTGGGCCTGATGCGGGCGGTTCAGTCCGAGTCCCAGCGCGAGGCGCTCGACAAACTGCTGGTGCTGGGCACCCTGCTGGAAGGTCACGCCGACTATGTCATGGACGCCGTCGGTCCGGCCGTGGTCCCGTCGGTGAACGTCATCCGGCGCCGTTTCGATGACCGCCGGGAACGCAAACAGCCTCCGCTGCAACGGCTTCTGCGCGCCTTGCTCGGCGTCGACGCCAAACTCAGTCAGTACACCCGGGGGCGGGCCTTCGTCGACGGCGTGGTCGACCGGGTGGGTATGACGCGGTTCAACGCCGTGTGGTCCGGGCCGGACACCTTGCCGTTGCCCGACGAGATCGAGAACCCGCAGCGGTGGATCGACCGGGTCCTGTAGCCGCACTGCGCTCGGCGCTCACCCGGCACGCCGACACCTGGCTGGCCGATTCCCCGTCGTGGTGCGTGGCGTTGTCCGGCGGACCCGACTCGCTGGCGCTGACGGCAGTGGCGGCCACCGTGCGTCCCACCACCGCGCTGATCGTCGACCACGCACTACAGCCCGGCTCGGCCGAGGTCGCCGAGGCCGCACGCCGGCAGGCCGTCGAGGTGGGCTGTGTGGCGGCACGGGTGCTGGCGGTGCGGGTCGGTGCTGCCGGCGGCCCGGAGGCGGCGGCGCGGACCGCGCGCTACGCCGCCCTGGATTCCGCCCGAGCCACAGCACCGGTTCTGCTGGCGCACACCCTCGACGACCAGGCCGAAACCGTGTTGCTCGGGCTGGGCCGCGGATCCGGCCCCCGATCGCTGGCCGGGATGCGGGCCGCCGACCCGCCCTGGCATCGCCCGCTACTGGGACTGCGGCGGCGCGACACCCGCGCAACCTGCGCCGAGTTGGGCCTGACCGCCTGGGACGATCCGCACAACACCGACCGCCGGTTCACCCGGGTCCGGTTGCGCACCGAGGTTCTCCCGCTGCTTGAAGACGTGCTCGGCGGTGGGGTGGCCGAGGCGCTGGCCCGCACCGCCGCCGCACTGCGTGAGGACACCGAGGCGCTCGACGCGATGGCCCGCAGCGAGCTCGACGAAGCCGCAGCGGCTCATGGTCTGGCTGTCGGCGCGATCGCGGATCTTCCTGCGGCGCTTCGCCTACGTGTTGTCCGGGGCTGGCTGCTCACCGGCGGCGCCACCGACCTGACCGACGGTCAGATTCGCGCGGTCGACGCCCTGGTGACCGGCTGGCGCGGTCAGGGCGGGGTGGCCGTCGGCTGTGATCGCCCGCGCACCCGGCTGTTCGCGCAGCGGCGCGGCGGTTTCCTGGTGCTGCGAACGGAGCCGGTCTGATTGTCCCTGGATCGCCGGCATGGCACGCTGTGGGGCGTGTCGGCGAGCGAGCTGTACCCCGGAGACATCAAGTCGGTCCTGGTGTCCGAAGACCGAATTCAGGCCCGGACCGGTGAACTCGCCGCCGAGGTCGGCCGCGACTACGCCAGCACCCAACAGGACCTGTTGCTCGTCACCGTCCTCAAGGGTGCGGTCATGTTCGTCACCGACCTGGCGCGGGCCATCCCGGTGCCTACCCAACTTGAGTTCATGGCGGTGAGTTCCTACGGCTCGTCGACGTCCTCCTCCGGCGTGGTGCGCATCCTCAAGGACCTCGACCGCGACATCGCCGGCCGCGACGTGCTGATCGTCGAGGACATCGTCGACTCCGGTCTGACGCTGTCCTGGCTGCTGCGCAACCTGGCCACCCGCGGTCCCAAATCGTTGCGGGTGTGCACGTTGTTGCGCAAGCCTGACGCTGTGCGCACCGACGTCGAAATCGCCTATGTCGGATTCGACATTCCCAACGAATTCGTCGTCGGCTACGGCTTGGACTATGCCGAGCGCTACCGCGATCTGCCCTACATCGGCACCCTGGAGCCGAAGGTCTACGAGCCCGAACCCGTGTGACGGGGCCGCCCGGCGGTCAGCTCAGCTCCCACACCGCGGTCACCGCGAAGCTGACCGTCTGCTCACCCGGTTCCAGGGGGACATCGGCGGCCTTGGCGCCCTGCGGCATCGGAACCGGCCGCGGCGAATTCGCTTCCGGCGCTTCAGAAATCGAGATGACCTTACCCAGTGACAGGCCGGCCAGTTCGGCGTACTGCGTCGCCCGGTTCTTGGCGTCCTCGAAAGCTAGCGCGCGGGCGTCGCTGACCAGCTGCGAGTCGTTCTCGATCGAGTAGCGCACCCCGTTGATCCGTGCCGCGTCGCCGCCGGTGTCGACGACGGATGCCAGCGCGCCGGGTGCCTTGTCGAGTTGGCGGATCGTCACCGTGATGGCGTTGTTCGCGCGGTATCCGGTGACCGCCGCGTTGTCGCCGTACTGCGGCGCCACGCTGACCGTCGTGGTGCTGATGTCTTTGGCGTCGATGCCGCCGGCTTTCAGGGCGTCGATCACGGCCTGCTGGCGCTCGTTGGTCTGGGCCATGGCCGCCGGGACATCGGGGGCCAGGACCTCGATCCCGACATCGGCGGTCAGGGTATCCGGTGCACCCTGCACCGTGCCGGACCCGACCACGGTGACCTGCCGGGCGTTGGCCTCAACCGGCGGCGCTGGCCGGGAATCGCAACCGGCCAGCACTGCGGCCGCCAGGGCGGCCGCTGCGCACACGGCCAACCGGGTCGAACGTGCCGGGTCGGGGGAAGCGGCTGCGGGCATGCCTCACCGTAGCGTGTGACAGCACAACCGGCGGAGGTGCTCGTTACCAGCTCACACCGGCGAGGAACCCCAGCAATTCGGCGTTGATCTCCGCGGCCCGCTCCTGCTGGATCCAGTGCCCGGCACCGTCCAGCAGCACGTGGCGGTAGGGCCCTTTCACCACCTCGCGGGCCCGGTCGCTGCGGATCAACTTCAGCGCCGGGTCGTCGGTTCCACCGATGAACAAGGCCGGAATTGCAATGGTCTCGACGGCGGGCGTGCCCATGATGTGCCAGTTGCGGTCGAAGTTGCGGTACCAGTTCAGCGCCCCGGTGAACCCGGTGCGGGCGAACTCGGCGACGTAGTGGTCCAGCTCCGCGGCGCGCAGCCAGTCCGGGAGCCGGTCCGGTTCGGCGAGCCGGTCGACGAAGCCCTCCGGCCCCGGCGCCAGCATTCGCAGCGCCTCGGCCTCTGCCCTTGGCAGGCGCGTCCCGCCCAGTATCCGCAGCAGGGCGCGACGCGGGTCGGTGGCCAGTTCGGCGTCGGCCACGCCGGGCTGCTGGAAATACAGGATGTAGAAGAAGTTCGCACCGAAGATCCGCCGGAACGCCTCGGTCGGCGGAGTCTGCGGACGCGGCACGGGCGGCACGCTCAACCCGGCCACCGCGGCGACCCGGTCGGGGTGCAGCAGCGCGGCGGACCAGGCGACCACGGCCCCCAAGTCGTGCCCGACCAGGGCTGCGCGCTGCGCGCCGACCAGGTCCAGCAGACCCACGACGTCCCCGGTCAACGCCGCGATGTCGTACGCCTCGACCGCCTCGGGCCGCGACGATCCTCCGTATCCGCGCTGGTCAGGAGCGATCACCCGGTAGCCGGCCTCGGCAAGGGCCGGGATCTGGTGACGCCAGGAGAACGCCAGTTCGGGGAATCCGTGGGTGAGCACCACCACCGGCCCGTTCGTCGGGCCGGCGTCGAGCACCCGCAGCGTGATTCCGTTGACGTCGATGTGCCGCTCGGTCGGTATGACCACGACTGCAAGCCAAACACAGCTCAGCCCTGGGGTGCAGAGAAGCGTCCGACCCCGAGAACCAATCGGTGACGGAAACGCTCAGGGAACCGCCGTGCGTTGGGGTAGCGGTAGCCTGAAAGACTGCAAGCAGCGCGCATGGAAGGACGGGCCCCTGCCGGGGCGAAGGCTTGATGAATCGCAAAAACGTTTTCCGCACCTTGACGGTCGTCGCGGCGGTGCTGCTGCTGGGCTGGCTGTTCCTGTTCTTCAGCGACGACACCCGCGGCTATAAACCCGTTGACACCTCGGTGGCGGTGTCCCAGATCAACGCCGACAACGTCAACACGGCGCAGATCGACGATCGCGAACAGCAGCTGCGCCTCGAGCTCAAAAGCGGTAACGGCGACACCGCCGACTCGACCAAGGTGATCGCCAAATACCCGACCGGCTACGGGGTGCCGCTGTTCGACCAACTGACGGCCAAGGGCATCAAGACCAATACCGTGGTCAATCAGCCGAGTGTCCTGGGCTCACTGCTGATCTACATGCTGCCGCTGCTCCTTCTGGTGGCGCTGTTCGTCATGTTCTCCCGGATGCAGACCGGCGGCCGGATGGGCTTCGGGTTCGGCAAGTCGAAGGCCAAGCTGCTGTCCAAGGACATGCCGCAGACCACCTTCGCCGACGTCGCCGGCGCCGACGAGGCCGTCGAAGAGCTCTACGAGATCAAAGACTTCCTGCAGAACCCGGCCCGCTACCAGGCGCTGGGGGCCAAGATCCCCAAGGGCGTGCTGTTGTACGGGCCGCCCGGCACCGGCAAGACTCTGCTGGCGCGCGCGGTGGCCGGCGAGGCAGGCGTTCCGTTCTTCACCATCTCCGGTTCGGATTTCGTCGAGATGTTCGTCGGCGTCGGCGCCTCCCGGGTGCGCGACCTGTTCGAGCAGGCCAAGCAGAACTCGCCCTGCATCATCTTCGTCGATGAGATCGACGCCGTTGGACGGCAGCGCGGTGCCGGCCTGGGCGGCGGCCACGACGAGCGCGAGCAGACCCTCAACCAGCTGCTGGTCGAGATGGACGGCTTCGGTGAGCGCCAGGGCGTCATCCTGATCGCAGCCACCAACCGCCCCGACATCCTCGACCCGGCGCTGCTGCGGCCCGGCCGCTTCGACCGGCAGATCCCGGTGTCGAGCCCGGACTTGGCCGGCCGCAAGGCGGTGCTGCGGGTGCATTCGCAGGGCAAGCCGCTGTCTCCGGACGCCGACCTGGACGGCCTGGCCAAGCGCACCGTCGGCATGTCCGGCGCCGACCTGGCCAACGTCATCAACGAGGCGGCACTACTCACCGCCCGGGAGAACGGCACCATCATCACCGGCGCGGCGCTGGAAGAGGCCGTCGACCGGGTGATCGGCGGGCCGCGCCGCAAGGGCCGCATCATCAGCGAGACCGAGAAGAAGATCACCGCCTACCACGAGGGCGGCCACACCCTGGCTGCCTGGGCGATGCCCGACATCGAGCCGATCTACAAGGTGACCATCCTGGCCCGCGGCCGCACCGGCGGTCACGCGGTGTCGGTGCCCGAGGACGACAAGGGTTTGATGACCCGCTCGGAAATGATCGCCCGCCTGGTGTTCGCCATGGGTGGCCGGGCTGCTGAGGAACTGGTGTTCCGGGAGCCCACCACCGGCGCGGTGTCCGATATCGAGCAGGCCACCAAGATCGCCCGCGCGATGGTCACCGAGTACGGAATGAGCGCCAAGCTGGGAGCGGTGCGCTACGGCACCGAGCACGGCGACCCGTTCCTCGGCCGCACCATGGGAACCCAGGCCGACTACAGCCACGAGGTGGCTCGTGACATCGACGACGAGGTGCGCAAACTCATCGAGGCGGCGCACACCGAGGCGTGGACGATCCTCAGCGAGTACCGCGACATCCTGGACATCCTGGCCGGCGAACTGCTGGAGAAAGAGACGCTGCACCGGGCCGAACTGGAAGCCATCTTCGGCGAAGTGAACAAACGGCCGCGGCTGACCGTGTTCGACGACTTCGGCCATGGACGCGTCCCATCTGACAAGCCCCCGATCAAGACGCCCGGTGAGCTGGCCATGGAGCGCGGTGAGCCGTGGCCGCAGCCGATGCCGGAGCCGGCGTTCAAGAAAGCCATCGCACAGGCGAGCGCGGCTCATCAGGCGGCGCAGCCCCAAGGGCCCAATGGCAACGGCGCCTATCCCACCCCGGCCGTTCCGCATGCAGGCCGGCATCAGGCGCCCAACGGTCCGAGCCAGCCGGACTACGGCGCCCCCGCCGGTTGGCGGGCGCCGGGCTGGCCGCCGCCTCCGCAGCAGCATGGGCACGGCCAGTGGTACCCGCCGCCGCCCGGATGGGGCCAGCAGCCCCAGCAGCCCCAGCATGGGCAGTATCCGCAGCAGGGCTATCCGCCGCAGCAGTCACACGCCCAGCCCAGTGGTCCTGGGCCCTTGGACGATTCCGGTGATGACACCGGGCGGTCCGCCGATTACCCTCGTTGATTCAACGAATGGAGACCAATGCCGAAGCCTGACTCGATCACGCTCGACACACCGCTGTTCGACCAGGATCGCGCTGAAGCCGCCGTTCGGGAATTGCTCCTGGCGGTCGGCGAGGACCCAGAACGTCAAGGCTTGAAGGAAACCCCCGCCCGGGTCGCCCGAGCCTTCCAGGAGATGTTCGCCGGTCTCTACACCAACCCGGATACAGTGCTGGACACCACGTTTGACGAACAGCATGACGAACTCGTGTTGGTCAAGCAGATTCCGATGTATTCGACCTGCGAGCACCACCTGGTGGCCTTCCACGGCATGGCGCACGTCGGGTACATCCCCGGGGTCGACGGCCGGGTGACCGGATTGTCGAAACTGGCTCGGTTGGTTGACCTTTACGCCAAACGGCCTCAGGTGCAGGAGCGGCTGACTCGCCAGATCGCCGACGCCCTCATGCGCAAACTCGAGCCGCGCGGCGCGATCGTCGTGATCGAGGCCGAACACCTGTGCATGGCGATGCGCGGTGTGCGCAACCCGGGAGCGATCACCACCACGTCTGCGGTGCGCGGACTGTTCAAGACCTGCGACGCATCCCGGGCCGAGGCGCTGGATCTCATCCTCCGGAAGTGACGGCCTCTGATCGGTTGAGCGGCCCCGTGGTGATGGGGGTCGTGAATGTCACCGACGATTCCTTTTCCGACGGTGGACGCTACATCGAACCGGCCCGTGCAGTGCGGCACGGGTTGGCACTGGTGGCCGACGGAGCCGACATCGTCGACGTCGGCGGCGAATCAACCAGGCCCGGGGCGGTGCGGGTCGACGCGTCGGTGGAGATCGGCCGGGTGACTCCCGTCGTGAAAGAGCTTGCGGCTCAGGGCATCACCGTCAGCATCGATACCATGCACGCCGTGGTGGCGAAGGCGGCGCTGGACAACGGGGCAGCCATCGTCAACGACGTCAGTGGAGGACGGGCCGACCCCGATATGGCGCGGGTGGTGGCCGACGCGGGCGTGCCGTGGATTCTGATGCACTGGCGGTCGGTGCAGGAGACGCAGCCGCACCAGGTCCCGCGCTATGTCGACATCGTGGGCGAAGTCCGTGACGAATTGCTGGCGGCCGTCGACGCTGCCGTCGCGGCGGGAGTGGACTCCGGACAGCTCGTCATCGACCCCGGCCTCGGATTCGCCAAGGCGGCCCGCCACAACTGGACGTTGCTGCACGCACTGCCGGAACTCGTCGGCACCGGGATCCCGGTCCTGGTCGGTGCGTCGCGCAAGCGTTTCCTCGGGGCGCTGCTGGCAGAGCCGGATGGCACACCGCGGCCACCCGAAGGCCGCGAGACCGCCACTGCCGTCGTGTCGGCCCTGTCCGCGCTGCACGGAGCCTGGGGTGTCCGGGTCCACGACGTACGGGCCAGCGTGGACGCGCTGAGGGTCGTGGCGGCCTGGCGCAACCCCGCAGCGGCGAGTGGTGACCGCGATGGCTGACCGGATAGAACTGCGCGGCCTGACCGTCCGCGGCAACCACGGGGTCTTCGACTATGAGCGGCGCGACGGGCAGGACTTCATCGTCGACATCACGCTGTGGATAGACCTTGCTGCGGCCGCCGCCAGCGACGACCTAACCGACACTTATGACTACGGCGTGCTGGCTCAGCGCGCGGCGGACATCATCGCCGGCCCGGCGCGCAACCTGATCGAGACGGTCGCCGGCGAGATCGCCGACGACGTGATGGCCGATGCCAGGGTGCACGCCGTCGAGGTGGTCGTGCACAAGCCGCAGGCGCCCATCCCATTGACCTTCACTGACGTCGCGGTCGTGGCACGGCGCTCCCGGCGAGGTGGGCGGGGACAGTTCGTCCCGGCGTCGCTATGACGCCCCGCGTCGGTGTCGCTATGACGCCCCGCGTCGGTGTCGCTATGACGCCCCGCGTCG
>JAULZA010000120.1:0-12798 GCA_032117575.1 Mycolicibacterium sp.
TACCCCGCCGCGCTGGAGGCCTTCGACAGCCTCACCGATCGCGACGCTCTGGCGGTGCTGGGCCGGGCGCCGACCCCTGCGCAAGGCGCCCGGCTGAGCGTGTCGAAAATCGGTGCTGCGCTCAAAGTCGCTGGGCGCCAACGCAATATCGACACCCGGGCGCGGGAGATCCAGGCGGCGCTGCGCACCGAGCACCTGGCCGCACCGGAGGCGGTCGCCGCCGCGTTCGGGGCCACCACCACCGCGGCGGTGCATGTCATCGCCGAGCTCAACGATCAGATCGTCGAGCTCGAGACCGCGCTGGCCGCCCATTTTGAGACGCACCCGGACGCCGACATCTACCGCTCCCTGCCAGGACTTGGTGTTGTACTCGGCGCCCGGGTGCTTGGTGAGTTCGGGGATGACCCGGACCGCTACACCACCGCCAAGTCTCGCAAGAATTACGCCGGAACCTCCCCATTGACCATCGCTTCAGGCAAGAAACGCGCCGTGCTGGCCCGCCACGTGCGCAACCGACGCCTGTATGACGCGATCGACCAATGGGCCTTCTGCGCCCTGACGAACAGCCCCGGCGCCCGCGCCTTCTACGACGCCCACCGCACCGCCGGCGACACCCACCACCAAGCCCTACGCGCCCTGGGCAACCGCCTCGTCGGCATCCTGCACGGCTGCCTACGCCACCACACCCACTATGACGAAAACAAAGCCTGGGCACACCGCGCCACCGCAGCAGCTTGACGTCTTACAGCCCTGGGGTATCTAGACTGTCCAACCAGTTGATAGGGAGGGGGGCGGCATGCCACCGGAGAACGGGACGACCCGGCGTGAGGAGTTGCTGTCCGTCGCCACCAAGTTGTTCGCCGCACGCGGTTACCACGGCACCCGGATGGACGACGTCGCCGATGTCGTCGGCCTGAACAAGGCGACGGTGTATCACTACTACGCCAGCAAATCGCTGATCCTGTTCGACATCTACCGCCGCGCTGCCGAGAACACTCTGGCCGCGGTGCACGACGACCCGTCCTGGACGGCACGCGAGGCGCTCTATCAATACACGGTGCGGCTGCTGACCAACATCGCCGAGAACCCCGAGGGTGCGGCGGTGTACTTCCAGGAACAGCCCTATATCACCGAGTGGTTCACCGAAGAGCAGGTTGCCGAGGTGCGGGAAAAGGAGACCCAGGTCTATGAGCACGTCGCCGGCCTCATCGACCGCGGCATCGACAGCAGCGAGTTCTTCGAGTGCGACTCCCATGTGGTCGCCCTGGGCTACATCGGCATGACGATGGGCGCCTACCGGTGGTTGCGCCCGGACGGCCGGCGCAGCGCCAAGGAGATCGCGGCCGAATTCAGCACCGCACTACTGCGCGGCCTCATCCGCGACGAGACGATCCGCACCGACAGTCCACTGGGCGAAAACAAGCCCGGCGGCCAGCGAAAGGCACAAGTCTGATGGCACTAGTGAGCAAGACCCTCGAGGTCAGCGCATACGCCGACGCGATCCTGAGTATCGTCGCGGACTTCGAGGCCTACCCGCAGTGGAACGACGAGGTCACCGCGGTCTACATCCTCGCCCGCTACAACGACGGCCGGCCCAGCCAGTTACGCATCGACACCGAGATTCAGGGCCAGCCGGGCACCTACATCCAGGCCGTCTACTACCCCGCCCCGGCGCAGATCCAGACCGTCATGCAGCAGGGCCAACTGTTCTCCAAGCAGCACCAGTTGTTCTCGGTGGTCGAGATGGGGCCGTCCAGCCTGCTGACCGTCGACCTCGATGTGGAGACCTCGATCCCCGGTGTGCCCGATGTGATGGTGAAGAAACTGGTCAACGACGCACTGGAACATCTGGCGGGCAACCTGAAGGCCCGGGCCGAGGCCCTCGCCGGCGGGGTGTAGCCGCTCTTCTCATCCCGGCCGACCCTGGTTCGGACGGCTCCACGGCGTTTCGCGCCGCCTTTCGGTGGCCGGGGACGCAAGCTGGACCACGATGAAGACGCAGGACACCCATGACCGGTACTGAGCAGCCCTACCTGTCCCGGCGGCAGAACTGGATCACCCAGCTGTCCCGCCACGCCCTGATGCAGCCCGGCGCCACCGCCCTGCGGTTCATCGACCGCACCATCACCTGGGCCGAACTGAACGAGCGGGTCACCGGACTGGCGGGTGCGCTGCACCGCCGCGGGGTAGGCGGCGGCGACCGGGTGATGGTCCTCATGCTCAACCGGCCCGAGTTCGTCGAAACATGCCTTGCCGCAACGATGCTCGGTGCCATCGCGGTGCCGGTGAACTTCCGGCTCAGCCCGCCGGAACTGGCCTACCTGGTGGACGACTGCGGGGCCGCCACGCTGGTGACCGAGCCGATGCTGGCGCCGCTGGCCGACGCTGTCGGTGAGATCACCTCGAACCTGTCGACGGTGATCGTCGCGGAGTCCGCTTCGGACACCGACGTTGCCGGCTACGAGGAACTCGTCGCCGAGGAGGGCGAACCCGCGCCGCCGGTGGATGTGCCCAACGACAGCCCCGCGCTGATCATGTACACCTCCGGGACCACCGGGCACCCCAAGGGGGCGGTGCTCACCCACGCCAACCTGGCCGGGCAGGCGATGTCGGCCATCTACACGACCTGCCCGGACATCGCCGGCGACGTCGGCTTCATCGGGGTGCCGCTGTTCCACATCGCCGGGATCGGCAACATGCTGCCCGCGCTGACACTGGGCATCCCAACGGTCATCTACCCGCTGGGCGCTTTCGACCCGGCCGGACTGCTCGACGTCCTGGAGGCTGAGCGGGTCACCGGGATCTTCCTGGTGCCCGCGCAGTGGCAGGCGGTCTGCGCCGAGCAACAGGCCCGTCCTCGCAACCTGCGGCTCCGCAACCTGTCCTGGGGGGCTGCGCCGGCCTCCGACACCCTGCTGCGCCAGATGGGTGCGACCTTCCCGGACAGCAAGATCCTCGCGGCGTTCGGCCAGACCGAGATGTCGCCGGTGACCTGCATGTTGCCGGGGGAGGACGCCATCCGAAAGCTCGGGTCGGTCGGCAAGGTCATCCCGACCGTCGCGGCCCGCATCGTCGACGATCAGATGAACGATGTTCCGGTGGGTCAGGTCGGCGAGATCGTCTACCGCGCGCCGACGCTCATGGCGGGCTATTGGAACAAGCCGGAAGCCACCGCGGATGCCTTCGACGGCGGCTGGTTCCACTCCGGAGACCTCGTCCGCAGCGACGACGAGGGCTACATCTGGGTGGTCGACCGCAAAAAGGACATGATCATCTCCGGCGGCGAGAACATCTACTGCGCCGAAGTGGAGAACGTGCTCGCGGCGCACCCGGCGATCTCCGAGGTGGCCGTGATCGGCCGAGCAGATGACAAGTGGGGTGAGGTGCCCGTCGCTGTGGCGGCGGTCACGGAACCGCTCACGCTGGACGATCTGACCGGTTTCCTGGACAGCCGTCTCGCTCGTTACAAGCACCCCAAGGCCCTCGAAATCGTCGACATCCTGCCCCGAAATCCGGCAGGCAAAGTGCTGAAGACCGAGCTCAGGGCACTTTTTGGGGGCTCCGGCAATCCAGTTGGGTCGCAATAGTGCTGATGAGATGTGGCGGGCATGAGGCATCGGGTACATTCCTGTGGTCTCGGTTACATGCCAGGAACTTGAGACGCATGGCCACCGTCGGAAGAACTGAGGAGGGGTACGTGCCCAACGGTCTGTCCCCCCGCCGCCGTGACCGGCGACACCGCACTGAGGGCACCGCGCGATGACCACGTCGACGAGCTATCTGCGGAAACGGTTCAACGGCCCCATGACGGCCATGGGCGGTTTCTTCAAGATGTGCGTTCTGACCGCCAAGTCGCTCGCCCGGCCGTTCCAGTGGAGAGAGTTCTTCCAGTACACCTGGTTCCTGATGACGGTCGCCCTGCTGCCGACCTTCGCCATGTCGATCCCGCTGACGGTGCTCATCATCTTCATCTTCAATCTGCTGCTGACCGAGTTCGGCGCTGCCGACATTTCCGGCGCCGGTGCGGCGCTGGCGTCGGTGACCCAGCTCGGCCCGCTGGTGACGGTGCTGGTGGTCGCCGGTGCCGGTTCCACCGCCATCTGCGCCGACCTCGGCGCACGCACCATCCGCGAAGAGATCGACGCCCTCGAGGTGCTCGGCATCGACCCGATCCACCGCCTGGTGGTGCCCCGCGTCGCCGCCGCCACACTCGTCTCGGTCCTGCTCAACGGAGCGGTGATCACCATCGGCCTGGTGGGCAGCTTCATCTTCGGTGTGTTCCTGCAGAACATCTCGGCCGGCGCCTACCTTCAGACCCTCACCCTCATCACCGGGCTGCCCGAGGTGGTCATCGCCATCGCGAAAGCCGTCGCGTTCGGCCTGATAGCCGGGCTGGTGGGCTGTTATCGAGGTCTTACCGTCGGCGGTGGAGCGAAAGGCGTCGGTATTGCGGTGAACGAGACCCTGGTGCTCTGCGTGGTGGCGTTGTTCGCGGTCAACGTCATCTTCACGACAATCGGTGTCCGCTTCGGAACAGGGCGATAGATGGCGACGGCGACGACAATACCCAAGGCCGCGGTCCCGGCCCGGTTCCCGCAATTCGCGGATAAATGGGCCAAAAAACCCGGCAAGCTGCTCGACAGCACTGGCAAGGTCGCCTGGTTTGCCGTCGAGGCCATCAAGGAGATCGGGCACGCGGTCCGCTTCTACCCCAAGGAGATCGTCCGGCTGATCGCCGAGGTCGGCATGGGCGCGGGTGCCATGGCGGTGGTTGGCGGCACCGTCGCCATCGTCGGCTTCGTCACCCTGTCGGCCGGGTCGCTGATCGCCATTCAGGGCTTCGCGTCGCTCGGCAACATCGGTGTGGAAGCCTTCACCGGCTTCTTGGCCGCCATGGTCAACGTGCGTCTGACCGCACCGATCGTCACCGGCCAGTCGATGGCGGCCACCGTCGGCGCCGGTGCCACCGCCGAACTGGGCGCCATGCGGATCTCCGAAGAAATCGACGCTCTGGAGGTGATGGGCATAAAATCCATCTCCTACCTGGTCTCGACGCGGCTGGTCGCCGCGGCAGTGGTCATCATCCCGCTCTACGCGATGTCGCTGATCATGGCCTTCCTGGCCGCGCAGCTGACCACGACGGTGCTCTACGGGCAGTCCGGGGGCACCTACAACCACTACTTCCACACGTTCCTTCGCACCAACGACGTGTTCTGGTCGTTCGTCGAGGTCATCATCATCTCGGTGATCGTGATGATCAACCACTGCTACTACGGCTTCAACGCCAGCGGCGGCCCGGTGGGCGTCGGCGAGGCGGTAGGTAAGTCGATGCGAGCGTCTCTGGTTCTCATTCAGTTCGTGGTCCTGTTCGCTTCGTTGGCGCTGTACGGCACCAACCCGAACTTCAATCTGACGGTGTAGACATGACCGCTCCCCTGAACGACGTCAAGAAACCGCCGATCCGGCTGGCTGGCTTCATCCTGCTGCTGGTCGCGGCCATCGTGCTGACGTTCCTGCTGCTGCAGTTCCGCGGGAAGCTCGAGTCCAAGACCGAGCTGACGATGGTCGCCGCGCGGGCCGGCCTGGTGATGGACCCCAACGCCAAGGTCACTTATAACGGGGTCGAGGTGGGGCGGGTCATCAAGATCGAATCGGCCCAGATCGACGGCAAAGAGGCCGCCAAGTTCGCGATGGAGGTCAAGCCGAAGTTCATCGAGCTGATCCCGCAGAACGTCAATGCCGACATTCAGGCCACCACGATCTTCGGTAACAAGTACGTCGCCCTGTCCAGCCCGAAAGATCCGTCCACCGCACGGATCAGCAGCTCCGACGTCATCGACGCCCGCAGCACCACCGTCGAGTTCAACACCCTCTTCGAGACCATCACGGGCCTGGCGGAGAAGATCGACCCGGTCAAGCTGAACCTCACCCTCTCGGCCACCGCCGAAGCGCT
This sequence comes from Mycolicibacterium sp., assembly GCA_032117575.1. Lineage (GTDB taxonomy): Bacteria > Actinomycetota > Actinomycetes > Mycobacteriales > Mycobacteriaceae > Mycobacterium. The sequence continues at coordinate 5,954 of JAULZA010000120.1, forward strand.
GACCGGGGTGGGCGGCAAGCTGGGTAAGACGCTGGTCACCGCGAATACCGCGCTGGACAACCTGAATCCGCGGCTGCCCCGCCTGCAGTACGGCTTGCAGCAGCTGGCCGGTCTGGCCGACGTCTACACCGGTGCGGGCCCGGACTTCTGGAACGGCGTCGACAACGTGCTCACCACGGTCCGCACTCTCAACGCCGAGCAGGGAAACCTCGACGCGTTGCTGCTGGCCGCAGCCGGCTTCGGCAACACCGGTGCTGACGTGTTCGAGCGCGGCGCCCCGTACCTGGTGCGGGCGATGTCGGACCTGATCCCCACTTCGCAGTTGCTGAACACCTACAGCCCTGAGCTGTTCTGCATGATCCGCAACTACGCAGAACTCCTGCCCGCGGCGTTGGACGGCTTCGGCGGTAACGGCTACTCGCTGGCCGACCACGCCAAACTGATCGGTGCGCCGAACCCCTACATCTATCCGGACAACCTGCCCCGGGTGAACGCCCGAGGTGGACCGGGCGGGGCACCCGGCTGCTGGCAGAAGGTCACGCGGGACTTCTGGCCCGCACCGACCCTGGTCGCCGACACCGGCGCAACGATCGCTCCGTACAACCACTTCGAGCTTGGTCAGCCAATCCTCAACGAATACGTCTGGGGACGTCAGGTCGGGGAGAACACGATTAACCCATGAGCATTCGCGGAACGTTAATCAAGCTCGGCATCGTGTCGACCATTCTCGGTTTGTGCACCGTGCTGTTGATCGTCGTGTTCGGTCAGCTGCGCTTCCAGCGCTTCAACTCCTACGAGGCGGAGTTCAGCAACGGCAGCGGCCTGAAGGCCGGACAGTTCGTCCGTGCCGGTGGCGTCGAGGTCGGCAAGGTCAAGAAGGTCACACTCTCGGAGAACGGGCAGCGCGTCACGGTCACGCTGAACGTCGACAAGTCGCTTCCGCTGTACCAGTCCTCGGGTGCCCAGATCCGCTACGCCAACCTGATCGGCGAGCGCTACGTCAACCTCGACCGGGGAACCGGCGACGGTGCCGACAAGGTGCTGCCCCCGGGCGGTCTGATCCCACTGGCCCGCACCCAGCCCGCCCTGGACCTCGACGCACTCATCGGCGGCTTCAAGCCGCTGTTCAAGGCGCTGGATCCGGAGAAAGTCAACAACATCGCCACCTCCCTGGTCACCGTGTTCCAGGGCCAGGGCGGCACGGTCGCCAACATCCTGAGCCAGACCGCGCAGTTGACGTCCACCCTCGCCGACCGCGACCAGGCCATCGGTGAGGTGATCACCAGCCTCAATACCGTGCTCAGCACCGTCAACCGCCATCAGCGAGAGTTCGACGCGACGGTCAGCAACCTCGAAATCCTGATCACCGGTCTGAAGAACCGGGCCGATCCGCTGGCCGGCGCTATCGCCGATATCAGCGACGCCTCGACACAGCTGGCCGGACTTCTCAGCGATGAACGCCCGATCCTGCAGCAGACCATCGGCAAGCTGGAGACCATCCAGCAGCCGCTCGCCGATGATCCGGCCAAGCTGGACAAGCTGCTCACCGAATACCCGACCGCCATCACCCTGATCGGCCGGGCGGGTGGCGTCTACGGCGACTTCTTCAACTTCTACCTCTGCGACCTCACCCTGACGCTCAACGGCTTGCAGCCGGGCGGACCGGTGCGCAAGGTTCGGATCACCAAGCAGCCGACGGGCAGGTGCACGCCGCAATGATTACTCTCCAGGGATCCAACCGGGTCCGGGTAGGTCTGATCGGCCTGTTGGTCGTGATCATGGTGGTGGCCGTAGGCCAGAGCTTCGCCAGCATCCCGATGCTGTTCGCCAAGCCGATGTACTACGCGCACTTCACCGACTCGGCCGGTTCGCAGCCCGGCGACAAGGTCCGCATCAGCGGCTACGACGTCGGCCAGATCAAGACGACGACGATCGACGGCGACCGTGTCAAGGTCGGCTTCACTCTCGGCGACTATCGCATCGGTACCGACAGCCGGCTCTCGATCCGCACCGACACCGTCCTCGGCAAACGCGTCATGGAGATCGACCCGCGTGGCAGCAAGCCACTCGCGGTCGGTGGACTCCTGCCGCTCGAGCAGAGCACCACGCCCTACCAGCTCTACGACGCGTTCTCCGAGCTGACCACCAACACCAGCCAGTGGGATCTGACCGCGGTCAAGAACTCGTTGAACGCGCTCACCGAGACCCTTGATGCCAGCAAGCCCGAGCTGAAGGCGGCGCTGGAGGGTGTGACCCGCTTCTCCGACACCATCGGCAAGCGCGACGAGGAGTTCAAGTCGCTGCTCGGAGAGGCCAACAAGGTCGCGGCCGTGCTCGGCAACCGCAGCGACCAGATCAACCGGCTGCTGGTCAACGCCGGGACGCTGCTCGCCGCCGTCAACCAGCGCAGCCGGGAAGTCGACGTGCTGCTGCAAAATGTGACTGCGGTATCGCAGCAGTTCGCCGGGTTCATCGACGACAACCCGAACCTGACCAACGTCCTGACCCAGCTGCAGACCATCAGCGACGTGCTGGCCCAGCACAAAGAGGACCTGGCCTACTCGATCACCACGGCGTCGAAGTTCATGGGCTCACTTACCGAGGCCATCGGTTCCGGGCCGTACTTCAAGACGCTGCTGGTCAACATCCTTCCCTACCAGATCATCCAGCCGTGGGTGGACGCCGCGTTCAAGCAGCGCGGCATCGACCCTGAGGAATTCTGGCGCAACGCGGGCCTGCCCGCCTACCAGTTCCCCGACCCGAATGGCGCCACCCAGCCCAACGGGGCTCCGCCGGCGGCGCCGCGGGTCTTGGAGGGCACTCCGGAAAACCCGGGCCCGGCTCTGCAACCCGGTTCGCCGTGCACCTACACGCCGCCGGCCGACGGCATCCCCTCCCCGGGCAACCCGCTGCCGTGTGCGAACGCGACGCAGGGTCCGTACGGTGCGGTGCCTGGCGGATACCCGCGGCCCAACGTCGTGATCTCCGAGCCCAACCCGGACGCGATGAAACCGAACCACGGCGTTCCCGCCGCGGCTGTTCCCGGTCAGGCCGGACCGCTGGTGCCCGGTGCACCCGGTCCGCAGTTGGCCCCCGGCCCGCCGGGAGCGCGGACGGTGCCGGTCCCCGGCCCCGGTAATTTCGCGCCGATCGACACGGGAGGCGCTTAGCCCATGTCCATTCTCAATACGGGTCTCAAGAAGGCCTCCCGCGGCGGAGTCATCATCGGCACGTTGGTGATCGCCCTCGCCCTGGTGGCGGCGTTCGTCGGCTACCGGCTGTACCAGAAAGCCACGACCACCAGCGCCAGCGCCTACTTCTCCGACGCCCTGGCCGTCTACCCGGGCGACCGGGTCCAGATCATGGGCGTCCGGGTCGGCAAGATTGACAGCATCGAGCCGGCCGGCGACAAGATGAAGGTCAACTTCCACTTCGACAGCAAGTACAAGGTGCCGGCCGACGCCGTCGCGTCGGTGATCAACCCGACGGTGGTGGCATCTCGCACCCTGCAGCTGGACCCGCCCTACACCGGCGGAGCGGCGCTGGCTGACGGCGACGTGATTCCGCTGGAGCGCACTCGCGTCCCGGTGGAGTGGGACGACATTCGTGCCCAGCTCGACAAGCTCGTCGTCGAACTGGGTCCGACACCGGCGCAGCCGAAGGGTCCGCTGGGCGACCTCGTCGATTCCGCCGCCGAGACGCTCAACGGCAAGGGCAAGCAGGTCAACGAGACGTTCAAGGCGCTCTCCGACGCGGTGGCCACGCTGAATGAGAGCCGCGGCGACCTGTTCGGCACCACCAAGGCGCTCGCGGTGTTCGTCAACGCCCTCTATCAGAGCGACCAGCAGTTGGTCGCCCTCAACACCAACCTGGCGCAGTTCACCACCTCGCTGAACAACTCCGACCAGGAGGTCGGCAACGCGCTGGTTGAGATCGACAAGCTGCTCAAGACGGCCCGTAAGTTCGTCCAGGACAACGGTTCGCTGCTGTCCCGCGACATCAACAATCTTGCCGACGTCACCAACGCGTTGATGCAGCCCGATGCCCGCAACGGTCTGGAGACCGCGCTGCACGTCTACCCGACGCTGGCGGCGAACACGGCCCAGATCTACCACCCGACCCACGGCTCAATCGTCGCCATCCCGGCGGTCGCGAACTGGGCTAACCCGATGCAGTTCCTGTGCTCGGCCATCCAGGCCGGCAGCCGGTTGGGCTACCAGGATTCTGCTGAGCTGTGCGCGCAGTACCTGGCTCCGATCCTGGACGCGACGAAGTTCAACTACCCGCCGTTCGGCGTGAACCAGTTCGCGTCGGCGTCGACCCTGCCCAAGTACGTCGCATACTCCGAGGAGCGGCTGCGTCCGCCCCCGGGATATAAGGACACGACGGTTCCCGGCGTGTGGTCGCGCGACACCCTGTTCTCGCATGGAAATCACGAGCCGGGTTGGATCGTCGCTCCCGGTATGCAGGGACTGCAGGTGCAGCCGTTCACCGCGAACATGCTGACCCCGAACTCGCTGGCGTCGCTGATGGGCGGCCCGGATCCGTCCTCCTACCCGGCGGCCGGTCCGCGTGGTGGCGCGCCGTCGAACTCCTACGACCAGAAGAACCCGTTGCCGCCGCCGTGGTATCCGCCGGCTCCGCCGGCACCCGCACCGGCGCCCGAAGTGACCCCCGGCCCACTGCCGGTGTCGCAACAGATCGGTCCGCCCGCACCGGGCACCGCGGCACCCGCCGCTCCAATGCCTGCATCGCCCGCTCTATCTGCTGAAACGGGGGCCGGACAGTGACCGATCAACGCAACCGCGCCCGCCGCTTGGGCCTGCGCGGGATGGCGCTGGGCGTGACCGCGATGGTCCTCACCTCCTGCGGGTGGAAGGGCATCGCCAACGTCCCGCTGGACTTGGGGCCGGGTAGCGAAAAGGGTTCGGAGACCATCTACGTCCAGGTTCCGGACACGCTGGCGCTGAACGTCAACAGCCGCGTGCGGGTCGCCGATGTGTTCGTGGGCACCGTCCGCAAGATCGAGCTCAAGGATTGGGTCCCGACTCTCACCTTGAGCGTGTCGCCGCAGGTGAAGCTGCCCGCCAACGCCACCGCCAAGATCGGCCAGAGCTCCATCCTGGGCACCCAGCATGTGGAGCTGACTGCGCCGGCGAATCCGTCGTCGGAACCGTTGCGCGGTGGCGACATCATCCCGCTTGACCGGTCGTCGGCGTTCCCGACCATCGAGCGCACGCTGGCCAGCCTGGCCACCGTGCTGCGCGGTGGCGGTATCCCGAACCTGGAGATCATCCAGAACGAGGTCAACAGCCTGCTGACCGGCAACGCCGACCAGATCAGGGCGTTCCTCACCAAGCTCGATGACTTCACTGCCGGCCTCAACCAGCAGCGCGACGACATCGCGCGTGCCATCGATTCAACGAACAACCTGTTCAGCTATGTGGCCAGCCGCAACGACACCCTGGACCAGCTCCTGGTGGATCTGCCGCCGCTGGCGGCATACCTGGCCGGTGCTCGCGACCAGTTGGCCGACGCCATCATCGCGCTGGGCCGGTTCGGCAAGGTGACCGGTGAGACGCTCACCGCGGCCCGTCCGGACCTGCACACCAACCTGGAGACGCTGCAACGGCCGTTGACGCAGATCGGCCGCAGCTCGCCCTACCTCCTGGACGCGTTGCGGCTCATCGTCACCAACCCGTATCCGCTGGACAACATCCCGAAGGTTATCCGGGGCGACTACATCAACCTGTCGCTCAATGTCGACCTGACACTGAGTTCCGTTGACAACGGCCTGCTCACCGGCACCGGTGTGTCCGGCATGCTGCGTGCACTTGAGCAGTCGTGGGGTCGTGATCCGAGCACGATGATCCCCGACGTTCGGTTTACCCCGCATCCGAACATGACCGACGGCGGCGGCCCGTTCGTCGAGCGTGGCGAGTGAGTAAGGACGTGATCTGAGTGCTTACCCGCTTCGTCAAAATCCAGTTGCTGATCTTCGGCATCCTGACCGTGCTGGCGTTGATCGCGCTGTCGGTGTTCTACCTCCGGCTGCCGGCCGTCGCCGGCATCGGCCAGTACAAGTTGAACGTCGACCTGCCCGCCGCCGGTGGTCTGTACAAGACCGCGAACGTCACCTACCGCGGTGTCACCATCGGCCGGGTCACCGACGTGGAGCCCACCGCCACGGGCGCGCGGGCCACCCTGAGCATCGCCAACGCGCATAAAATCCCGGTGGACGCATCCGCCAACGTGCGCTCGGTCACGGCCGTCGGCGAGCAGTACGTCGACTTGGTGTCAACCGGCAACCCCAACGAGTTCTTCCAGGACGGCCAGACCGTCACCAAGAGCACCATCCCGGTGCCGGTCGGTCCGGCCCTTGACGCAGCCAACAATGCCCTGGCGTCCATCCCGGCCGGCAAGATCCCGAACCTGCTGGACGAAACGGCCCAGGCCGTGGGCGGGCTCGGCCCGACTCTGCAGGCCCTGGTGGACAACACCAGCACCTTCGTGGACGAGCTGACGGCGAATATCGGCGACATCGACACCATCATCGACAACTCGCCGCCGATCTTCGCCAGCCAGGTGCAGTCCGCCGACGCCATCTATGCGTGGGCGGCCAACCTCAACTCCATCACCGCGCAGGCCAAGGAGCAGGACGCCGCGGTGCGCAGCATCCTGCAGGAGGGCGCACCGACGGCGGAGGAACTGAACACGCTGTTCGTCGACGTCCAGGATGCGCTGCCGCAGACGCTGGCCAACCTCGAGATCATCATCGAGATGCTCAAGCGCTACAACAAGGGCGTCGAACAGGCGCTCGTGCTGCTGCCGCAGGCCCCCGCGGC
>JAULZA010000121.1:0-1583 GCA_032117575.1 Mycolicibacterium sp.
CAGCGCCTGTCCGGCAAAAGAATTGACTACTGCATCGACACAGGCGGATGCGTCCTGCACCCGGAAGTTGATCTCACCGGAGGCGGCGTAGCGTGCGTAGTCGCCCATCACCTCCGACAGCGGGCGGCCCTGTTCGCCGAGTGCGGCCAGGACGTGCAGCGCGGCCAGCATGCCGGAGTCGGCGCCCCAGAAGTCCCGGAAGTAGTAGTGCGCCGAGTGCTCGCCGCCGAAGACCGCGCCGGTCTGGGCCATCAGCGCCTTGATGTAGGAGTGCCCGACCCGGGACCGCACCGGGGCGCCGCCGAGTGCGGTGACCAGTTCGGGCACCGCCCGCGAGGTGATCAGGTTGTAGATCACCATCGAGCCCGGCTCGCGGGCCAGTTCACGGGCCGCCACCAGGGCGGTGACCGCCGACGGCGACACCGGTTCACCGCGCTCGTCGACCACGAAGCAGCGGTCCGCGTCGCCGTCGAAGGCAAGCCCGATATCGGCGCCGGTGTCCAGGACGTGGCGCTGCAGATCGACCAGGTTGGCCGGTTCCAGCGGATTGGCCTCGTGATTGGGAAAGGACCCGTCGAGGTCGAAGTACAGCGGCGCCAACGTGAGCGCCGGGATAGGGCCCAGCACGGCGGGCGCGGTGTGCCCGGCCATGCCGTTGCCGGCGTCGACGGCCACCCGCATCGGGCGCAGCCGGGTCATGTTGACCAGTGAGCGCAGAAACGTTGCGTAGTCGCCCAGCACATCGCGATCGCTGCGCGTCCCCGCCGGTCCGTCGAAGCCGGGGACACCGGCGATGACCTCCTCGCGGATCCGGGCCAGGCCGGTGTCCTCACCGACCGGCTTGGCCGCCGCCCGGCACAGTTTGATGCCGTTGTAGGCCGCCGGGTTGTGGCTGGCGGTGAACATCGCGCCCGGGCAGTCCAGGAAACCGGAGGCGAAGTACAACTCGTCGGTGGATGCCAGCCCGATGCGGGTCACGTCGAGTCCCTGGGCCATGACACCGCCGGCGAACGCGGCCGTCAGTGCCGGCGAACTCATCCGCATGTCATGGCCGACGACCACCTGCGTCGCGCCGGTGGCCTCATCGCGGACCAGCCGCGCGAATGCCGCACCGACATCGGCGGCGAACGCCTCGTCGATCTCCGAACCGACCAGGCCGCGCACGTCGTACGCCTTGATCACACGGCGCACAAGGTCAGCTGGCCAGGGCATGGAACTCAGCCTAGCGGCCGGGCGTCGGTCACTCCCCGGGGTCGGGCAGGACGCGAAGGTGTCCGCGGCGGCGCCCGTTGGCCACCGGCCGCTGCGGGGCGACGGCGTGCGCGGCGCCGTGGCCTGATGAGGAACGGTCTGAGGTGAACCCCGTTACCGGCGGACTGGGCATCACCGAGCCTTCTCGCACCGCGTCGGCCAGGGCCACGAGGTCGTCCTCGTCGGGGTTGATCGGCAGCGGCGCGGCATGACGCATCAGATCCCAGCCGCGCGGAGCGGTGATCCGGCTGGCGTGCCCGAGGCACAGATCCCAGGAGTGCGGTTCGCGGACCGTCGCCATCGGACCCACCACAGCGGTGGAGTCGGAATAG
>JAULZA010000122.1:0-3897 GCA_032117575.1 Mycolicibacterium sp.
GTGGCCATCCCGATCCGCAGTCCGGTGAAGGGTCCCGGGCCGCAGCCGACCACGACCGCATCCAGATCGACCATCGACAGGTGCGAATCAGAGATCGCAGCAACCACTTTCGGTGTGAGGAGTTCGGCGTGGGCTGCCGCACCGAACGCGATGAGCTGGGCCAGGGTGTCGATCCGGCCGTCGTCGTGGCGTCGCAGTACCCCCACGATCACCGACGGGGTAGCGGTGTCCAGCGCCAGCACGATGCGGCTCATGCCGTGCTCCATTGCCAGGTCGCGGTGCGCGTATCGCTGTCGGCCAGCCGCTGCAGATCGATGCGCAGGTGGTGATCGGACAGCCGCTCGGCAAGTCCTTCGCCCCATTCGACCACCGCGACGGCGTCCTGCAGATCGGTGTCCAGATCCAGCGAATCCAGTTCGGCCATCAGGTCGGCGCCGCTGTGGTCGAGCAACCGATAGACATCGACGTGCACCATCGCCGGCCGGCCGGGAATCCGCGCACGGTGCACCCGGGCCAGGACGTACGTCGGCGAGGTGATCGGGCCATCGACCTCCATTCCCGCCGCAATTCCTTTCGCCAGCATGGTCTTTCCCGCCCCCAGCGGTCCGGACAGCACCACGACATCACCGGCGCGCAGCTGCCTGCCGAACTGTGCGCCCAGCGCCAGGGTGCCCTCCGCGGTGGCCAGTGTCGCCGTTCCCGCTTCGACTCGCACGTCACTCAATCCGGTCTCGCAGTCGTCGGGTGAACGCGACGAGCCGCGACGGGGTGGCCCGCTCAACCAGACGCACCAGGGCGTTGTTGATGACTTCGGGGCGCTCCATCATCACCACATGCGCCGCACCGGGCACGATCACCAACAGCGAATTCGGCAGCACGGCAGCCATTTCCTCGGAGTTCTTCGCCGGGGTGAGCAGATCCTGGTCGCCGCAGGCGATCAGCGTCGGAATACGGGCCAGCACCGGCAATGCCGCGGCTTCCTCGTGAACCTCCAGCGCGTGCAGGAAAGCCACCAGGGTGTCGATCGAGGTGTCGTGAATCATCTGCTCGTTGAACTTCACCACACTAGGGCTGATGTGGTCGTCGCCGAACGACGCCGTCCTGATGATCGGCCGGATCGCGCCGCGGATAGCGCCGCGGGTGCGGTGCACCGTGTTCGGCACGTAGCGGGCCATGAATTTGACCGCCTCCAGCGCGGGGTTGTTCAGAATCTCGCCCAGCGGGGAGCGCGTCACACCCTCGGCGGCGGAGGAGATGATCGCCGCGCCCACGATGCGGCGACCGTAGCGCTCGGGGAACTGGCGGGCGTGCGACAGCACCGTCATGGCACCCATCGAATGTCCGACCACGACGATCGGGCCGCGCGGAACCATCACCTGCAGAATGGTTTCCAGGTCGCGGCCGAGCTGTTCGACGGTGTAGCTGTCGACCGGGCCGGCGCCGGACTGGCCGTGCCCGCGCTGGTCGTAAAACACCATCCGGACCTGATCACCCCACCGCTCGGCGAGCGCGGCCCGCTGGAAGTGGAATGAGCCCATCCGCATACAGAAACCGTGCGCGAAGACCACCGTCAGTGGAGCGGTCACCGGACCGACCTCCCGCACCACCAAGGGGATGCCATCGGTGGTGGTCACCACGCAGCCGCGGTCGGCCTCCAGCAGCGCGAAATCCTCGCCCTCGTAGGCGTCGTTGATGGCCTTGCGATGCCGGATCGTCCTGGCCGCGGACACACCGGCTGCGGTACCGACCGCACTGAGACCGGCGACCCCGGCCATCAGCCGGGCCTTCTTGTCGGCCTCGGCGCTGGGCCCGGCTGCCAGCGCGGGCAGCTGCGCCTCGAAAGCACCGCGGGGGCGCCGGCGCCGGAATTTGAACCTGCGAGTGTTACCGGCCATCGCCGTTGGCCTCCTGATAGATACGCCGAACACGGCCGCGCGGGCTGTTGACCACCTCGTAATGGATGGTGTCGATCGCTTCGGCCCAGTCCTGCGCGGTGGGTTCGCCGTCGATGCCCGGCCCGAACAGCACCGCGCAGTCACCCTCGGCGACATCGGGCACACCGGGGCCGAGGTCGACGACGAACTGGTCCATGCAGACGCGTCCGACGCTGCGCCGCAGCCGGCCGTTGATCAGCACGTCGATGCGCCCGGCCAGCGCCCGGAACACGCCGTCGGCGTAGCCCAGCGGCAGCAGCGCGACCGTGGTGTCGCAATCAGCGACCCAGGTGTGGTTGTAGGAGACGCCCTCGCCGGCGCGAACGGTCTTGACCATCGCCACCGGACAGCGCAGGGTCATGGCCGGCAACAGGCCCATCGGGCCGAGTTCGGGCACCGGGCTGAGGCCGTACACCGCAACGCCGGGGCGCACCATGTCGAACGCCAGATCGGGCCGGGTCATGGCCGACGGTGAGTTCGACAGGTGCGCAACCTCGTAGTCGACGCCGGAGCGTCGGGCCCCGTCCAGCATGTCGGCGAACCGTTGGGCTTGCGCGTCATTGAGCGGGTTGTCCGGTTCGTCGCCGGCCACCAGGTGCGACATGATGCCCCGCACCCGCACCGCGTCGTCGGCGGCGGCCCGGCGCAGCGCGTCGAGAACGGCGGGATAGTCCCGCGCGCTGACCCCGTTGCGGTTCAGGCCGGTGTCGACCTTGATGGTGATCGACGCGGTGCTGCCGGTCCGGCGGACCGCGTCGATGACGTCGTGGACCTGGCGCACCGAGGACACCCCGATCTGCACATCGGCCCGCAGGGCCGGCGCGAAGTCGGTGCCCGGAACGTGCAGCCAGGCCAGGATCGGCGCGTGGATGCCGGCACGGCGCAGTTCCAGGGCCTCGTCGACGGTGGCGACGCCGAGTTCGGCCGCACCGGCGGCCACCGCGGCCCGGGCCACCTCAACGGCCCCGTGCCCGTATCCGTCGGCCTTGACCACCGCCATGACCTCGGCGGATCCGGCGTGTTCCCGAAGAATCCGCACGTTGTGGCCGATAGCGGCGAGATCGACGACGGCCTCGCCGTTGACTGCGGCGGCGGCCGGTTGCGTCGGAGTCGTCAACGGCGTGGTCTTCATGGTCATGTCACCGGGTCAGATTCTCCCAGATGGGTCAGTGCGCACAATGCTCCCCCGCGCACGATCAGTGCGCACAATGCTCCCCCGCGCACGATCAGTGCGCAAAATGCTCCTGCGTGAAGTGGCCCTCGGGCTGGATGGCGTCGAGATGGTTGAGCACGGCGTGCAGGTCCTCCCACAGCGAGCGGGCCAGGTCGGCCGAGAAGCCCTCGCGGACCACCACCCGCAGCACGGACACGTCGGCCGCGCCGTCGGGCATGGTGTAGGCCGGCACCTGCCAGCCGTAGGAGCGCAGCGCCGCGGAGACGTCGAACTCGGTGTAGCCCCAGCCCCCGGCGGGGCGGCCCGAGTCCCCGGACAGCCGGAACGCCACCACCGGGATTTTCGATCCGTCGGAGATCACCTCGAAGTGCTGCGACTTCTTCAGCTGATCGGAGAACCACCGCGCGGTGGTGGACAGCGTCTGCATCACATGGGTGTAGCCGGCGCGGCCGAGCCGCAGGAAGTTGTAGTACTGCCCCACCACCTGGTTGCCCGGCCGGGAGAAGTTGAGCGTGAATGTCGGCATGTCACCGCCGAGGTAGTTGACCCGGAAGATCAGATCCTCGGGAAGATGATCGGCGTTGCGCCACACCACGAATCCGATGCCCGGGTAGGTGAGCCCGTATTTGTGGCCACTGACGTTGATCGAGGCCACCCGGGGTAGCCGGAAGTCCCATTTGAGGTCCGGCTGCAGGAAGGGCACCACGAAGCCGCCGCTGGCGGCGTCAACGTGCACCGGGATGTCGAGGCCCTTTTTCTTGTGCAGTTTGTCCAGCGCGGCGCAGATTT
>JAULZA010000123.1:0-16811 GCA_032117575.1 Mycolicibacterium sp.
ACGTCACCCAACATAGGCTGGCAGCGTGCTCACCGGGATAACCTGGTGGCCGCCGAATTAAATCACCGCGGGAGGCCGGGGCAACCGGTCTGAGAAGGTGGCATACCGCGTCGCCGACCGCATGACCGTCCGGGTAATGCCGGGCAGGGAGCGCGCATATGACGGTGCTGTTCACCGTGTGGGGTTACGACGTCACCGCCATCGAATTCGCTTCGGTGATCCTGGCCTTCCTCGCCATCGCCCTCGGGATCGCCGGCAACCGCTGGACCTGGCCACCCTACTTTCTGTCGAGCCTGCTGTACTCCTGGCTGTTCATCGAGTTCCACCTGTTCGCCTCCGCCGCCATGCAGTTGATCTTCATGGCGGCGGCGGTCTGGGGCTGGTTCTCCTGGGGGCGTGAAGGCGCTCGGGTTCCGGGCCGGCTCGTCACCGCCTTGCGGGTCCGCGGAATCGTCGGCGTCCTTCTGCTGTGGGTGCTGCTGGCGCCGCTACTGCAGAGCATCGGTGGAGCGGCTACCTGGGGCGACGCCTTCATGTTGGTGGGTTCGGTGGCGGCGCAGCTGCTGATGGTGCTGCAGAAGGTGGAGGCCTGGCCGGTGTGGATTGTGGTGAACACCGTCGGCGCGGTGCTCTACGCCAGCCAGGGCCTGTACTTCACGTCGTTGTTCTACGCGGTGCTGATCCTGATGGCCGTCACCGGATGGCGGGCCTGGTCCGCACGCGCGGCGAATCCCGCACCGGCGGTGACCATTTCGTGACACGGCCCGGCCTCATCTCGGTCGTCGGCGGTGAGTCCACCGGCAAGTCCGTGATCTCCGCGGCGCTGGGTGCCGAGCTGCCGGCGGTCGTCGTCTCGGAGTTTCTGCGCACCTGGGTCGAGCAGCACGACGGCCGGATTCCAGGGCCGGTCGAACAGGCGCACGTCATGGCCGCGCATCGCGAGTCGGAGGTGTCCGCGGTGGCGCGGGCTGCCCGCGGCGGGTGGTCATGGGTGGTCTCCGACAGCGGTCCCCTGATGACCGCGGTATACAGCATTCAGTACTACGACGATGCCTCGCTGCTGCCGCAGGCGTTGGAGTGGACGACGCGCAGCGAACGCGTGCTGTGGTGCCAGGACGACTTCCCCTGGCAGCCCGACCCGCAGCGCGACGGTTCACACGCCCGCGCCCGGTCCCAGCAGATTCTCGCGGCGATCTTCGCTGAGCACCCCGAGTTGCCGGTGCTGGATCTGCGAGGTTCGCTGGACGAGCGGATCGAGACCGTCGTCACGACACTCACGTGACGCGGTTTAGGTGCCGAGAGCGCCCGGCGCGTTCGGTTAACCTGCAGCAATGAATCCCGGTGGCGGTCGCGGCTTGCGCGGCTGCGCGGTCGGGGCGATTGCCCTCGCCGTAGTGGCCGCCACGTCGTGTGGGCGGGCTTCTCAACCACCGCCCCCGGCAACCGCCCCGGTGCCCACCTCCTTGGCCGCCGCGGCCACGCCCGCGGTTGTTCCGGAGGCGGTGGTACCGCGGGGGAACTTCACCCCCGTCGCCCGACTGGTCGATGCCGCGGTCGCGGCGCCCCGGATGCCCGGGGCCGTGGTCCAGATCGGGCACGCCGGCAAGATCGTGTTCCGGCAGGCGTTCGGCTCCCGCAAGCTGCCCGGCGAGCCGGGGTTGGACGGGCTACCCGCACCGGCCGAACCGATGACCGAGGACACCATCTTCGATCTGGCCTCGCTGACCAAGAGCATCGCCACCGCGACCGCGGTGCTGCAACTGTTCGAGCAGGGCAAGGTCGGGATCGACGAACCCCTGCAGACCTACCTGCCCGACTTCAACCCGGCCAACGACCCGCGCCGCGCCGCGGTGACCCTGCGCATGGTCCTCACCCACACGTCCGGGTTGGCCGGAGACCTCAGTGTCGGAGGGCCGCCGTGGGGACTGGACGGCGCCGACAAAGCCGAGGGCATGCGCCGGGCGCTCGGCACGCCGTTGGCGTTTCCTCCCGGCGAGGTCTTCCACTACTCCGACATCGGCTTCATTCTGCTCGGCGCGATGATCGAGAAGATCACCGGTGAGCCGGTGGACGTCTACGTGCAGCGCAACGTCTTCGCACCACTCGGTATGACCGACACCCACTATCTTCCCGCGGACAAGGCCTGCGGTCCGCATGAAATCATCGGGACCTCAATAGCTTTCGATCCGAACGCCGTCGCCGACCGGTGTCCCGACGGCAGTTGGAGCACCGACCTCCTGGCGCGGATCGCGCCCACCGCCCGGGATGAGGACGGCCGCGGCGATCCGGGCAAGAACCCGAATTTCGATCACCTGCTGCGCGGCACCGTGCACGATCCGACGGCACGGCGGATGGGTGGGGTGGTCGGCAGCGCCGGGGTGTTCTCGACGGTGCGCGATATGGGCCTGTTCGCGCAAGCCTTGCTGGATCGGCTCGCCGGCCGCCGGAGCACCTTTCCGCTGACGCAGTCGACCGTGGAAATGATGACCACTCCGCAGCAACCCGGGCACGCACCCGGACAACTGGCCGCGGCGAACGACGCTGAGCAACAAGCCCTCACCAGCGCGCCCTACACTGCCAATCCCCTACTAGCGCCCCGGTATCCGGCGATTCCAGGACAGAACCTCCGCGGCTTCGGCTGGGACATCGATACGCCGTTGTCGACGATCCGCGGCGTGGCCTTTCCGATCGGCAGCTTCGGCGGCGGCGGCTTTACCGGAACATCGCTGTGGATCGACCCGGGCTCCGACACCTACGTGGTGGTCCTGGCGAACGTCATCCATCAGCGCGGCGGCCCACCGATTGTCACCCTCAGCGGTGAGATTGCCACCGAGACCGGCCGGGCGCTTCATCTGTACGGCAACTGAACCTGGTCCGCATCGGCGGCTGTGAGTTCACGCATCCACCCACGTCGTCGGCCGACAAGGCGCATACTTTAAACCGCGCAATCGCCTGATTCACAAAGGTTCCCGCGCAACCAATGGTTCACCAGGGGGTACTGATGATCGGGGATCACGCCATCGAGCCGAACGAGGCCCGGCTGGCTGCAGCGCAAGCCGCTGCCGAGGACCTCGCTGATCGGATTCAGGTGCTCGCCGAGCGCTTGGCGTCCGAAGCGGCCGCGAATCGCTACAGCTACGGTCCGGGCCGACTCGGAAACGCTCTGCGGCGACGCTCGCCCGCGGGATTCCACACCGGCGCAAGGAACCTGCAGCTTCTGCTGCCCGATGGCCGGTTGTGGTCGTACCGCCGCAGCGACGCGCAGCGTTTTCCGGACGGCCGTTTATACGACGCCCGCAACGACTACGCGGAATACTTGGCTCGAACATACACCGCCGGAACGGCTTTCACCTTCCTGGGAGCAGTACTGCCCAAACACACCTTCGGGTTCGTCGACCCGGATGTGTCCGGTTCGTCGAGCGGATTGTGCAGTCTCGTCACCCAGGACGGTCCGGTGCACTTCATGGACCCCGATGAGGCGTTCACCGATCTTGCCGAGTCCATGCTCGACTACCTGCGAGCTGATCGGGCCTGAGCGCCTCACCGGTTGGACACAGTGGGACTGGCAACGGTGGGCAACGAGATCGCGATCTCACTGACCGTGAACTGCCCCAGCGACGGCTTGCCCGCATATTCGGCAGCCCAGGAGAAAAGCTGCAGGCTCACCGTTTGACCGGGCTGCAGGGTGTGGGCCACCGGTTGTAGCGGGATGCTGACGGTGTGCGGCTGACCGTCCAGTGTCACCGGGATCGGTGTGACCTGGTTGCCCAGGACCAAACCCGTTGTGGTGTCCAGGAGTTGGGCGTAGACGTGGGTGCCCGATCCGGTGCCGGAGTAACTGACGGTCAGCTGCGGCGCGCCGACGACATAGGTGGTGGCGTCAGCAGTCGGCGTCGCGAGGTTGATCGCGTTGAACGCTTTGGTACCCCCGAACGGAAGCACCAGGAACATCGGGCCTGAGCCTGCCACGAACGGGATGAGCGGCAGGACCTCCACGCCGCTGCGGGAGGCAACGATCGGTGCCCCAGCCCCGGCACCGTAGGTATCCACCGAGAGCCGCTGCCCCCGTTGGTCCACCCACTCGAACCCCGGGCCGGTGGACACCGCTTCGCGCTTCACGTACCGATCGAGCCATTCGAGGGTTCGCTGCTGGATCAGTGCGCCCTCACTCGGATCGAACAGGGGATTGATGCACACCCCGTGACCGCCGCAGAACCACAGCACCTTCGTCGGAACACCATTGGCCAGAAGGGTTCTCGCCGTCATGTCGGCTTGGTTCAAGCCAGTCAGCGTGTCGACGGTGCCCTGGATCAGCAGAGTCGGCGCAGTGATCTGACCAACCATGTCGGGGAATCCGCGCACTGAGCCGGGCCCCCGCGCGGCCAGCAGATCCTGATCTTGCGGGCTCATCTCGCCGGTGAGATTGCCGTGGATCACGGCGGGCAGGATGCGGGGGTTCGCCTGCGCCAGGGTGAACACCAGGGTGGCCGCCAACGCCGCACCGGATGCGGTCTTGAACGCGCCATTCGGGTAGATCATGCTGTTGAGGGTGTTCCAGCCGATGGCGGGCACGATCGCGTCGATGCGGTGGTCGACGGCGGCGGCGACCGGCTGGATGCCACCGCCGTAGGACGCTCCCACCATTCCGATCCGAGGATCGCCGGGGCCGTCCAGTTGCACCTGCGGCTGTTCGGCAAGCCAATTCATGATGGCCGACACATCGCGCGCTTCGAAGTACGGCGAGTCGATCTCGAACACCCCACCGGAGGCGTACTCGCCGCGCGGGTCCCACGTCACCACGTTGTAGCCGGCGTCACGCAGGGTCGCTATGCCGACCTCTCCCCCCAAATCGCCCAGCAGTGCGTCCAGCGGAGTGCCGTTGAGGTTGGTCGCACCCGGCATGCCCAACGCAGACGCCATCAGGACCGTGGGTGCGTTCTGCCCGTCCCGCAGTCCGGCTGCCGGCATCAGGTGCACGTTGATCTCGGTGCCGTCGAACGAGACCACCCGCACGTCGCGGGGTGCCACCTGACCGGCGGGCAGCAGCGGATAGCCGACCAGGGGATGGAGCAGATCGCTCACCATCGGGATGGCGTTGATCACGGTCACCAACGGTGTCACCAGCAGCGGCCCGAGGATCGGAATCTCTTGCAGCCCCAATGCGGTGAGCAGCGGGGTCTGCGGTATCGCGACGGTTCCGCCCGCCGCGAAGGTCTCCCGGGATGCGGCGGCCAGCATGGTCCAACTCAACGGCGAATCAGCGGGCAGCGCCGGACCCCGGTCGTTGAGCCCGAAAGGCAACGGGCCCAATCCGTTCAGGTCGGCAGCGGTCGCCGCGACCGGCGCGTGCAGGCTTGTTGCGGCCGGCTCCGGTACCACCGGCTGCACAGCTGTCACCGCCTCGTTCGGGATTGCGTTCGCCACCCGCTCGTTCACCGTCGTCGACGGCCGGGGCGCAAAGTCACGGCGGGCAGGGCTGGCAGGGCTGGCAGGGCTGGCAGGGCTGGCAGGGGCCGGCGCTGCTGGTGCATCCACACCAGTTGGCAGCCAGGACTCGGATTCGGCATCGGAGGGAACCGGGTCCAGGGTCGGCGCGAGTCGGGTGGGCGCCGGCGCGCGGTCGGGTCGAGCACCGGCCGCAATGCCCGGCGGTCGGCCGGATGCGCCGCCACGTCCCGGGGGCCGCGCGGGGCGCGCCGATGTGTCCGCCGAGGTGGTGGCGGACTGCTCGCTGCCGCCGTCGACCTCCGCCACCGCGACGCCCGCAGGACCCCCCAGACACAGACCTACGGCGACCGCCACCGCACCGGTCAGGCCCATACGCTCGATCGCTGTCACCACGCCCCCCAGCACCCCCTCCGATAGACAATTACGTCAGTCGTCGAGGGGGACGCCTAGGGGAAAAAGACCTTGCGGCCGGTATTCGTGACTTTGGTCCCTAACGCCGCCGTCAGCTTTCGATGCCGGCCCGCGCCGCGGCAGCAGCCCGTCCGGCCGAGATGAAGTGGTCGATCAATTCGGCAACCAGGGCCGGCCGTTCGGCGTGTGGAAAGTGGCCGACACCGGGAAGCACTTCGAGCCTGACATCCGGACGGACTTCCTTTGCGGCGTAGGCGTGTTGGACCGGGATCATCGAGTCCTTCTCGCCCCAGATCGCCATCACCGGGAAGTCCGTTCTGCTGTTGAGGCGACTCAGCGCGCTGACGGCCTGGCCGCGGTGGTCGACAACCGAGCGCAACGTACGCAGGAACGCCTGCCGGGTCGGACCGTCGGAGAGCGAACTGTAGTGCCGCCACATTTCTTCGCCGCGAGGCGCTTCCACACCCGCCTTCCGCAACCACGAAAACACTCGGTCACCCGGCGCCAGCACCCGGCGAGCCGCGATGACGGGCAGCACCAGTTCGGCGCCGGGAAGCGAGGCCGCCCGAAGCAGCAGACCCACGTCCGGTCCCAGGCCGCCGCTGCCGATGAGTACCAGCCGCTGGACGTATTCGGGATGCTGGTAGACGAACTGCATGGCGATGCCGCCGCCGAGCGAATGGCCCACAATGGTCGCGCGCGCGATTCCGAGTTGGTCGAGGATGTCGCGCACCAACACTGACAACGCGCCCAACGAGTAGTCGCTGCGCGGTTTGGTGGAGTTCCCGTGGCCCAGCAGATCGGGGGCCACCACGCGGTAGTTGCGCGACAGCGGGCCGATCACCGCCCGCCAGGTCTGCGAGCTGCCGAGGATGCCGTGCAGCAGCAGGATTGCTTCACCACTGCCTTCGTCGACATAGGCAACACGTTCGCCGTGCACGTCGAGGAACTTCATGTCGGTGAACATATGTACACTATGGGCTTGCCCGCCGCGCGGGTCAAGTGTGAGCCTGGGCCGTGTGGTGGGCCTCATATCGGTGAATAGATGTTCACTCAATCACTGGTCGGCCGCTCAGGCTTCCCAACCGGCCGCACCAGTGGTCGCCGGGGGTGCGTCGTCGCGGTAGACGTCTGTTCGGGCGGTGATCGCCTGCTCGAGGTAGGGCGGCACGCTGAGCTTTCCCCGCAACAGTTCCGGGGTGAGCCAGCGGTGATCTCCGGAGATCTGGCCGGACAGGCCGTCAATGGTCGCAACGGCGAGCCGGCTGATGAGATCCTGCTCCGAAGCAATGACGAAACCCAGATCCCTTCCGTAACAAGGCGCGTCGACGGCGTACGGGATGACGGACGGGAAGACCGCACCCATTGTGCGGATGACCTTCGCGTGCAGCGCCACCTCGATCGGCGAGGCGGGACCGGCCTGCACGGCCAGGACGCCGTACGGACGCAGGATCCGGGCGATCTCGGTGAAGTATTCGACGGTGAAGCAGAACGTCGACGGGCCGCCTTCGACCGGATCGGTCATATCGGAGATGACGACATCGAGGCTGGCATCCGGCAGTGACCGCAGGAAGGCGACGGCGTCGCCGTGCACCAGCGTCGCGCGGGGGTCGTCGAAGGCGCCCTTGTGATGCAGCGGCAGGTGGTCGCGGCAGGCCGCGACCACCTCCGCGTCGATGTCGACCATCGTCACGTGCTCCAGCGATCGCCAGCGCAGCATCTCGCGCAGACAGGCCCCCTCACCGCCGCCGAGGATGAGGCCCTCGCGAACCGGTGACTGGGCCGCCACGGCGTAGCACGCCGGATGGACGATTCCCTCGTGGTAGATGAATTCGTCGGCCTCGGTGCTCTGCACTACGCCATCGAGGACCAGCATGCGGCCCCACGCCTCGGAGCGGCCGATGAGGTAGTCCTGGAACACACTGGTCCCACTGACGTACACCTCGGCAAGATCGTGCTCGTAGCGGTCGGCCGGGGTGATGAATTCGGCGAAACGGAAGGCCGGGTCATCCGGCCCGCCGGGCACCACCCGCGGTACCGTCGCGCGCCGGACGTTGGCCGGGGCCAGGCCCTCGATGATGAGCTCGATAAGCCGCTCCGGATCGGCGTTACCGCAGGTGTAGGCGTCGAGCGTGGCCCCGCCCCATTCCGGCCAGGTGTGGATCGAGACATGCGACTCGGCAAGCACGATGACCGCCGTCACGCCTTGGGGCTCGAAGGCGTGGTGGTGCCGGGACAGCACCGTCGCGCCGACCGCCTCAGCCGAGCGGACGAGCAAATCTTCAAGCCCCACACCGTCGTCGAGCAGCGTCGATGTGGAGCCGCTGACATCAGCGAGGACATGGCTGCCGACCGTTCGTAAGGACACGAGCAACTGACCCTAGCAGCCGACGGGGCATCATGCGCTGCTGTTATCCGACTATTAGTCGGTCGCAGCAACCAGCTTTCCGGTCAGCCGCGGCTCAATCCGATGGCCCTTCGAGGGCGAAGTCGTCGAAGTCGAAACCCGGCACCACGATGCAACTCACCAGCCCCGGTTCGGGGTCGCGCGGACGCGCGCGCTGCCAGTGGCCCGGGGGGACGACGACCTGGGGCTGTTGGCCGGCCTCGACATCGGGCCCGAGGAGATAAGTCCTGGCGCTCCCTATGTCGGGCCCCACCTCGAGAACGATGGGGCTGCCCCGGTGGTGCAGCCAGATCTCGGCGCTGCGCACCGTATGCCATGCGGACTGCTGGCCGGCCGCCAACACGAACAGGATCGCCGTGCCGGCGCTGCGCGTGCCGCTGTAGCCGGGCGGCAGCGTCGACTCGTCGAGCGTCAGATCGCTGCGCCAGGTCTCCCGGAACCAGCCGCCCTCGGGATGCGGTGCGAGGTCGAGCTGTCGTACCCAGGCCGGCAGTGCAGTCATGCGCCGAGCCTAGAGCGACGGGGTTTAATGGTCCGAACACTTCCGGAGGAAGGTCCCGAGATGATTCGAGCTGTGTGGAACGGTGCGGTGCTGGCCGAATCCGCGGAAACCGTGAAACTGGAAGGCAACGACTACTTCCCCGTGGCTAGCGTCCACAAGGAATTCCTCACTGAAAGCACGACCACCACGGTGTGCCCGTGGAAAGGAACGGCGCACTATTACACGGTGACCGTCGACGGTCAGGTGAACCCGGACGCCGTCTGGTATTACCCGCAGCCCAGTGCCCGCGCCCAGCAGATCGCCGACCACGTCGCCTTCTGGAAGGGCGTTCGGATCGAGAAGGACGACTAGCCGGTTACGGGAGATACCGCCGCCCGTTGGACAAACCGGCGCGAGCTTCGTAACCTAATCGAGACCTGAGCACAGGGACATCGCCGGCGGAGAAGACGTCGGCGGCGGTCGTAAGGATGCGTCAGTCTTGAAGATTTACCCCCGTAAGCGGTTAGTAAACATTGTTGTAGGGCTCGTTGCCCTGAGCACGGTCTGGGGCGGTGCGGCCTCGGCCGAGCCGGCTCAGGACACCGTGGCCAAGATCAACGAACTGTCGAAGCAGTCCGACCAGCTGGCCCAGAGCATTCAGGCCGCCAAGTCCGATCTCGATACGAAAATGCAGGTCGTGGCCGATGCGGACCGCCGTCACGGCGAGTCCTTGGCCGCTCTGAACTCCGCCCACGCCCAGTTGGGCGGCTACCAGGGCGCCGTCGACCGATTCGCCGCAACCGTCTACATGGGCGGGCGAACGGACGGGGCTTACGCCATCCTGACCGCCCCCTCCCCGAAGATCCTGATCGACAAGATGGTCACCCAGCGGGTGATGGCCACCGAGATGTCCCATCAGCTGCAGGGCCTGCGGCAGGCCAGCCAGGAGGCGCAGCGCGTCGAGGCCGCCTCGGCGGAGTCGGCAGCCAGCGCCAAGGCGGCCCTCGACGCCGCCGTCGCCCTGCGATCGGACCTGCAGAACAAGCAGACCGAGCTGCGTAAGCAGATCGCCGCGATCAACGCCGACTATGCCCTGCTGCCGCAAGCCCAGCGGGCTGCCGTGCCGGCCGCGGTGGTTTCGGCGCTGGGCCTGGTGCCTCCCATCCCGACCGTCGGCATGGGAGGTCTGGTGCCGAACGCGAGGACCCTCGCCGGGTACATCATGGCCACCTACCCCGGTGTGCGATCCATCGGCGGTGTCCGCTCAGATCCGCTTCCCGATCACCCCAGCGGCCGCGCCATCGACATCATGATCGGCTCCGACATGGGGCTGGGCGATGCCATCGCCGCCGATCTTCAACGTCAGGCGGGCAGGTTCGGCATTTCGTACACCCTGTGGCGGGTGGCCGCGCACTTCGACCACATCCACGTCACGGTCTCCTGACGTTCGCTAGTTCGTCGGCACGACCCGGCTGAGGAATTCGACCTGATCGGCCTTGACCCGTGGGTCGTGGTAGATCTCGAAGTGCCCGTACGGATAGCGGCGCAGTTCCCCCTTGGGCGCCCGACCGGCCGCCTTGATGCTCGGTCCGGGCGGGGTCTCCGCATCGGCGTCACAGACACAGAACAACACCGGCATGCCCAAGCCGGCCGCACGACGGCCGGGACGAAACCCGGTGATGGCCAAAATGACCCGAGCCGAAACCTCATTGCGCCACAACGAGTCCGGGCCGACCAGAGCCTGGAATCCCGACTTGGCGCCCGGCGCTGTCATCACCGCGAAGCTGCCGCTCGCACCGACAGCTGGAATGTATTTCGGGGGACGTCCCAGCAACGCACCGGCGCGGTCGATCATCGCGTCGACGCCGGCGCGCAGCACGTTGCGCGCCGGCATCCCCCGAATGGTGGCGATGCTGTCGGTGAACGGCGCCTGCGCGATCACCGCGGCGATCCGCGGATCCCCGGCAGCCACCTCCAGCGCCAGCCCGCCGCTGAACGACGAGCCCCACACCACGATCCGGTCCGGATCAATGCCGTCGTCGTGGCGAGCCCAGTCGACGACAGCGCGATAGTCCGCCTGTTCCGATGCAATGTCGATGAGTTGACGCGGTTCACCCGACGAGGCGCCGAAATAGCGGTAGTCGAACAGGATCACCGCATACCCGGCGCGCTGGAAGGCCTCGGCATACGCCGGCAGGCCGTCGTCGCGGGTGGCCGAAAAGCCATGTGCCATAACCACGCACGGCACCCGGCGAGCATTGTCGGGCCGGTACAGATAGGCGGCCAGCATCTCGCCGTGAGACGGAATCCGAACATCCTGACGGCCTGTTACTCCCATGCCCACCCCTCGACAAACGATCTCTTATCTAACGATCAAGAGAGATCTTGCTGGGTTCTTGATTGAAAGTCAAGACTGCGGTGTGGCATTCCGGCGCGGCGTAGGCAACGCGGCGAGGGCGTCGATCAGCGTGTCGACCAATTCGGCGATCGGAATGCCCCTGGTTCGGCCACTGATCAGCACGCCCTCCAGCAAGACCCCGCCGATGACCGCCGGCGAGTCGGTCTGCGCGGCGTCGGAACGACGGGCCGCCACCGCGGCGAGCAGCCGGTCGTCCAACCAGTCGTGCGCCCGGATATAGGCGGCTCGGACCGACTCCGATTCATCCATCCGCTCGTAGGCCGCTCGGTGCAGACTGTGAAAGGGCTGCAGCCCAACGAGAATCGCGATCAGCTGCGCGCGGGGGTCCCCAGCAGTCTCGGGCGCGCTTTCGACCCGCCGGCGAGCGGCAGCGAACGCCCTGTCGAAAGCCGCCGCGAACAGGTCGTCTTTCGTGGCGAAGTACCAGTGGACGGCAGCCGAGGTGAGACCCGCCGCACGCGCGACGGCCGCCATCGTCGTCGCGTGGTATCCCTCGTTCCCGAACAGTTCGCCGGCGGCCGCAACAATGGCGGCCTCGCGTTCGGCCTTGGGAATCTCTTGACGGTTCTTCGGCATGTCCTGCGCAAGCGTAGTTCGAACCGCCGGTTCGTCAGCCCAGCGTGCGTTGGTAGCGGCGCATCCCGGCGATCCACCGGTCGTAGTCAGCGCCCTTCTGCCGGTACATCGCCAGCACCTCCGGGTGTGGCAGTACCAGGAATGTGCCGTCAGCCACGGCCTGGACCACGCCGGCGGCGACGATGTCGGGGCTGATCACCGCACCGGCACTGACGACCGCGGAGCCGGCCATCCGAACTTCCGTATCCAGCGCATCGGTCATCCCGCGCAGCAGTGGGGTCTCCACCCCCATGGGGCACACGCAGCTGACACCGATTCCCCTGTCGCCGTATGTGATCGCCAGCCATTCGGCGAACCCGACGGCGGCGTGCTTGGTGACGCTGTAGGGCGCAGCCCCGAGCTGGGTGAGCAGGCCGGCCGCCGAGGCGACGGCCACGAAGTGCCCGCTGCCGCGATCGAGCCATTCCGGCAGCACCGCTCTGGCTGCGCGAACATGCGCGCGCACGTTGACGTCGATGATTCGATCCCACGCGGCTTCGTCGTCGCCGAGGCCGGATTGTCCGGTGATTCCGGCGTTGGCGACGTAGATGTCCACCGGTCCGAACGTCCGCCTGGCGGTGTCGAGCAGGGTCGCGATGCCCTCGGTGCTCGCGGCGTCTGCCGTCGCCGCGACGCCGCCGATCGTGGCGGCGGTCTGGGCGGCTGACTCCGCGTCGACGTCGCCGGCCACCACCGAGGCGCCGGCAGACGCCAGCGCCGCCGCGATCGATCTGCCGATACCCGAGCCCGCGCCGGTGACCACGGCCACCGATCCATCGATCTTCACAACCACACTCTAGGTACGGTCCGTCACCGCCGGGTCGAGCGACAACTCAAGATTGGAGGGCACTGAGAAGTTCCGGCACCGGCACCGTGGCGAACCCGATCGCCGCATCGCCGATCCCGTACGGCAGCACCAGCGTTCCAGCGTGGATCATCGCGCCGCACGAGTAGACGACGTTGGGCACATAGCCGTTCCGATCGTCGGCGGCCGGGCTGAGCAGCGGTTGCCGCAACCGGCCGATGATCGTGGTGGGATCCTCCAGATCCAGCAGGATCGCTCCGATGCGGTAAGTCCGCATCGCGCCGACGCCGTGGGTGAGCACCAGCCACCCGGCTTCGGTCTCGATGGGCGGACCGCAGTTTCCCAGCTGCAGCACCTCCCAGGCCTGGACCGGCCGCTGGCAGGCAACTGCGCTGGTCCACACGAACGGACGATCGGAATACGCGATGGTGTTCGACTCTCGGTCTGATCGCGACATCGCCGCGAAACGTCCACCGATCCGGCGGGGAAACAACGCCAGGCCCTTGTTGGCCGCCGCACGTCCGACCATTGGCGTGGAGACAAACGACCGGAAGTCGTCCGTCTGAAGCAGCTGCTGACTGATCTCGTTTCCGCTGTAGGCGGTGTAGGTGGCATAGAACGTGACCGAACCGTCGTCGTCGGTGAAACGGACGAAGCGGGCATCTTCCATGCCGGCTGCCTCGGCGTCCATCGACGGCCACAGCACGTGCTCGGACATCGCTGTTTGACCGGGGAATTCGACGCCGTAAGTCCGCTCGGCGATGGCCTGCATCGCGGCGATCGTCTCCTGCGCCCGTTCACGGGTGCTCAGATGGGTCTGGAGCCGGGTGAGCTGACGACTCAGTTCGACCCGGGTGAACCGTTCACCGAGAGCGCCGAGGACAAAAGCTGCCGCCTCACCGGCATCACCGAGTCGGGCGAGTTCGACGCGGAAGACGGCAGCGTCGAGCAGCACCGG
The DNA here is from genome assembly GCA_032117575.1 of Mycolicibacterium sp. Lineage (GTDB taxonomy): Bacteria > Actinomycetota > Actinomycetes > Mycobacteriales > Mycobacteriaceae > Mycobacterium. The sequence goes on from JAULZA010000123.1 coordinate 13,545, forward strand.
CACGGTGCTGCCCACCGCCGCCACCGAAGCGCACTCATCGACCCGGGGGCGGCCGGCCGAATCGATGACGCCCGTTCGGAATCCGATCGACGAGCGGTGTCCCTCCCCGATGCCGCGGACGCTGAGGATGAATCGCAGGCTGTCCGACGCGATTCCGGTCTGGTCGGGATGCGCCACGATGCTGGGGTTGCACAGCGCCGCGCCTTCGATGGCGTATTCACTGGTGAACACCGCACCCAGCAGCAGCATGCGAGCGTCCGAGATTTCGGCGTCAGGGTCGAGGCGGTCGGCCAGTTCACCGGCGTGTCTGCGGAAGATGCCGACCAGGTCGCGGTGCCGTCCGTCAAATCGAGTGACAACGTCGTCCAACGCGGACAGCGCGTCGCTTTCGCTCAGACCCAGGATGCGCGCCAGCACCACACCTGCTCTGGACTCTTGGTGCTCGAAGCCCTCCTGACCGGGCACGAAGAGCTGAGTGATCACCCGCGCCGGGTCTGCCGAGAGACGCTGGTCGGTGCGCGTGACCAGATCAGTCACGGTGGAACTCATTGCGGCACAGTCGAAAGGCGCTGCGCGTGCTGCAGGGTGGAAACTACGGCCAGGGTTGACTCGGCGCCTTGGTTCTGGTTCACCGCGTCGGCGTGCAGGCCGTCGAATCCCCCGCCGGTCTGCGGGTGCCACATCGGCAGCCCGGCGTCGTTGGCGCCATCGAACCAGGCCGCGGCGGCCCGCACCGAATCGGGCCAGAGCTGGCTGGCGTCAGCCGCGGATGCGCGCGCACACGCATCGGCAATGGCTGCGATCTCGATCGGCTGCTGATCGAATCCGGGCCGGGCATCGCCGGGTCCGCGGCCCCCGGCAGGGGTGGGAGAGAAGTGTCCGTCGGCAGTCTCGTGGTCGACCAGCCAGGCCAGTAGGTCCATTCCACGCTGTCGGAGCGTGCCATCGTCGAGTGCCACCCCGGCGGCGATCATCGCCTCGGGCAGAACGGCATTGGCATAGGTGAGTCGCGGCTCCGGCCAGGGCCAGGCGGCGTCGCCGTTCGAACTGGCGATACCGGCGGCGTAGTCGGCGATCAGCGCTCGGGCCGCGCGGTGCCCCGGGTCGACCAGGAGAAGTTCGGCAGCGCCCAAGGCGGCGTACGCCATCGCCCGCGGCCAGGGCGAGCGGATCACCGCGGCGCGCTCGAACTGGATGACGGCAAGCCGCCGAACAAGGGAGATGTCGCTCTGCGCAGCAGCAGTTCCCAGGCCCCACAGGCACCGCCCCCAGGCGTCTTCGGCTGCCGGCTCATCGGTCCATCGTCCGTACCGGTCCATCCGGTTTCGGCACTTTCCCGCGAAGGATTGGGCGTCGTTGAGGAACTGGACGGCGACCCGGGTGAGTCGATTCACCTCACCCCCGGAGTCGGGCTGGCGGGCGGCGACCACGAGTACCCGAGCCATGTCGTCGGTGCAGTAGCCGTCCTCTGGGCGCGGTTCGGTCAAGCGGGCGTGCTCAAAGGTTCCGCGATCGTCGGTCATCGACAGCAGATGGTCGAAGACCGGGGCGAGCGCGCTCGTCATACCAGCGCCGAACGCTCGGCGATGAGCCGCTGTGCCAGGAACAGATACGCCTCGGCCACCACCGACCATGCCATCCGCGGGGCCAACCGGCGGGCTTCGCGAGCCATCGAACCGGCGAGCTGGGGGTCAGTGACGACGCGTCGCAACGCTGTTGCCAGTGCGTCCGGATCGTCATGGTCGACGACGATGCCCGCACCACTGGCGAGCAGTTCGACAGCGTGCGGGAAGGCGGTCGCCACCACCGGTCTGCCGCTGGCAATGGCGTCGACCAAGACGCCGGAGGTGACTTGATCGGTGGAGTCGTAGGGCAACACGACGGCGGCTGCTGACTGGGCGAGTTCGTTGAGCGACGCGACCGACCGGTAGCCGGCGTCGAAGGACACCGAGTCGGTCACTCCAGCGCGGCGGGCCTGTTCGATCCGGGCGGCGCGGTAGGCCTCGCCGTCGGCGGCCAGCACCTTCGGATGCGTCTGGCCGGCAATCACATACCGCGGGCGACCGGGCACATCACGCAGGGCGGGCATTGCGTCGATGACGCGCTCTACCCCTTTCCCGGGGCCCAGCAGGCCCCAGGTCAACAGCGTCGGCCTGCCGGTCTGTCGTAGTGGGGCATCACGCGGGACGGTGGCGCCATGCGGGATCGTGGTGACTGTGTCGGGATCGACGTCATAGCCGAAGCAGAGACGTCGGCGAGCCGCATCCGACATCACGACCACCTGATCCGCCATGGCCGCGATGTCCTCCAGCACCGACCGCTGATGTGCCGACGGGCGGGTGAGAACCGTGTGTGCGACCACGATGGAGGGCACCTCAAGTCCACGGAGGATCTCGACGACTTCGTCGCCGTCGACGCCGCCGTAGATTCCGTACTCGTGCTGGATGACAGCAATAGTGTTGTGATTCAACAGTTCTGAGCAGCGGGCGATCGATCTCGCTGAGCCGCTGATCAATTCGCCGACCACACTGGGATCAGCTGTCGAGGACCCGTCGGATATCCGTACGATCCCGACACCGGCACCGTTGGCAGACAAGCCGTCAGCCAGGGCCGCACTGAATGTCGCCAGCCCACAGACCGTCGGTGGATACGTGCTGAGAATCCCGATTGCCGGCGGACTGGAGAAACTCTGCTCGCCATCAAATGGAGTAAAGGGAATTTTCGCGTTCAAGGTGATCCCGTCTGGCGGTTGTCACCGGCGTATCCGGCGTGAGCGTGTGCTCGGCGCGATCGGCAGCGAACTGCTGAATCATCCCGGACTGACTGGGTTCCCAACTCCCCTCACGCTACACCCAAGCCGGCTGGGCGCTGATCGGCTGAGCGGGTTTGCCCCTAGGCTCGGGTGCATGGCGGTCGACGGCAGGGTGGCCGCGGCAATGCGCATCACCATCGCCGGCGCTGGAAACCCGCCGTTATTCTTCGTCCACGGCTTCGCCTGCGATGCCAGCGACTGGCGCGCTCAGGTGGCTGCGTTCGCCGCTACGAACACCGTTGTCACCTGCGATCTGCCCGGCCACGGCGAGAGCACGGCGGCTGCGTCGCAACACAGCATCGCGTCCTGCGGTGCGGCCGTGGCGGAGGCCTTAGCCGAACTCGCACTGCCCCCGGCGATCCTGATCGGCCACAGCATGGGCTGCCGCGTGGTGCTCGACGCCGCGCGGTTACGGCCCGACCTCGTGGCGGGGTTGGTGCTCGTCGACGGCAGCC
>JAULZA010000124.1:0-12198 GCA_032117575.1 Mycolicibacterium sp.
CGGGGTGGGCACGTCGACCCCGGCGCGCACGGTGACCGGGGTGGCCGGTGCGAGGTTGGACGCCGATACCCGGATGGTGTCGCCGTCCACCGTCAGGCCCGAACACGGCACCCCCACACCGGAACCGGCGGAGCACTGCGCGCCCGGAACAGGTCCGGGCAGCCGGACGGAGATCTCGGCGCGGTCGATCTGGTTGCTCCAGCCCGGGGCGACCACCTGCCAGTAGAAGGCCGAGCCGACCGGGGCGACCTCGCCGACCGTCGACGCGAAAGTCTTTGCAGCACCGGTGTTTCCGGGGTCCAGCACACCGGCGATGCGATAGCGGATCCGGTAGACGTGGACGCCGGAGGCGAGCGTGCGGTACGGGTCGCCGATCTTGGCCACCACGAAGCGGTTTCGGCCGCGGATCAGGGTCTCGTAGCGGGCCGGCTGGCCGTCCAGGGTGATCTCGTCGATCTGCGGCAGCTGCCGGACGTGCGGGTCGGCGGCGTTGGCCACATCCCAGAACCGGAAGATGCCGTGCCGGCCCGGCGGGAACAGCGCGGTAATGGTCTCGGTGGCCTGCATCGACCCGTCGCGGTCGACGCTGAAGTCGGCGCGCAAATCGGTGATGGTGACCGGGTCGGGTCGCAAGGTGCCCTCGGTGTCGCCGCTGGGCAGCAGCCCCGGCCACAGCAACCCGATCAGGATGAGGGCCAGCGGGATCAGCCAGGCGAGCTTCCTGCCGAACGATCCCATCACGCCCCCAGCCCCAGTGTCGCCGCCCGAGCCTACGCGCCGCTGGGCAAACACTCAGCCGACATGCAGTGGGTCCACCTGAACCCGCACCGCCTCGTGGTCGCCGCGGGCGCTCACCACGGCGATGGCGTCGCGCAGCGCACCGGCCAGCGCCAGGCCGTCGTCGCGGCGCACCCGGATGAGCATGCGGATGGCCGGTTGGCCGGCCGGGGTGGCGGGCGGGCGGCGCACCCCCGGCGGCAGGTCCACCGGACCGAGCACCTCGGCGTCCGCCGGCAGCGCGGCCTGGGCGATCAGTGCGGCCACCGCCTCCGAACCGCCGTCGACGGCGGCCATGTGCACCGCCGGCGGCAGGCCGACCGCGGTGCGACCGGCCAGTTCGGCGTCGGCATGACCCACCGGATCCCACTTGATCAGGGCCTGCACGGTGGGGATGGTGGAATCGGCCACTACCGCGACGGTGCCGCCGTCGGCCCGGGAGTGCACCTGCGCGGCCACCGCCATCCAGCGGCGCAGGGTGTCCTCGGCGGCGCGCAGGTCCTGGCGGCCCAGCAGCGCCCAGCCGTCGAGCAGCAGCGCCGCGCCGTAACCGGCGGGGGCCCGCGGTTCGGCGCCGGGAGTGGCGACCACCAGCGCCGGTCCGGGTCCGATGGCCGGATGCACCGAGTCGCCGGCGGAGGTCACCACCGGTGTGCCGGGAAAGGCCCGGCCCAGTTCCTCGGCGGTGCGCCGGGCCCCCACGACCACCGCGCGGATGGCATCGGATCCGCAGCGACGGCACCGCAGCGCCGCGTCGATGCGTCCGCACCACCGGCACACCGCCCCCTCAGCACCGCGATCCGACAGCGCCAGCGGCCCCATGCAGTGCCGGCACCGCGCCACGGTGCGGCAACGGGCGCAGGCCACGGTGGGCAGATAGCCCCGCCGCGGCACCTGCACCAGCACCGGCGCGCCGCGGTCCAGCGCGGAGCGGGCGGCGCGCAGCGCCATCGACGGCAGCCGGGCGCTGCGGGCGGCGGCGTCGCGCTCCTCGGCGTACCCGTCATCGTCCAGGGCGATCACCCGCGGCGCGGCGGCCCGCACCAGCGGCCGCGGCGCCAGCAGGTCATGAGCCCAGCCGCCGGTCACCAGGGCTTGGGCCTCGGCGGTCCGGGCGTAGCCGCCGATCATTGCGGCGCAACGCAATTGGTGGGCGCGCAGCATCGCAACCTCGCGGGCATGCGGATACGGAGCGCGCGGCTCGGACAGCGAGTCGTCGCCGTCGTCCCACACCATCACCAGGCCCAGCCGGTCGACGGGCGCGAACACCGCACTGCGGGTGCCGATCACCAGGCGGGCCTCGCCGCGCAGCACCGACAGCCAGCGGCGGTACCGCGCCGACGGGCCCAGCCCGGCCGCCAGCGCCACCACCGCGGACTCGTCGATCAGGCTGGTCGCCGCCTGCCACAGCGCGTCGATGTCGCGCTGGTCGGGAACCACCGCCAGCACACCGTGGCCGCCGCTGACCGCCGCCGCGGCCGCCTCGGCCAGCCGGTCACACCAGCTCTCCCCCGGCGTCGCCTGCCACACCGCGCGGGCGGCACGGCCCTGACGCAGGGCGTCCAGGAATGCCTCGCCGCGGTTGTAGCGAGCCCAGCCGGCCGGGTCGACCGGCGTGACGACGGGCAGTAGCGGTGCGACCCGCTCGGTCTTCTCGGCGCCGGCGTGCCGGGGCGGGATGGCCAGCCGCAGCACGTCGGGCCGGGTGCCGGCGTAGCGGGCCGCCACCGCACCGACCAGCCGGCGCACCTCGGCCGTGAGCACCGGCTCGCTGGAGATCACCCGGTCCAGCCAGCCCAGTTGTCCGACGTGGTCGGTGTCTGAGCGCCGTTCCAGCAGGAACGCGTCCACCAGCCGGCCGTGGAACCGGACCCGCACCCGGACGCCGGGCTGGGCGTCGTCGGACTGTTCCTCGGAGACCAGGTAGTCGAACTCGCGGTCCAGGTGCGGCACCGAGAGCATGGGCAGCACCCGGGCGATGGGTTCGTGTTCGGCGGCGCGCCGGCCCGCTGTGCTCACCTGCTCCGTGCTCACCTGCTCCCGTCGGGTGCGGAGAAGATCTCGGTCCAGTCGTCCTTCATGCTGACGACGGTCCAGCCCCGCTTCGGCGCGTCCTTGAGCGCCTCCACCAACTTGCCGCTGCCCGTGGGGTTTGCGTCGTACTGGTATTCGCGGACACCGTCGGTGTGGTGCACCAGCACGCCCAGGCTGGGCTTGGGGTTGTCGACGGTGGTGTACTCCAGCATCTCCTTGTCGCCGTCGCTGTTGCCGAACGCGACGATCGGACGCCGCCCGATGAACTGATGGATTCCCGCCGGCTTGCCGGCCTTGTCGTCGACGAACAGGTAGTCCAGCGTCTTGACCAGTACCGGTCCGGTGTCGCGCATTTCGTAGGTCACCCGTCCGGTGGAGCCGACGACCTGCTCCGGCGGGATGCCGTAGACGCGGTCCGACCAGGCGCGCATGAAGTCCGCGCCGCCACCGGAGACGATGAACGTCTGGAACCCGTTGGCACGCAGGTACTTCAGCACCTCCTGCATCGGCTGGTAGGTCAGCTGGTCGTAGGGCCGGTCGAACTTCGGGTGCTTGGCGGTGTCCATCCAGTCACCCACCCGGGTAGAGAACTCGCCGGTCGTCATCCCGGCATGGGTCAGCGCGATGATGCGCAGCAGCCCGTCATGGTGCGGGCCGGCCAGCAGGGTCTTGAAGTCGCGGGCCAGCAGGGCCTGCACCATCGGATCCTCTTTGAGCTCAGGCTGTTCGGCCACCATGCGGTTGGTCTCGTCGACGGCGAAGGACAACTGGAACGGAATCGGGTTTTCCGGCCAGAGGGTGCCGTCATTGTCGAACACCGCGATCCGCTCGGGGGCCGGAACGAAGTCCGGCGAACCCTCTTTGGTGACGCGCTCGACGAAGGACACGATGGCTGAGCGCGCGTCGCCGGCGTTCCACGACGGCAACGGGTTCTGCGCGGTCTGCGTTGGCCCCGCGCACGACGACAACAGCAGGACGAAGAGCGTGACCAGAACCAGACGTACGGCTTTCATTTCTCCCCTTGTGTTCCGTCGGCCTCGTATCAGTCGGCCTCGTATCAGTCGGCCGAAGCCCGGCCGAAGAAAAATCCCGCGGTGATGCACACCATCGAGGCGGCGTACACCCACCAGATCGGCAGTTCCAGCGCCTGGGACCGCAGCACGAACTGACCGACGCCGATCATGCCGTCGGACACCGCGAACAGCAGCGCACCCACCGCCGTCCACATCGTCGGCAGCGCGGCGACCAGCGCCGCCGACACCATCACCCCCAGCACCGTCATGTAGAGCGGCACCGGCACGGTCAGGCCCTCGGCGACCAGTCTCGGCCAGAACCACACCATCATGGCGGCGAAGCCGACGGCGACGACCCCGATCAGCGCCAGCCGCAGCGGCGCGTAATTGCCGCGCAGCGGCAGCAGCGCACCGATGAAGCACAGGTGCGCCACCAGGAAGCACCCCAGCCCGCACACGAACGCCGGCTTCCACCACGGCATCGCCAGGAAGAAGTCGCCGCCGGCGGAGAACAGCAGCGCAGGCACCAGCCAGCGGCGCTCGCGGCCGATCGGATGCTTCGCTGCAGCCAGCGCCAGCAGGATCGCCATGGCGGCCTTGGCGGCGGGCTGGGCGGCGAACCGGCCGGTCAGTTCGGCCCCGGCCGGCACCCGCAGTGCGGTAATCGTCAGGAACACGCCGTAGCCCACCGCGGCAACCACACCGGCGGTCCACCATCTGCGCACCGCCGTTGCGGTGGCTGCGTAGGTTGGGCTCATGGCTGAACCCACCGACAAACCGCCCATCGACGCCATCCTGCAGAAGGTACTCGATGTGATGCCGTTCCAGCTGACAGTCGACGGTGGTGTCGAGGAGGCCCGACGGTTGCTGCGGGAGTTGCCGCGCCGGCAAATGCACGACGATTTGCGGGTCGAGGACACCTCGATCGAAGGGCCGGGCGGCCCGATCCCGATCCGGGTGTACTGGCCTGAGGCCGATGCCGGGCCCGGTCCGCACCCGGTAACCATGTACTTCCACGGCGGCGGGTTCGCCCTCGGCGATCTCGACACCCACGACGTCACCAGCCGGCAGCACGCGGTGGGCGGGCACTCTGTGGTGGTCTCCGTCGACTACCGGCTGGCCCCCGAGCACCCGTTCCCGGCCGCAGTCGAGGACGTGTGGGCGGCCACCTGCTGGGTGGCCGAGAACGCCGGCGAATTCGGGGCGGACGGCTCCCGGCTCGCGGTGGCCGGCGACTCCGCCGGCGGAACCCTGGCCGCCGTCGTCGCCCAGCGCGCCCGCGACAATGGCGGCCCGGCGGTGGCGTTCCAACTGCTCTGGTACCCGTCGACCATGTGGGACACCTCGCTGCCGTCGTACGCCGAGAACGCCCAGGGGCCGGTGCTCGACCACCTGGCCATCGCCGCATTCACCGAGTGGTACGCCGGGCATCTCGATCCCACCGAGCCGCCGCCCTACCTGGCACCGGGCCGGCACGCGGATCTGTCCGGGCTGGCCCAGGCCTATATCGCGGTAGCGGGCTACGACCCGCTGCGCGACGACGGCATCCGCTACGCCGAGCTGCTGGCCGAGGCCGGCGTGCCGGTGGAACTGCACAACTCCCAGACGTTGGTGCACGGCTACCTGGGGTATGCCGGGGTGGTTCCGGCGGCCACCGAGGCCACCGACCGGGGTCTGGCGGCCCTGCGATCCGCGTTACACCGCCCCGGTCACCAGTAACGTTTGTCGGCCGCTGGTCGACAAGCCACAATGACAGCAGAAGTCGCAACCCTGGAGGAACCAAGGCTCATGACATCCGGTCAGACCCGGCGCTTCACGCGCCTGTGCATCGGCAGCATCGTCGGTGGCGTTGTCGGTGGCGTCGCCCTGGCGGGCCTGGCGGCGCCGATGGCGTCGGCGGCCCCGGACTGCAGCCAGGCAGGCATCGACAGCGCCGTTTCGACGGCGACCCAACAGGCCCGTGCCTACCTGAACAGCAACCCCGCCGCCAACAAGATTCTGATGACGGCCGCGCTGCAGCCGCAAACGGAGGCAGCTGCGACCATCAGCGCCTACGCCAACAGCAACCCGCAGGAGTACGCCGACTTCAAGGCGATCCTGACCCCGCTGAGCAGCCTGCAGAACCAGTGCGGTGTGCAGGTGATTCCCGCCGAGTACCAGTGGGCGTTCAACCAGTTCATCGGCTGAGTTAGCCCCAACGAAAAGCGGCCCGCGTGAACGCGGGCCGCTTTTCGTTGCATCGAGACCGCGCCCAGATCGCAATTCCCCTTCGGGGATGCGATCTGTGCGCAGGGTCGGCGGGTTAGACGGAGTTCTTCAGCTCCTCGACCTTGTCCAGCTGCTCCCACGGCACGCCGAGGTCCTCGCGGCCGAAGTGGCCGTACGCGGCGGTCGGGGCGTAGATCGGGCGCAGCAGGTCCAGGTCGCGCACGATCGCGCCGGGCCGCAGGTCGAAGACCGCGCTGATGGCCTTCTCGATACGAGCCGGGTCGACGGTCTCGCTGCCGAAGGTCTCCACGAACAGGCCCACCGGGGCGGCCTTGCCGATGGCGTAGGCCACCTGCACCTCGACCCGCTCGGCCAGGCCGGCGGCGACGACGTTCTTGGCCACCCAGCGCATGGCGTAGGCCGCCGACCGGTCCACCTTCGACGGGTCCTTGCCAGAGAAGGCGCCGCCGCCGTGGCGGGCCCAGCCGCCGTAGGTGTCGACGATGATCTTGCGGCCGGTCAGGCCGGCGTCGCCCATCGGACCGCCGACGACGAACTTCCCGGTCGGGTTGACCAGCAGCCGGAAGTCCGAGGTGTCCATGGTCTCGTGGGCCAGCTCACCAAGGACCGCATCGATGACGTGCTGCCGGATGTCGTGCGGCAGCTGCTCTTTCTCGTCGATGTTGGCAGCGTGCTGGGTGGACAGCACCACGGTGTCCAGCCGGATCGGGGTGGTGCCCTCGTACTGGATGGTGACCTGGGTCTTGCCGTCGGGGCGCAGGTAGCCCAGCGGGCCGTTCTTGCGGACCTCGGCCAGCTTGCGGGACAGCCGGTGCGCCAGAGCGATCGGCAGCGGCATCAGTTCCGGGGTGTCGCGGATGGCGTAGCCGAACATCAGGCCCTGATCACCGGCGCCCTGGGAGTCCAGCGGGTCGCGCTCGCCCTCGACCCGGGACTCGTAGGCCACGTCGACGCCCTGCGCGATGTCCGGGGACTGCCGGCCGATACCGATGTTCACACCGCACGACGCGCCGTCGAAGCCCTTCTCCGAGGAGTCGTAGCCGATCTCCAGGATGCGCTCACGCACGGTGTCGGCGATGTCGGCGAAAGCTTCCTTCGCCTTGGTGGTGACCTCACCGACGACGTGCACCTGGCCGGTGGTCACCAGGGTCTCCACCGCGACGCGCGAAGTCGGATCCTGGGCCAGCAACGAGTCGAGCACCGAGTCGCTGATGGCGTCGCAGATCTTGTCCGGATGCCCCTCGGTCACCGATTCGCTGGTGAACAGCCGTCCGTTGTCGCTCACAGTGTCATTCCCCTTCGTACCTGGTCATTCTTGGCTTCCCGGCGGCCACCGCCGGTGAGAAGTTCAGACGGCGCTGCCCCGCAGGAACGCCGCAATCGCGTCAACAATACGGCTCGCCATCAGAGTTTTCGAACCGTGCTCCAACGCCACCTCGGTGCCGTCGGCGCCGAGCAGCCAGCCGTCGTTGCTGTCGACTTCGAACGCCCGACCGTCACCGACGGCGTTGACCACCAGCAGGTCGCAGCCTTTGCGGCGCAGTTTCGCGCGGGCGTGAAACAACACATCGCCCTGAGCGTCACCGGTCTCGGCGGCGAACCCGACGATGGCGCGCATGTTGGGCAGATCACCGTCGACGCGCTGGCGCACGGCGCTGGCCAGGATGTCCTCGGTGCGCACCAACTCCACCGTCGGCGCCTCCGCGGCGGCGACGGCCCGGGCGTCATTGGTCTTCTTGATCTTGCTGGTCGCCACGTGCGCGGGCCGGAAGTCGGCGACGGCGGCGGCCATCACCAGCACGTGCGCGTCGGGAGCGTGTTTGGTCACCGCCTCGTGCAGCTGCGCGGCGGAGGTGACGGTGCGCACCTCCACCCCGGCCGGGTCGGCCAGGCCGGCGGTGTTGCCGGCGATCAGAGTGACCTCGGCGCCGCGCTGGGCGGCCACCCGGGCCACCGCGTAACCCTGCTTTCCGGAGCTGCGGTTCCCGATGAACCGGACCGGGTCCAGCGCCTCGCGGGTGCCGCCAGCAGTGACCAGGATGCGGGTTCCGCGCAGGTCGTACGCCATGGCGTCGGGCCGGGCCAGCAGCAGTTCGGCGAAGGTGGTGATCTCTTCGGGTTCCGGCAACCGGCCGGCCCCGCTGTCGGAGCCGGTGAGCCGGCCCGAAGCCGGCTCCAGCACCACCGCGCCGCGCCGGCGCAGGGTGGCGACGTTGTCGACGGTGGCCGGATGCTGCCACATCTCGGTGTGCATGGCCGGGGCGAACAGCACCGGACAGCGTGCGGTGAGCAAGGTGGCCGTGAGCAGGTCGTCGGCGCGACCGCCGGCGGCGCGGGCAAGCAGGTCCGCGGTGGCGGGGGCGACGACCACGAGGTCGGCTTCCTGACCGAGCCGCACATGCGGCACCTCGGGAACGTCCTCGAACACGCCGGTCCGCACGGGATGGCCGGACAATGCCTCGAAGGTGGCCGCTCCGACGAACCGCAGCGCGGCGTCGGTGGGAACGACCCGGACGTCGTGTCCGGCCTCGCTGAGCTGCCGAACCACCGAACAGGCCTTGTAGGCGGCGATCCCGCCGGCGACGCCGACGATGATCCGCTTAGCCGTCATAGGACACCGTCATGCAATACCGGGGGCTCATGGCTGGCCCGCGCGTGACGCGGCTACTCGCCTTCGGTGTGTTCGAGCAGGTCGCCGTGGATCTCGCGAAGAGCGATCGACAGCGGCTTCTCCTGGAGTCCCGGCTCGACCAGCGGGCCGACGTACTCGAGGATGCCTTCGCCGAGCTGGTTGTAGTAGTCGTTGATCTGACGCGCCCGCTTGGCGGCGTAGATCACCAGCGCGTACTTGCTGGACACCCGATCGAGCAGCTCGTCGATGGGCGGGTTGGTGATGCCCAGCGGGGTGTCGTAAGCGGTAGCCGCACCGGGGGCCGGATCGTAGTGATCGGCAGACGTTGTCACGAAGAAATCTCCTGGCAGTGAGTTTTGATTCGGTGGGCCGTTCGCGTGGTCAACTCAAAAAACCGCTCACGCCGAATACGGCGCGTTTCCCACCAGCAACGATACCAATTCAGCACACGCCGACTCCAATCGGCTGTTCACCACCACCACGTCGAACTCGTGCTGGGCGGCCAGTTCAGCCTCGGCGGTGGCCAGTCGGCGGGCCATCACGTCCGGGGTTTCGGTGCCCCGGCCCGCCAGCCGTTCGCGCAGCGAGTCCCAGCTGGGCGGGGCCAGGAACACGCTGACGGCCTCCGGCATGGCCGCCTTGACCGCTCGGGCACCGTTGAGATCCACCTCGATGAGCACCGGTTGACCGGCCTCGGCAGCGGCGCGCACCGGCGCCGCCGGGGTGCCCGACCGGTGCAGCCCGCCGTGGATGTCGGCCCACTCCAGCAGCTCCCCGCTGTCGATGAGTTGCTGGAACCCCTCGGGGCTGACGAAGTGGTAGTCCTGGCCGTCGACCTCGCCGGGGCGGGGTGCACGGGTGGTCGCCGAAACGCTGAAATGCAGATCGGGCACCTGCTCGCGCAACTGCCGCACGACGGTGGACTTACCGACGGCCGAAGGGCCGGACAGCACGAGCACGCGTCCCCGCGTTGCCCGGCTGTCCGGCCCTTCGTCGGCGTTCATTGCCGTGATCCGTCCGGATGTGATCCGGCTGGGGTCAGGAGAACTTCTCCAGCAGAGCCTTGCGCTGCCGGTCGCCCAGGCCGCGCAGACGGCGGGTGGGAGCGATCTCCAGTTCGGTCATGATCTCCTGCGCCTTGACCTTGCCAACCTTGGGCAGGGCCTCCAGCAGCGCGGAAACCTTCATCTTGCCGAGGACCTCATCGGTCTCGGCGTCCTTCAGCACCTGTGTCAGGTTGGTGCCCCCACGCTTGAGCCGATCTTTCAGCTCAGCGCGGATCCGACGTGCGGCGGCAGCTTTCTCCAAAGCGGCGGCGCGCTGCTCGTCGGTCAACTGGGGAAGGGCCACGGGTTCCTCCGTCTCATCACCATCATTTAATTACTTCTGCCTGGGCCGGGTTCTTCAGCCAGCGACGACGACCGTACCCACGCCTCCTGACGAAATCTAACCCGGCCCCCTGTTCCAGGGCGCAAACTCCCAGGATAGCGCCGTCGAATCGGCTCGATATCAGGTTACTTCCGACCATCGGCACGGGTCCGCGATGTCGGCGCAACTCCGCCGCTACGAGCGCACAAAAGCGCCTTCTAGCTGCACTTATCCGGTCGACGGCCGGCGCTGCGGGATCGTGGGCACCGCACCGGCGCAGTCGGGTCCGCCACATTCCCCGCCGATTCGGGGCCGCACGGCGTGTCGCGCGTGTCGCGCCGGCCATCACCGCAGATGAGCGACCGCATCGCGGAGCCGGTCACCGGCCGAACGCAGCGCCTCGGGCCGCGGACCGGCCCGCAGGATCTCCCGCGAGACCGCCGGCAGCAGCTGCCCGGGGCGGGCCCCACCAAGTCCGGCCAGGCTGTCCGGCCGACCGCCCTGGGCACCGACACCGGGCACCAGGACCGGCCCACCGAGGGCACTGAGGTCGGGCACGGTGGCCGGGTCCAGGGTGGCGCCGACCACCACACCGACGAAGCCGCCCGCTGAACCGCCCGCTGAGCCGCCCACCGAGCCGGGTTCGTCTGCCGCACTACGGTTCACCGCGGCGGCCTGGTCGACGATCGACTGCGCCACCGTGATGGCGGAGCCGGCGCCGGGGACGAGCGCGCGTTGCACGGCGGCGCCCTCCGGATTGGACGTGGCAGCCAGCACGAACACCCCGCGGCCTTGTGTGCGGGCCAGGTCCAGCAGCGGGTCCAGCGAACCGAACCCGAGGTAGGGCGAAGCGGTCACCGCGTCGGCCGCCAGCGGACCGTCGCCCACCCAGGCCTGCGCGTAGGCGGCCATGGTCGACCCGATATCGCCCCGCTTGGCGTCGGCGAGCACCAGCACCCCGGCGGATCGCAACGCGGCGATGGTGCGCTCCAGCGCCGCGAAACCCGCCGAACCGTAGGACTCGAAGAACGCCACCTGAGGTTTGACCACGGCGAAGCCGGCGAACGCCTCCACGCAGATGTCGCAGAACCGGGCCAGCCCGTCGGCGGTGCGGGGCAGTCCCCAGGCGTCCATCAACTCCGGGTGCGGATCGATACCGACACACAGCGGTCCGCGGGCCGCGACGGCCGTCGCCAGGCGCTCCCCGAATCCCTTACCGAAGCCCGTCCCGACGCTGAGGGCCACGTCAGCTGTTTCCGAGCGTGGCGTGCAGCTCCTGCAGGGACTGCACCCCGATGTCGCCGCGGATGGCGGCCTCGATGCCCTGCACCGCCGCCGACGCGCCCTGCACCGTGGTGATGCAGGGAATGTTCATGGCCACCGCCGAGGAACGGATCTCGTAGCCGTCGATGCGCGGGCCGGAGTTGCCGTAGGGGGTGTTGATCACCATGTCCACCTGCCCGGCGTTGATGGCTTCCAGCGCCGTGGTGGCCGGCAGGCCCTCGCCGGGCCCCTGGAAGTGCTTGCGCACCTCTTCGCATGGAATTCCGTTGCGGCGCAGCATTTCCGCGGTTCCCTCGGTGGCCAGCACCCGGAAGCCCAGATCGGCCAGCCGCTTGACCGGGAAGACCAGCGACCGCTTGTCCCGGTTGGCCACCGAGACGAACACCGTCCCCGACGTGGGAAGCGACCCGTAGGCCGCGCTCTGGCTCTTGGCGAAAGCGCTGCCGAAGTCGTGGTCGATGCCCATCACCTCACCGGTGGACTTCATCTCCGGGCCCAGCAGCGAGTCGACGCCGGAGCCGTCCATCCGCCGGAACCGGCGGAACGGCAGCACAGCCTCCTTGACGGCGATAGGGGCGTTCGGCCCGGGAGAAGAGCCGTCACCGTGCCGGGCCAGCAGACCCTCCTCGCGCAGCTGGGAGATACTGGCGCCCAACATGATCCGGGCGCAGGCCTTGGCCAGCGGCACGGCCGTCGCCTTGGACACGAAGGGCACCGTCCGGCTGGCCCGCGGGTTGGCCTCCAGCACATAGAGGACGTCGTCCTTCAGCGCGTACTGGACGTTGAGCAGCCCGACGACGCCCACACCGCGGGCGATCGCCTCGGTGGCGCGGCGCACCGCCTCGATATCGCTGCGGCCCA
>JAULZA010000125.1:0-31482 GCA_032117575.1 Mycolicibacterium sp.
CCGTTACCGCTGTCTACATCTCTCATGACCCCTCCTCTTCGGTGGGCGCTACAGCGCCTGTAGGGGTCGGATACCCGCCCTCAGAGCAGGGCAACCCCGAGCAGCACGACCGCCACCAGTGGAAAAGCGCCCTGGATGACGGCCGGGCGGGCTTTCTCCGGTGAGGAGACCACAAGAACCAGCGCGGCGGCCAACATCGAACCCGCCGAGGCGAAGATCAGCGCCGCCCCCACACTGCGGTGGCCGGTGACGACCATGACGATCCCGACGGCGGCGATCACGGCCAGGAAGAGGTTGTAGAAGCCCTGGTTGAAAGCCAGTTCCTTGGTGGTTTGGGCCTCCTCGGCGGTGGTGCCGAACACCGCGCGGGTGCGCGGCGCGGTCCACCGCAACGACTCCAGCACGAAGATGTATGCGTGCAGCAGGGCGGCGAGAGCGGCGAAGACCAGAGCCAGCGTGATCACCGCCGGATCGTAGAACGCTGGCTCGCCGAATTCAGTCGAACAGCGGGGGCTGGCCCAGCGCCCCGGCCGCGGGCGGTGGGGCGAGGCCCAGATGCGTCCACGCCAGCGGCGTCGCGACCCGGCCGCGGGGCGTGCGGGCGATCATCCCGGCGCGCACCAGGAACGGTTCGCACACTTCCTCGACCGTGGCGGCTTCCTCGCCGACGGCCACTGCCAGTGTCGACACTCCTACCGGTCCGCCGCCGAAGCTGCGGGTGAGCGCGGACAACACCGCACGGTCCAGCCGGTCCAAGCCCAGTTCATCGACGTCGTAGACCTCCAGCGCCAGCTTGGCGACGTCGCAGGTGATGATTCCGTCGGCGCGCACCTCGGCGTAGTCGCGGACCCGGCGCAGCAGCCGGTTGGCGATACGCGGTGTCCCCCGCGAGCGCCGGGCGATCTCCACGCCCGCCTCCGGACCCAGGTCGATGCCCAGAATGCCCGCCGAGCGGTGCAGCACCTGTTCCAGTTCGGCGGGTTCGTAGAAGTCCATGTGCGCGGTGAACCCGAAACGGTCGCGCAGCGGTCCGGTCAGTGCCCCCGACCGGGTGGTGGCCCCCACCAGGGTGAAGGGCGCCACCTCCAACGGAATCGACGTCGCCCCAGGGCCCTTGCCGACGACCACGTCGACGCGGAAGTCCTCCATGGCCAGATACAGCATCTCCTCGGCCGGCCGGGCGATGCGATGGATCTCGTCGATGAACAGCACGTCGCCCTCGACGAGGTTGGACAGCATGGCCGCCAGGTCACCGGCCCGTTCCAGCGCGGGGCCGGAGGTGATCCGCAGCGACGAGCCCAGTTCCTGGGCGATGATCATCGCCAGTGACGTCTTGCCCAGCCCGGGCGGACCGGACAGCAGGATGTGATCCGGTGTGCCGCCGCGGTTTTTAGCGCCTTCGATGACCAACTGCAGTTGTTCGCGCACCCGCGGCTGGCCGATGAATTCCCTCAGCGAGCGCGGCCGCAGGCTGGCGTCGATGTCGCCCTCGCCGACCGTCAGAGCCGCGGAGACCTCCCGGTCTTCGACGCCGTCCTCGCCGTCCTCCTCGAACCGGCCCACTACTTCTTCCCCAGCAGCGACAGCGCCGCGCGCAGCGCACTCGAAGTGCTGGCCTCCGGGTCGGCCGCCAGCACCTTGTCGCAGGCCTCTTCGGCCTGCTTGATCGGAAAGCCAAGGCCCACAAGGGCTTCCACCACGGGGCTGCGGACGGAATGACCGATCGCCACGGAGGAGCCGGCGGCCCCGGGTAGCGCACCGACCTTGTCGCGCAGTTCCAGGACCATCCGTTCGGCACCGCGCTTGCCGATGCCGGGCACCCTGGTGAGCGCCGCCACGTCGCCGTCGGCCAGTGCCTGACGCAAAGCCGCGGAGTCGTAGACGGCCAGGGTGGCCAGCGCGA
The DNA here is from genome assembly GCA_032117575.1 of Mycolicibacterium sp. Lineage (GTDB taxonomy): Bacteria > Actinomycetota > Actinomycetes > Mycobacteriales > Mycobacteriaceae > Mycobacterium. The sequence continues at coordinate 1,904 of JAULZA010000125.1, forward strand.
TCTTGGGCCCCACCCCCGACACCCCGAGCAGGACCAGGAACAGGTCGCGAGCCTCGCCATCGGCGAAACCGTAGAGCGTCATGGAGTCTTCGCGCACGATCATCGCGGTGATCAGCCGCGCCTCGGCACCCCGGCGCAACGTGGCCAGGGTCGACGGGGTGGCCATCACCTTGTAGCCGACGCCGGCCGCCTCGACGACGGCGTGGTCAAGGGCGATGTCGACGACCTCGCCGCGGACCGACGCGATCACGCCCGGACCGCCTTGAGCTTGGCCTGGTAGGCGCGGCGCTGGGCGGCGGCCATCTCCTCCGCCTTGGCCATCCGGGCGATCATCGGCGCCCGCCAGCAGTGGCAGATGGCCAACGCGAGCGCGTCGGCGGCGTCGGCCGGGGTGGGCTTCTGTTGCAGCTGAAGGATTTTGGTGACCATGGCTGTCACCTGCGCTTTGTCGGCGCGGCCGTTGCCGGTGACAGCGGCCTTCACCTCGCTGGGGGTGTGGAAGTGCACGTCGATGTGCCGTCGCGCGGCGGCCAGCGCGATCACCCCGCCGGCCTGCGCGGTGCCCATCGCGGTGTTGGCGTTCTGGTTGGCGAATACCCGCTCGATGGCGATGACATCCGGCAGGTGGGTGTCCATCCAGTGGTCGACGACATCGCTGATGGCCAGCAGCCGCTGCGCCAGCGGATCACTGGAGGGGGTACGCACCACGTCGACATCCAGGGCGATGACCTGGCGCGCTCCGCGGCTCTCGATCACCGACAGGCCGCAGCGCGTCAACCCGGGGTCGACACCCATCACCCGCACTTGAGCGCCTTTCAGCCTACGAACAGTTGTTCGATAGCTTAGCGGCCGGGTATGCCACGGCGCGTGAGGACACGCCTGTATCCGCGAACGTGCGTGTCGGTACACCGACACGCCGCAGTGGGCGTACCGCGGCGCACGCTCGCCGGGGACTCGGGGCGGGTCAGTCTTGCCCGATTGACTGACTCCTCCTCGCTGCTCGTACCTCGCAGCGCATCGTCGTCAGTCTCGCCCGATTGACTGACTCCTCCTCGCTGCTCGTACCTCGCAGCGCATCGTCGTCAGTCTTCGTCGAGCTGTGCGGCGACCTCGTCGGGGATGTCCATATTGGTGTAGACGTCTTGCACGTCGTCGCTGTCCTCCAGGGCGTCGACCAGCTTGAGGACCTTGCGGGCGCCGTCGAGGTCCACCGCCACGCTGACCGACGGCTGGAAGCTGGCATCGGCGGAGTCGTACTCAATGCCGGCGTCCTGCAACGCGGTCCGCACCGCCACCAGGTCGGTCGGCTCGCAGATGATCTCCCAGCTGTCGTCGAGGTCGTTGACCTCCTCCGCGCCGGCCTCCAGCACGGCGAGCAGCACATCGTCCTCGCTCAGGCCGTTCTTCTCCAGCGTGATCACACCCTTGCGGTGGAACAGGTAAGACACTGAGCCGGGGTCGGCCATATTTCCGCCGTTGCGGGTCATCGCGACGCGGACCTCGCCGGCAGCCCGGTTGCGGTTGTCGGTCAGGCACTCGATGAGGACCGCGACGCCGTTGGGGCCGTATCCCTCGTAGGTGATGTTCTGCCAGTCGGCGCCACCGGCTTCTTCACCGGCGCCGCGCTTGCGGGCCCGCTCGATGTTGTCGTTGGGCACCGAGGTCTTCTTGGCCTTGGCGATGGCATCCCAGAGCGTGGGGTTGCCAGCCGGGTCACCGCCGCCGGTACGTGCCGCGACCTCGATGTTCTTGATCAGCTTGGCGAACATCTTGCCGCGCTTGGCGTCGACGACGGCCTTCTTGTGCTTGGTGGTAGCCCACTTGGAATGGCCGCTCATTAGCCCCTCGCCTGTCTGCAGTCCGTGCCGGTCAGTGCGCCGACGAGTCTAGCGGTTCACCGGGCGCACACCATGTCGACGAACAGCTTGTGCACCCTGCGGTCGCCGGTGATCTCGGGGTGGAAGGCGGTGGCCAGCACCCGGCCCTGACGGACCGCGACGATGTGGTCCCCGGACCGCGCGAGTACCTCGACGTCCGGGCCGACGCGTTCCACCCACGGGGCGCGGATGAACACCGCGTGCGCGGGGCCGTCGAGTCCGCGGAAGTCGATGTCGTCCTCGAAGGAGTCCACCTGCCTGCCGAAGGCGTTGCGGCGCACCGTCATATCGATGCCGGCCAACGGCGTCGCCTCCCGGCCGGGCGCCCCGGCGTCGAGGATCTCACTGGCCAGCAGAATCATTCCCGCGCACGATCCGTAGGCCGGCAGGCCGGCCGCAAGGCGCTCCCGCAGCGGTTCCAGCAGGCCGAATTCCCGCAGCAGCAGACTGATCGCCGTGGACTCGCCACCGGGGATCACCAGGGCATCCACCGCGTCGAGTTCGCTGCGGCGCCGCACCGTGCAGGCGTCGGCCCCGGCCTCCCGCAGGGCGGCGAAGTGTTCGCGGGTGTCGCCCTGCAAGGCGAGCACACCGACCCTCGGGCCGCTCATCGAGCCGGTGGGACGGAGCCGCGCTTGTACCGGGTCAGCCCCTCCTGCACCACCGCGGCGACCATGTCGCCGCGCTGGTTGAAAAGATTGCCCTGGGTGAAAGCACGGCCGCCGCCCGCCGACGGCGAGTTCTGGTCGTAGAGCAGCCATTCGTCGGCACGGAACGGGCGCATGAACCACATCGCATGGTCCAATGAGGCGATAGCCAGGTGCGGGCGATCCTCGGGATGGGTGACCTGGGCCGAGCCGAGCAGGGTGATGTCGCTCATGTAGGCCAGCGCGCAGATGTGCAGCAGCGGGTCATCGGGCAGCGGGTCGCGGTGCTTGAACCACACCTGCTGCTGGGAAGCCTTGCCGGGAAGCGCGGTCACCAATTCGCGGGGCACCCGGCGGATATCCCATTCAGCGAACTGCGCGATGCCCCCGTTGCCGAAAGGGCTTCCGCTGGAACTGGAATCGTCCAGATCGTCGGGCGACACGGCGGCAGGCATCTGGTCCTGATGCTCGATGCCGTCCTGAGCGGTCTGGAATGACGCACCCATCGAGAAGATGACTTCGCCGTTCTGCACGGCGGTGACCCGGCGGGTGCAGAAGGAGCTGCCGTCGCGCGGGCGGTCGACGAGGTAGACCGCGGATTTGGTGCCGTCACCCGGCCGTAGGAAGTAACCGTGCAGCGAGTGCACCTGATACTTGGGGTCGACGGTGCGGACGGCGGACACCAGCGCCTGTCCGGCTATGTGGCCGCCGAATGTCCTTGAGAGGAAACCCGATTCGGGGTTGTAGACGCCGCCGCGGTAGATATTGACCTCTAGCTGCTCAAGGTCGAGGATCTGCTCGATCGCCATCTAGGCGGTACTTACCAGCCGCGCTGGGCGAGCCGGTGGGGTTGAGGGATGTCGTCGACGTTGATACCAACCATGGCCTCCCCCAGCCCGCGCGAAACCTTGGCCAGCACATCAGGATCGTCATAGAACGTGGTGGCCTTGACGATCGCGGCCGCCCTCGACGCCGGATCCCCGGACTTGAAAATCCCCGACCCGACGAACACCCCCTCGGCACCAAGCTGCATCATCATCGCCGCATCCGCCGGCGTCGCGATCCCGCCGGCGGTGAACAACGTCACCGGCAACTTGCCCGCCCGCGCCACCTCAACTACCAGATCATGCGGCGCCTGCAATTCCTTGGCTGCCACGAACAACTCGTCTTCACTCATCGACGACAACCGGCGGATCTCCCCACCGATCGTGCGCATGTGAAACGTCGCATTCGAAACATCCCCGGTCCCGGCCTCCCCCTTGGACCGGATCATCGCCGCCCCCTCGGTAATCCGCCGCAACGCCTCACCCAGATTCGTCGCCCCACACACGAACGGCACCGTGAAATTCCACTTATCGATGTGATGGGTGTAATCCGCCGGAGTCAACACCTCCGACTCATCGATGTAATCCACACCCAGGCTCTGCAGAATCTGCGCCTCCACGAAATGCCCGATCCGCACTTTGGCCATCACCGGAATACTCACCGCCGCGATGATGCCCTCGATCAAATCCGGATCACTCATCCGCGCCACCCCACCCTGGGCACGAATATCGGCCGGCACCCGTTCCAACGCCATCACCGCCACCGCTCCGGCAGCCTCAGCAATCCGCGCCTGCTCCGCAGTGACCACATCCATGATCACCCCGCCCTTGAGCATCTCCGCCATACCGCGCTTGACCCGCGCCGTGCCGGTCTGGGCGTGGTCGGCCGACCCGTTGGATGCAGCTGGAGTGTCCACGTGAAGCTCCTTCAATCTGGTGTCGGTCCAGTCTAGAGGGCGGGAAGCCGATTCCGACCACGGCTGGTCAGTGGATGGTTCGGGGGACGTCCGGCCTGGCTGCCAAGTCGGCAAGCCGCTTGGCTTCAGCGAGCAGCTCGCCGAGCTGTAGCGGGTAGACGCGCTGTCCGGCTGCAACGAGGTCGGCGATGGTGGCGGTGTCGCACCAGCGGTGGCCGTGAATGTAGCGCCGTTCCAGCGGGGTGCGGCCGGCCGGAGACGGGTTGAACCGGCGGGTGCGGTGCACGAAGTAGAACTCCTCGCTGTTCATCACCGCCCCGTTGAAGTCGATCACCGATTCGCGGCGCCAGATCGGGCCGACCAGGTGCGCGGGGTCGGCCTGCAGCCCGGTCTCCTCGGCCAGTTCGCGGATGGCGGTGGCGGACAGCAACTCCCCCGGCCGGGCCTGCCCGCCGACGGTGAACCACCACCGCGGTGCGGTGCCGTCGATGATGGCCGGGTCGGATCCGCAGAACAGCAGCACCGCACCGTCGTCGTCGAGCAGTACCACCCGCGCCGACGTGCGAATCATCGCCGTTCTTGCATCATCGCTGCGCCTGCTCAGCGATCTCGAAATAGGTGGGCAGCGGTGCGTGTCCGCCCAGGCGCAGCCACCGAACCGGCCGGCGTTCCCGCAGCGCCAGGGTGTCGCGGACGGCGTCGTTGTGAAAACGCCGCGCCAGCAGCACCCGCGATTCGGCCTCGGCGAGTTCGTCGACCAGCGCGGGCGGAATCGTCTCGAGATCGACTTGGCTCAGCGCGGTGGACAGTTCGTTCTCGCACCCTTCCCGGGTCCACCGGGGCGCCTGCTCGGCGGCGTCGGCGAGGGCGGCCAGTGCGGCGCGTTCCGGGCCGGGCTGAGCCTCGGCGGCGATGGCCCGGGCCACCACCGCGCGCCGGCCCAGTGCCGCGTCGAGTGCCTGCCAGGACAGGTCGTAGCGGACGTGCAGCCGGTCCAGCCGGTTGGCGGTCTGGTAGGCCCAGACGCCGATGCCGAGCAGCACCACCACCAGCAGGGCGACGGCCAGCCACAGCAGCACAGTCGCCATCAGAGCTGTGCGTCCTCAGCCACTGCGACCTTCGCCGAGCCGGCCACCACGACCTTGACGCCGGGCACCGCCACCGTCTCGTAGACCCGCATGATCTCGTCGGCCACTACCGACCAGTCGTAGCGCGCAACGGCGGCGGTGGCGGCCGCCACGTGGCGGGCCCGCATCTCGTCGTCGCCGAGGATGGCAATCAGCCCCTCGGCCAGGGCGTCGGAGTCCTCGACGTTGACCAGTCGTCCGGCGTCGCCGTCGCACAACACCCGCCGGAAGGCGTCGAGATTGCTTGCCACCACGGCGGTGCCGGCCGCCATCGCCTCGACCAGCACGATGCCGAAACTCTCGCCGCCGGTGTTGGGGGCGCAGTACACGTCGGCGCTGCGCAGTGCGGAGGCCTTCTCGGCGTCGTCGACCTGACCGAGGAATTTCAGGTGCGCGGCCAGGTCCCCGGCCTGTTCCCGAAGATCATCCTCGTCACCGCGTCCGACGATCAGGATCTCGACCTCGGGAAACCGCTCGACGAGCGCGGGAAGCGCACCGAGCAGCACCGCCATCCCCTTGCGCGGCTCGTCGAACCGGCCCAGGAACAACACCGTCTTACCGGGGCGCGGGTAGCCGGGCAGCGACGGGGCGGAGGCGAACGAGTCGACGTCGACGCCGTTGGGAATCTCCACCGCGTCGGAGCCGAGCGCCTCCATCTGCCAGCGGCGGGCCAGATCGGAGACGGCAATGCGCCCGACGATCTTCTCGTTCCAAGGGCGCAGGATGCCCTGAAAGAAGCCCAACGCCAACGACTTTGTGGTGGAGGTGTGGAACGTCGCGACGATCGGCCCCTCGGCGATCATCAGCGCGAGCACCGACAGGCTGGGGGCGTTGGGCTCGTGCAGGTGCAGCACGTCGAAGTCGCCACGGGCGATCCACTTCTTAACCTTGCGGTGGGTGGCCGGCCCGAACCGCAGCCGCGCCACCGACCCGTTGTAAGGAATCGGGACGGCCTTGCCGCCGGAGACGACGTAGTCGGGCAGGTCCACATGCGGCGAGGACGGCGCCAGGACACTGACCTGGTGTCCGCGCTCGGTGAGCACCGCCGCCAGATCCAGCACGTGGGCCTGCACCCCGCCGTGCACGTCGAAGGAGTACGGGCACACCATCCCGATCCGCATCAGGATTCCTCGAGGTAGGCGCGCCGCTTCTCGCTCAGGTCCGCCAGCCACAACGGCTGCAGCATGTGCCAATCCTGCGGGTGCGCGGCGATGTTCACCGCGAACCGGTCGGCCAGCGCCTGGGTGATCACCCGCACGTCGCCGGAACTGGTGTCCAGGGCGTCGTCGATCCGCACCACGCAGTCCGGGCCGTCGTAGTAAACGTGCGCCGGGTGCAGCGGTGCCCCGGTCTCGATGGCCAGTTTCGCCGGGCCGGCCGGCATCCGGGTGGGCTCGCCGAAGAATTCCACCGGAACCCCGGAACGGGTGAGGTCGCGGTCGGCCATCAGCGCCACGAAGGTGTTGGCCCGCAACCGTTCACACAGGACTTCCGACGGCGGCCGGTCCCCTCCGGTCAACGGCAGCACCTCGAAGCCGAGGCTCTCCCGGAACTCGATGAAGCGGTCGTAGAGCGACTCGGGCTTGAGCCGTTCGGCCACCGTGGTGAAGGTGCCGTAGTGCTGGGCCAGCCACACCCCGGCCATGTCCCAGTTTCCGCTGTGCGGCAACGCCATCACCGCGCCGCGGCCGGCGGCGTGCGCGGCGGCGAAGTGCTCGGCGCCGATGAACACCGCGTCGAGCCGGGCGGCCAGCGCAAGAAGGTCCATCGACGGCAGCCGGAAGGCCTCCCGCCAGTACCGGGCGTAGGACGCCAGCGAGGCGCGCATCAGCGAGTCGGGTACCCCGGCCGGGGTGGTGCCGATCACCCGGGCGAGGTTGCGGCGGAGTTGTTCAGGGCCGCCGCCTCGGGCGAAGTAGCGGGCGCCGGCGTTGAAGACGTTGCGGGCCAGCGGTTCCGGCATGGCGCGCACCAGCCGCCAACCGGTGGCGAAACCCAGGTCGGTGATGTTCTCGCGGGCGGACGGCAGACGGGTCACTGGTCGGAACTTCCCGGTAGAGGGATCTTGTCCATGGCTCCCGGTGAGGTGCGCACGCTGTGCAGCCGCTGCCCGACGGTGATCAGGCTGGCCGCCGCGAGCAGCCACATGGCCACCGGCAGCGCCATCGGGATGGGGAAGAACGGGAGGTCGGACAACCCCGCGCCGAGCAGAACGATGATGAGCCGTTCCGGTCGCTCGATGAAGCCGCCGGAGCCGTCCAGGCCGCTGGCCTCGGCGCGGGCCTTGATGTAGGAGATCACCTGCGAGGTCACCAGGCAGATCAGGGTGGCCACCACCAGCGAGGAACTGCGGAGGCCGAACGCCGCCCACCACAGCAGGCCACAGAAGATCGCGCCATCACTGATCCGGTCGCAGGTGGCATCCAGCACCGCCCCGAACCGGGTGCCGCCACCGCGCTCCCGGGCCATCGCACCGTCGAGCATGTCGGCGAGGACGAAGAACCAGATGACCAGCCAGCCGATGAACAGTTCCCCGATGGGGAACAGCGTCAGCGCGGCCAGCACCGAACCGGCCGTGCCGATAATGGTGACGGTGTCCGGGGTGAGCCCGATCCGCAATGCGCCCCGGGCCACCGGGCCGCTCAGCTTGGCGTAGGCGGCCCGCGTCATGAGGTAGAAGTCGCTCATTCGCTCGCCGCCCATTGTTCGGCCAGCAGGGCGCGGGTGTCGCGCAGCAACTGCGGGATGACTTTGGTCTGCCCCACCACGGTGATGAAGTTGGCGTCACCGGACCACCGCGGCACCACGTGCATGTGCAAGTGCTCGGCCAGCGAACCGCCGGCGGACCTGCCGAGGTTGAGCCCGACGTTGAAGGCGTCGGGCCGGGAGACCGCTTTGATGACGCGAATCGCCTTCTGGGCGAACCGCATCAGCTCCACGCTCTCGGCGTCGGTGAGGTCTTCCAGTTCCGACACCTGCCGGTAGGGCACCACCATCAGGTGGCCGGGGTTGTACGGGTACAGGTTGAGCACCGCGTAGACCAGTTCGCCGCGGGCGACCACCAGTCCGTCCTCGTCGGCCATGGTGGGGATGTCGGTGAACGGTTGGGCTGAGCCCGACGAGCCGCCGAAGCTCGGTGACTCGGCGATGTAGGTCATGCGGTGCGGGGTCCACAGCCGCTGCAGCCGGTCTGGATCCCCGGTCCCCCGGTCGATAAGTGCGTCAGTCACCGGCGGCCTGCACCAATTCGGCTGTGGGAGTGACATTCTGGCGCCCGTCGATCCAAGCCCGGACGGTGGCGACCGCTTGCTCGCGCGGCACCCCGTTGACCTGGCTGCGGTCACCGAACCGGAAGCTCACCGCCCCGGCTTCGACGTCGCGGTCACCGGCGAGCAGCATGAACGGCACCCGCTGGTTGGTGTGGTTGACGATCTTCTTGGCCATCCGGTCGTCGCTGGCGTCGACATCGGCGCGCACGCCGTGGCCGCGCAATTCCGCGGCGACGTCCTGCAGGTAGCCGACGTGTTCGTCGGCCACCGGGATGCCGACCACCTGAACCGGGGCCAGCCACGCCGGGAACGCCCCGGCGTAGTGCTCGGTGAGGATGCCGAAGAATCGCTCGATGGAGCCGAACAGGGCACGGTGGATCAGCACCGGACGCTGGCGGGTGCCGTCGGCGGCGGTGTACTCCAGGCCGAAGCGCTCCGGCATGTTGAAGTCCAGTTGGATGGTCGACATCTGCCAGCTGCGGCCCAGCGCGTCGCGCACCTGCACCGAGATCTTGGGCCCGTAGAAGGCCGCGCCGCCGGGATCGGGAACCAGTTCCAGCCCGGAGGATTCGGCGACCTCGCGCAGCGTCTCGGTGGCCTCTTCCCACATCTCATCGGAGCCGACGTACTTCTCCGGGTCCTTGGTGGACAGCTCCAGGTAGAAGTCGTTGAGGCCGTAGTCGGAAAGCAGTTCGAGCACGAAGCGCAGCAGCGAGGCCAGCTCGTCGCGCATCTGTCCGCGGGTGCAGTAGATGTGCGAGTCGTCCTGGGTCATGCCGCGCACCCGGGTCAGACCGTGGATCACGCCGGACTTCTCGTAGCGGTACACCGTGCCGAACTCGAAGAGCCGCAACGGAAGTTCGCGGTAGGACCGTCCCCGGGACCGGAAGATCAGGTGGTGCATGGGGCAGTTCATCGGTTTGAGGTAGTAGTCCTGGCCCGGCTTGCGCAGCGTGCCGTCCTCGTCGAACTCGGCGTCGATGTGCATCGGCGGGAACATGCCCTCGGCGTACCACTCCAGGTGCCCGGAGGTGATGTAGAGCTGTTCCTTGGTGATGTGCGGGGTGTTGACGAACTCGTATCCGGCTTCGATGTGCTTGCGGCGTGAATACTCCTCCAACTCCCGGCGCACGATGCCGCCCTTGGGGTGGAAAACCGGTAGGCCGGAGCCCAATTCGTCGGGGAAGCTGAACAGGTCGAGTTCCACGCCGAGCTTGCGGTGGTCGCGCTTCTGGGCTTCTTCGAGCAGTTCGAGGTGGCGGTCCAGGGCTTCCTGGGATTCCCACGCGGTGCCGTAGATGCGCTGCAGGCTGGCGTTGTTCTGGTTGCCGCGCCAGTACGCCGCCGAGCTGCGGGTGAGTTTGAAGGCGGGGATGTACTTGGTGGTGGGGCAGTGCGGGCCGCGGCAGAGATCTCCCCACACCCGTTCCCGGGTGCGCGGGTTGAGGTTGTCGTAGGCGGTGAGCTCGTCGCCACCGACTTCCATGATGTCGGCGTCGCCGGACTTGTCGTCGACGAGTTCGAGCTTGTAGGGCTCGGCGGCCAATTCGCGCCTGGCTTCGTCTTTGGATTCGTACACCCGCCGGGAGAACAGCTGTCCCTCTTTGACGATCGCTTTCATGCGTTTCTCGAGGGCCTCGAGGTCCTCGGGGGTGAAAGCCGCCGGAACGTCGAAGTCGTAGTAGAAGCCGTCGGTGATGGGCGGGCCGATGCCCAGCTTGGCCGCCGGGAACATCTGCTGCACGGCCTGGGCCAGTACGTGGGCGGCGGAGTGCCGGATCACACTGCGACCCTCGTCGGTGTCGGCGGCCACCGGGGTCACCGCGGCGTCGGCGGCCGGAGCCCAGCTCAGGTCGTGCAATTTCCCGTCCTCGTCGCGGACCACGACGATCGCGCCGGGCTCCCCCCGCCCGGGCAGACCGGCGTCGCGCACGGCGGCCCCCGCTGTGGTCCCGGCCGCGACCCTCAGCGGTTCGGGCGGGGCGGATTGTGCGGGGGCACTCATCGGCGGATCACTTTCACTTCGGCCAGCAACGACTAAGCCGCCGGATCGGCGGCGGTCCGGGCTAATGCTATCCAGGCAGCTATCAGGAACCGAGCCCGATAGGGCTGCGCAGCAGCGGGTGGTGCAGACCCACCAGCTCGGCCGCCCAGTAGATCGCCCCGAGGAACCACAGCGTGCCGACCACCACCGCGCCGGTCAGCACCGCGCCTGCCGCCTGAACCCAGGACGGCTGTCGACGCAGCCAGCTCATCGCGGTGTCGTAGCGGTCCTTGGTGTAGGTCAGCGTGCGACGCGCCCAGTAGAACTCGCTGGCCAGAATGGCCAGGCCGAGAAACACGATCGCCCAGCCAGGGCCCGGGTACGGGATTGCGGCGATGCCGACGAGCAGCACCGTCAACCCCACCACGGCCACCACGACGCGGTAGGAGAAGTCCAGCGTCGGCCGCTGCCGCAACCGCTCCCGATGGTGGGTCCACCGGCGCCTGTCCGTGTTGTCAGCTGTCACGCCCCGAGACTACGTGCGGTTGAGACTCCATCAGGGCATCGTGGAGGGATGAAACTGGCCGATCTTGCCGGCTTGCCGCTCACCTACGCCGAGCGCGGCTCAACCGCCGATCACCTGCCCGCGCGCTACCACCACGTCCGGGCAGACAAACGGATCGGGCAGGGCCGGGCGCGGTTCGAGCAGGCAGCAGACGCGGTCATGCGGTACGGGATGCTGCGGGGCGCGGGTCTGCGGGTGGATGCCGGCACCGAGGTCGCCGAGGTCGGCGCCGACGTGCTGGGCCGGCTCGGGCCGTTCCTGGCGCCCTGCCGGGTGGTCTACGTCATCGACGAGGAGAACCGCCGCGGCTTCGCCTACGGCAGCCTGCCCGGACACGCGGTAATCGGCGAGGAGATGTTCGCGGTGCGCTACGACCCCGCGGACGGAGCCGTCTACAGCGAGGTGGCGGCGTTCTCCCGGCCGGCGACGTGGTGGAGCCGGCTCGGCTCGCCGGCGCTGCGGGTGGCGCAGCGAATCGTGACGCACCGCTACCTCACCGCGGTCTGAGGTTCACACCGACCGCGGCGGGGGTACCCCCGCCGTCATGGCATTCCCCAAACAACAGCAGAGACCGCCGGGCATCCAGGCCGCCATGGACCCGATTCCCGACTGCGGCGAACAGAGTTACCGCGGCTCCGGGCGGCTGACCGGCAAGCGCGCGATCATCACCGGCGGCGACAGCGGCATCGGCCGGGCCGTCGCGATCGCCTATGCCCGCGAGGGCGCCGACGTCGTCATTTCGTATCTCAACGAGGACGCCGACGCCAATGAGGTCGCCCACTACGTCGAGCGGGAGGGCCGCAAGTGCGTGCTGATGCCCGGCGACCTGTCGCAGCCCGAGTTCTGCCGGGAGATCATCGACAAGGCCGTCGAGGAACTCGGCGGCATCGACATTCTGGTCAACAATGCCGCCTACCAGATGACTCACACCGACCTGGAGGAGATCAGCGACGACGAATGGGACTACACCTTCCAGGTCAACATCGGGGCGTTCTTCCGGTTGGTCAAAGCAGCGCTACCGCATCTGCGTCCCGGCGCGTCGATCATCGGCAGTTCCTCGGTGAACTCCGACATGCCCTCCCCCACCCTGGCCCCGTACGCGGCCACCAAGTCCGCGATCGCCAACTTCGCGGCAAGTCTCGCGCAACTGTTGGGCGAGAGGGGAATCCGGGTCAACAGCGTGGCGCCGGGACCGATCTGGACCCCGCTGATCCCGGCCACCATGCCCGAGGAGAAGGTGGCGAACTTCGGCAGCGACACCCCACTTGGGCGGGCTGGCCAGCCCGTCGAGGTGGCTCCGGTGTACGTGCTGCTGGCCTCAGATGAGGCGAGCTACATCACCGGGGCCCGGATCGCGGTCACCGGCGGCCGGCCCATTCTGTAGAAGTAAGTCTCAGTGAAGATCACCTGCAGAGTTAGTACACAGCCAAAGCGGTCGGGGTCCCACCGACTGTGATGGTGGCGATAGGCGTCTGGGAGGCTATCGGCGCAAGCACCCAAACCCTCCCGCCCGCTAGATCGGTGACGTAGACGTAACCGGTAGCGGGGTTGACCGCCACCGCGTACGCGACTCCACCCACGGTTACGGCGTTCTTGAAGGTATTGGTAGCGGCGTCGATAGCCGACACGCTGTAGCCGCTTGGGGCGTAGATGTAGCCGGTGACAGGATTGAATGCCAGGCAAATAGCCGGCCCTCTGACACCAACCGATTTCGGTGCCAGCCCGGCGATGGGTGCGAGTATCAGCACGCTCAGGCTTACATGATCGGCAACGTAGATATCGCCGGTAGCAGGGTTGAGCACTACCGCAGCCGCGCTTTGGCCGACGGTAACGGTGCCGATGACGGTGTTGGTGGCGGCGTCGATCACCGACACCTTTCCACTCGACGGCTCAGCGGGGGCGCTCGGCGCTTCCGTATGCGTCACGTAGACGTAGCCCGTGACAGGATTTACCGCCACCCAATCCGCGCTCTGCCCGACGGTAATGGTGCCGGTGACGGTGTTGGTGGCGGCGTCGATCACCAACACCGTGCCGTCGCCCTGGTTGGCGACGTAGACACACCCGGTGGCGGCGTTGACCGCCACCCCGTTCGGCTGGGCGCCGACGGTAATGGTGCCGGTGACGGTGTTGGTGGCAGCGTCGATCACCGACACCGTGCCGTCGCCCTGGTTGGCGACGTAGACACAGCCGGTGGCGGCGTTGACCGCCACCCCGTTCGGCTGGGCGCCGACGGTAATGGTGCCGGTGACGGTGTTGGTGGCAGCGTCGATCACCGACACCGTGCCGTCGCTCTGGTTGGCGACATAGATTCTGGTTCCGTCATGGCGTAGTGCGCCGCTGCGCCCAGTGCCTTCGCGACTGACCCCGACAACATCCATTAACTCAGGTCCCCGATCCGGTGAAAAGTTGTCGCAGTATCGCGCCAGTCGGGGCAAGCAAGATCGCCCCGGCCGGCGTTGTCGTGTCGTTGGGCCGTCGGGCCCGCGAAGTCACGCCCGCAGCGTGGACATGCCACCGTCAAGGCCGAGCACCTGACCGGTGATCCATCCGCTCTCCGGCGAGAGCAGGAAGCGGGCCAGCGCGGCCGCGTCGGCCGCGGTGCCGACCCGCTTGAGCGGATAGCGCGCCGCCATGGCCTCGCGCTTCTCCGGTGTGGACAGCATCCGGTCGACCAGCGGGGTGTCCACCAGTGCCGGCGCGATGGCGTTGACCCGTATCCGCGGCGCCCACTCGGCGGCCAGCGACCGGACCAGCCCCTCGACCGCACCCTTGGCCGCCGCGACCGAGGCGTGCATCGGCATGCCCTGACCCACCGCGACGGTGCTGAACAGCACCACGCTGGCCGGGTCGCCGTCCTCACCTTTGAGCTTGGGCCCGCAGGCTTTCAGAAAGCGCACGGCCCCAAGGAGATTGATCTCCCAGTCGCGGCGGAAATCGTCCTCGGACAGCGCCCGGAAGCTCTTCAGATTGACCGTTCCCGGGCAGTACGCGGCGCCCTGGATCGATTCGGGCAGTTCGGGCAACGGGTCGGGGGCGGTGATGTCGCAGACGAGGTGCCGGACCCGGCCGCCGGGTTCGAGGCCGTCGACCGAACGAGACCAAACGTCCACTTGGGACGCCGAGGGGGCGAGCAGCCCAACAAGTTCTAGTCCGATACCGCGGCTACCGCCGGCGACGAGGTAATTGCTCATCGCTGTGATGATAGGCGGGCTCCAGCGCCGACGGGCCGCTCAGCCCACCCCGACCACTGAATTGCATGGCGACACTGGTTCCCAGACCCGAGGTGTCGATCACCACCGAGTCGGCCAGTGTCCGCATCAGCGGGATGCCCCGGCCGCGTCGGCGCTGCCGGGTCAACGGGTCTGTCCGACGCCAGTGGCCGCGGTCAAGTACCTTCACCATCAACGCATTTCGACGCGCGTCATGCACCGCTTCGACGTCGACGGTGCCGTCTCCGCCGTCGACGTAGGCGAATTCGGCGCTGTTGGCGAGCGCCTCGTTGACCGCCAGCAGCACATCGCAGAGCTTGGACTCATCGAGATCGGTGCGCCGCCGCAGCCATCGCGCGAACTCGTCGCGGATCCACGCGGCTGCGGTCGGGCTGGCCGGCGCATCGTTGAACGCGAACCGGTCATCGTCGGCATCTATGCACGGGTAGCAGGCTGAGTTCATCTCAGCCGCCGTATACCCGCCGCGACGGAGCGCTACTCCCCGAGCGCCGCCCGCGCCTCATCCAGCGTCGGGTACAGGCCCACTACTTCGGCCAAGCCGACCAGCTTGAGCGGCCGGCTGGTGGCCGGACCGCTGGCCACGACCGCAAAACCGGTGGTACCGGCCGTCTGATCGCGGGCGGAGACAAGCACCCCCATGCCTGCCGAGGCCAGGAAGTCGACGTCAGTGAGATCCACCACAAGTGCGGTGGGGTTCTTCTGAAGTGCCGCCGAGATCGCGGCCTCAAGTTGTGGAGAGGTGAGCATGTCGAGAACGCCGGATACCGAGATCACCGCAGTGCGTCCGATCCACTCCTCATTGATCGAACAGCCGGGAGCGGTGGCGACGCCGTTGGTCGCTGAGCTTGATTGTTCCACGATTCATACCTCACTTGTGCACACGGGCTAACGCGTGAAGGATTTCTGCAAGGCTTCCGTCTGAACCTGGCAACTACTTCTAGAAAGAGAAGCGCCGGATCTTCTTGCGACGCGAATCGCGCTGGAAATGTCCTCAGCGAGACTTCACTCAATCTAGCGCATGAGGCGCACTTGTGAAGGGTTCGTTCAGCGAGGAGCTGAATCGGGGGCGGCTGCCGAGGTTGTGGAATAAGGACTACCGGCACCGCCACCGCCAGGAAAAAGTGAACCGGTACAACCGGATACGCACCGGCCGGTGCAACGCCCGCGCTGTCGGCCAGATCGGTGACGGCGATGTCATTTCTGATGGGCGGCTGCCCGGAGGGCCGCGACCGGGGTGGATTCACCAGCTGGCGGCGCCGCCGCACTACTGAGTGAAACGCCCATGTCTCTGCGAGTCAATCGTGGTGGTCCCGGCTGGGATCGAACCAGCGACCTTCCGCGTGTGAAGCGGACGCTCTTCCACTGAGCCACGGGACCGGAAAGCGGCAGTTGCCTACGTCATGCACCGCGGCACGAAGACTAGCACGGGGCGTATTTCCGCTGAACACGCGACGGGCTACCCGGGATTTGTGGCGGTCGCGTGAGTCGACTATTGTCGACCATCGCGACAGGCGACGATCTCGCCCGGAGTGTGCGGATGTAGCGCAGTTGGTAGCGCATCACCTTGCCAAGGTGAGGGTCGCGGGTTCGAATCCCGTCATCCGCTCGAGGATGCAACTGGCATCAAACCCCAACGGTGGAGTGGCCGAGTGGTGAGGCAACGGCCTGCAAAGCCGTGCACACGGGTTCGATTCCCGTCTCCACCTCAAGTTTTTACCCCGCGCGATTAGCTCAGCGGGAGAGCGCTTCCCTGACACGGAAGAGGTCACTGGTTCAATCCCAGTATCGCGCACCAGCATTATCCCAGCTCAGAGCAGGTTTTTGTGACCCACACCCGGACGCCGTGGGCTTGATATGAACTGGCAGCCGGCGCGCTGGGCTCCCAGGCAAAGAGGTCCGCTGACATGATCCCCGGCCCGCAAGACGCCACTACCCCACCGCCAGCCGGGGCCGAATGGCTCGGCGAATGGGACGCGCAGCACCACGACCGGGTGTTTCTCTTTCCTGCCGTCCAGGTCGACGAGGTGGTTCTGTTCCTCACCGGCGTTCAGACCACCGACGGCCGCACGGCCACCAGCATCGGCCTCAAGTTCGCAGACTCACCGCCGATGACACTGGCGCTTGATCTGACGCCAGCCCAAGCGCGGCAATTGGCGCGTGCCCTCAACGACCAGGCCGACGCCGCCGAACGGGTCGACGGCATCGGCTCGTGCCGGCCTCAACGCCCCTGACGCCCTATTCGCGGCCGGGGACTCAGCGGCTGAGCACATCTGCCGCCGACTCGGCGGCGGATTTTCTGCGAGATAGGCCACACTCGACACGCGTCAGAAATCAGTCCGGTTGTAGTCCGTTTGGCCGACAATAGCTGGCGTCGGCCCGTCGGACCAACCCCCCCCGTGTTCGGCGGGCCGACCCTTGTGCCCGGTCAGGCGCCGACGGAGTCGGTACGCCTAATCCTTTTCCCAGAGGCAATTGCCGGCGAGTTCGACGTAGAACAGCGACGTATCCATCCGGACCGTCAGCGGTTTGCCCTGCTCACCCTGTGAAACCTGCGGCTGCGCAAGGACACCCGCCTCGACCACATCGGTCTGGGTGACGGTGCACGCGGTGTCCGCGTCCTGCGGCGTTGCCGTCCACTGACCGGCAGACACATTGGGGTTGCGCATGCCCTGGCCGTGCAGGGTGATCGCCGGGCCGTAACCGAGCCAGACGTCATGAGGCGGGAACGGGGTTTGCACCGGGGTCCACGCCAAGCCCATGCCGGCCCGCTGACAGATGACATAGCTTGTCTGGTCGGGCAGGAGGGTCATGGCGCCGTCGAGTTCCTGCGAGCATCCCACTCCCACCGCCGGGACAGCCACATCGGCGCCGGCGGTCCCAACGGGGAACACCGCCGCCGCGGCAAGCACCACCGCGCAGATCATCGGGCCGCGGTACTTCATCGTCGCGCTCCCTCGACTCCTACGAACGTGCATCACACCAACCTCGTGTGCATCAACAGTACGTTGTAGTCACCCCACAACGACATGTTCCAGTAGACGTCCTGGCCGGTGGACCACGGGTTCATCATCGGCGCGTACAGCCCCAGATACTGCGCCGAGGTAGCCAGCGTGGTCGGCGGTGACCACGGCCCCTGCGGCTGGGCGGCGGTGCGCATCACCACGTTGTTGGCCGAATCGGTGTACATCATCACGTACTTGTTCAAATAGGTGTTGTACTGCACCGACATCTCCCCGGCGCTGGGGTAGGTGGTGCGCTTGAAGATCCAGAAGCCGGTTGTGGTGCCGGGCAACAGCGGTGTGGCCGCCGAGGGCTTGTTGAGCACCCAGGAATTGCCGTTCCAGTATTCGTATTGGGTCTGATCGAGGATCGCGGTCTGCTTGACCCGCGACAGGTAGATCGTGCCGTTGCGGCCCGACGGGGTGCCGTAGGCGTAGACGTAGTTCGAATCGGCCGCCCGAGCCGGCGGCCGGACGAATGCGCTCTGCTGGAAGTTCTGATTCCCCGACACATATCCGGTGGTGGTCCGGTACGCCGCGGCCGAGCGGATCGAGGAGGGCGCCACCGTCCAGGTCTGACCGTTGTCGTCGGAGTAGGCGACGGCCGCGTAGTTGGTGGTCCACCGGCCAGGGGTATCCCAGGACTTGACCGACATGTAACTGACGTACTGCCGGGAGCCGTAGGCGTTGTTGTACGGCACCGAGATGCCCGCAGTGGGAATGAGCGTCACCTCCCTGCCCTGGAAACCCAGATACCCGGGGCTCTTGATGATCTGGCGGGAGAAGTTCGGGGCCGACAGCGGCGAGCCGCTGAAGATGTCCCCCACCACCCCGGGCCGCACGGTGATGCCGTCGGCCAGCGTCGCGTCAGAGCTGCGCAGCAGAACGTTGGGGCGCCAGGTGCCTGTCATCCCGGTACCGCTGAAGGTGTCCCCGAAGGCCATCAGCACCTGGTGTTCGTTGACAGCCGTGACCGGATTGTCGGCAATGCCGTTGTCCCACATGGCACCGATGTCGGTCCCGGCGATGCCGAACATGGCGGCGGTGTTGTTGGTCCGGCTGAGCAGGTAGGACCCGGTGGTGCCGGGACCGGTCAACCAGGCGACGGGGGTGGTGGTCGGCGTCGTCGTGGCGGCGGCAGCCAGGGTGGTGCCAGCCGGCAACGGGGTGGCGGTGGCGGCGCTCAGAGTCGGGATGGTCTGCGTGCCGGTGCTGCCGCCGAGGATCTCGATGGTGCGCTGGAATTCCCTTCGGGTCCAGGCCAGTAAACCCCACAGCGCGGACGTCTCAACCGGCGCCAGCGGCGAGCCCGCCGCCAGCGGGCCCAGGCCGAAGGCGGCCAGCAGGGTGTCCACGACGCCGCGGATGGCGGTGGCTGGCGACGGCGCAGAAGCCGGAATAGCGGCGGTGGTGAAGGTCAACGCCGGTCCGGCCGGAACGTCGGACACCGTGGCAGCCGCCGGAGACGGTACCGCCGGGGCGGAGGCCGGAGTCTCCGCGGCACCGGCCGGCGCGGCCGGCTCCGACGCGGCGACCGTTTGCGAAGCAGAATCCGATCGGGTCGTCACCGTGGCCGCCGGAGCGGGCGTCCGATCGGCGGCCGCTGCGCTGAACGGGTTGGCCGGCAACCCCGCATGACGGTTGCGTGCCGCCTTGGCCGCAGTTGCCGGCAGCTGGATCGCAACAGAGGCCCGGGCATGCTGCGACGGCAGGGCGTCGGGCGGTGCGAGCTCCTCGTCAGTAGTGGGCGAATCCTTCTGCGCAAGAACGCTTTCCAGCTCCGGAGTGTCGGCGGATTCGGCGGTGCGCGCCCCACTGGCGGTCGGCGCACTTCTCGCTCGCGTGGCGGTCTCCGGCGATGGCGAGGCGATCGCGGTGGCCGCGTCGCCAGCTGTGTCCGTCGCTGTGTCCGTCGCCGTGTCCGCCGATGCTGACGACGCCGTGTCGGCGGCCGATGTGTCGTCGGATTCGTCGGCGTAGGCGACGGCGCATCCGGTGCTCAGGGCAAGGCCGACGCCCAGCGCCACGGCCAGGCTGCCGACCCGCCCGACGGGCATGCTTGCGTTCATTGACTCCCTCGATCTCCCCATACCCGGTTCCATCAGACACCATCACGCATGCCGGACAAAGCCTCGACGTCCCCTGAAACTAAGCTGAGAGATAAACAAGATCAACCGCGAAATCAATTGACGCACAAACTAATACGAAAAGAGAGTTCTCAGCCGATGATCGGCAGCCGGCGGCGGCGGCGCAACCGGTCGAGTTCGGCCTGCATCTCCCGGCGGATGCGGCCGTCGACCTTCTCCGGATCGGGGTGCGGCCCCCACTGCCCCACCACGTCGATCGGGTCGAGAACCTGGGTGACGATCTTCGAGGGCAGCGGCACGTTCACCGGGATCAGCACGCTCAGGCCGAACGGAAACCCGAAGGTGACCGGCAGGATGTCGGTGCGCAACACGCGGCGCTCCCAACGGTCCACCCGCAGCGCCCGGGCCAGCCACCGACCCCGGCTGAGGTACATCTGCGTCTCCTGCCCACCGATCGACACCACCGGGACGATGGGCGCCCCGGCATCGACTGCGGTCTGGACATAGCCGGTGTGACCGGCGAAGTCGATGACGTTCTCCTCCACCGTCGGCCGGTAGACCTCCATGTCGCCGCCTGGGTACACCATGACGGCCGATTCGGTCGCCAGGGCTGCGGCTGCGTTGTCGGGGCTGGCCTGAATCACCCCCAGATGCGGGAGCACGTCGGCCGCCGGGCCGTGGAACATCGAGTCGTGCCCGAGCACATACAGCGGCTTGTCGAAGCCGAAGCGCTCGTAGTAGTCCACCGCAAAGATCGCGAAGTCCGGGGTGAGCAGCCCACCGGAGTGGTTGCCCACCAGTAGACACCGCCCCGCCGGAATACGTTCCAAGCCAAGCACTGCCGAGCGGTGGTACACCTTGACCACCGGCCGCAGCAGGTCGACGGCGTGCCGTGTCAGCCCACGGTCCCAGCGAGCCGGCTGACCCGGCTCGCCAGGGGTGCGGGCAACGACGGAGTCAGGCGTACAGGCCCTCGATCTTGTCCTGGAAGTTGTCGACGACGACCTTGCGCTTGAGTTTCAGGCTGGGCGTCAGGTCGCCATTCTCGACGGTCAGTTCGCGGTCGATGATGGCGAACTTCTTGACCTGCTCCCACCGGTTGAGGTGCTTGTTGAGCTCCTCGACGTAGCCTTCGACGGCGGCGAAGGTCTTGGGGTCGCGGGCGATCTCGGCGAACGACTTGCCGCCCAACCCGTTAGCGGCCGCCCAATCCTTGACACCATCGGCGTCGAGGCTGACCAGGGCCACGCAGTACGGCTTGCTCTCGCCGTACACGACGATCTCGCTGGCAAATGGGCAGATGCCCTTGAACTGGGCCGAAATCGCAGATGGCGCAACGTATTTGCCCTGCGAAGTCTTGAACATGTCCTTCTTGCGGTCGGTGATCCGCAGGAAGCCCTCGGCGTCCAGTTCGCCGATGTCGCCGGTGTGGAACCAGCCGTCGGGCTCGATCGTCTCGGCGGTGGCTTCGGGCATGTCGTGATAGCCCTCCATGACACCCGGGCCCTTCAGCATGATCTCGCCGTCCTCGGCGATCTTGACCTCGGTCTGCGGAAGAGTCCAGCCGACGGTGCCGAACCGGTAGGCGGTCGGCCGGTTCAGCACCGAGGCCGCGGAGGTTTCGGTGAGTCCGTAGCCCTCCAGCACCACGATGCCGATCGCATCGAACCATTGCGCGATCTCGCGGTCCAACGCCGCCGACCCGGAGATGAAGAACCGCAGCCGCCCACCGAAGCGGTCGCGGATCTTCGACAGCACCAGTTTGTCGGCAAGCTTGTACTGCGCCGCCAGAATCGGGTTGACGGTCTGCCCGGCCTGCCGAACCCGCGACACCTGAACCCCCACACCGACTGCCCAGTCGAACATCGTCTTCTTGACGCCGCCCTCTTTGGCCACCATCTCGTTGATGCGGCCGTGCACCTTCTCGAAGATGCGCGGGACCGCGCCCATGATCGTCGGGCGGATGATCGCCAGGTTCTCCACGATCTTGTCCACCCGGCCGTCGATGACGGTGGGAAACCCGATCGCCAGCGGCAGCGCCAGCATCACCTTGCCGAACGAATGAGACAGCGGCAGCCAGAGATAGTTGAGGTCCTTGTCGGACAGCGCACCAATGGAATCCATGGCCGCGGCGGTGTAGGTCCACGATTTCTGCAGCAGCCGGACGCCTTTGGGCTTACCGGTGGTGCCGGAGGTGTAGATCAGGGTGGCCAGCTGGTCGGGCCGGATGGCAGCGATCCGGTCGTTGACGACGTTAGGCGACTCGGCCAGCACATGCCGGCCCCGCTCTTCGAGGTCGGCGAGGCTGATCACCCAGTCGCCGTCGCCCTGGCCGTCCATGACGACGACCTTGTCCACGGCGGACAGGTCATCGCGCTTCTCCCGCAACTTGTCCACCTGAGTCTGGTCCTCCGCGATGACGATGCGGCTGCCGGAGTTGGAGACGATGTAGGCGACATCCTCGGCGTTGGTGGTCGGATAGACGGTGGTGGTCGCCGCACCGGCGGCCAGGATTGCGAAGTCGGCCACCACCCACTCGTAGCGGGTGCCCGACGCCAGCGCCACCCGCTCCTCGGGGTTGATGCCCAGCGAGATCAGACCGGCCGCGATGTTGTCCACGCGGTCGGCGACCTGGCGCCACGTCACGCTTTCCCAACCACCGCCACCCTTGGGATAGCGGAACGCCTCGGCGTTCGGCGTAGCCGCGACGCGGTTGCGGAACATCTGCGGTACCGATGCGGGGCGGCTTTCGATCTTGCCGAGGTCGAAGCGTTCTTGGGATTTATGCAGGCCTGCCATGGTTCGAGTCTAGGAAACCAACGAGCCGCTGGTGCAGGGGATGGCCAAAAGGGCCGTGATGTGGACGAACGGGTCCGTGGATTGCTGCTCAGCCGCCCGGCATCCCGCGGTTTTGCCCGGCGAACGGCTGTCAGCGCGATCGGATAGCGCGGGCGCGGTGCCGGGCCGGTTCCTCGAGATCGTCGGGCTCGCGACGCTCGGCCAGCCCAGCCAGCCGCCAGGTGCATTCCTTGTTGCGCGGCCAGATCCCGGCCAGCTGCAGCCGGTTGGGCACCATCCGCATCGGGCCGCGGACGGCGATCTCGTCCATCTCCAGGCGGCACCCGCCGGCAATGTCGCTGAGCCGAAGCGTGATCCGCGCCGCACCGAGCCGGCCGATCTTGGCCAGCAGCACCAGTTCCTGCTCGGGCACACAACTGAGGACCACCGTCTCGTCGTCGATGACCAGCGGCCACACCCCGATCGAGTGCAGGATCCGGCTTCCCGGGGCGGGCCAGTCGTCGTCGACCGCCCGCATCCGGCTATTGCCCACCACCCACTGCGCGTACGTCCATCCGTGGGCAAGCACGTCCCACACCCGCTGGCGCGGTGCGGCGATATCACGCGTCACACTCGTCGGCATCGCCAGACCTCCTCCAGTCGTCGCTGTTGCGCAGACGGGTACCCGGGACGAGGGTGGGCGAACCCAGCGCAACGGTGTGTCAGCATTGGCGCGATGGCGATCTCGGTGACCCCGGCACGCGGCACCGATGCCGCCGAACTGGCCGATGTCGCGGCGACCACCTTCCCGCTGGCCTGCCCGCCGGCGGCCGATCCCGCCGACATCGCCGCCCACATCGCCGCGCACCTGTCCGCCGGGCGGTTCGCCGAGCACCTGGCCGATCGCGACCGGATCGTCCTGGTGGCCCGGGAGGACGGCCGGATCGTCGGCTACGCGATGTTGGTGCGCGGTGTCGACGACGACCCGGACATCGGCGCCGCCGTCGGCCCGCGGCCGGCGGCGGAGCTGTCCAAGATGTACGTGCTGGCAACGCATCACCGCAGCGGCGCGGCGGCGGCGCTGATGCAGGCCGGACTCGACTGGGCGACGGCCGACGGCGCGGCGGCGGTGTGGCTGGGAGTCAATCGGAACAACCAACGTGCCCAACGCTTTTACGGCAAACACGGCTTCGCCGTCACCGGCACCCGCACGTTCCGGCTGGGCAACGGCACCATGGACGACGTCGTGATGGTGCGCCCGGTCTAGATACGTCTAAGTTCGTCTAGGCGCTCAGCGCGAGCAGCCGGGAGGTGGCTCGCAGGTACTTCTTCCGGTAACCACCGTCGAGCATCTCCGGGGAGAACAGGGTGTCCAGTTTGGCCCCGGATGACACCACCGGGATGCCGGCGTCGTACAGCCGGTCGGTCAGCGACACCAGCCGCAGCGCCACGCTCTGGTCACCGAGCGGATGAACGCCGGTGATGTGCACCGCCGACACGCCCTCGATCAGGGCCAGATAGCGCGAGGGATGCATGGTGGCCAGGTGGTCGCACAGCTGGTCGAAGTCGTCCAGGGTGGCACCGGGCAGTGCCTCGGCCCGGGCCCGCACGTCGTCGTCGGTGAGCGGCTCGGGCGCCGGCGGCAACCCGCGGTGCCGGTAGTCCGGGCCCTCGATTCGCACGGTGGTGAAAATGGCTGCCAGCGTATTGATCTCACGCAGGAAGTCCTGCGCGGCGAACCGGCCCTCACCCAGTTGCTCGGGCAGGGTGTTCGACGTCGCGGCGACCGAAACCCCGCGCTCCACCAGCTGCGAGAGCATCCGGGAGATCAAGGTGGTGTTGCCCGGGTCATCGAGTTCGAACTCGTCGATGCACACCACGGTGTAGTCGGCGAGCAGGTCGATGCATTCGACGAACCCGAACACGCCGGCCAGCTGGGTCAGTTCGCCGAAGGTGGCGAACGCCTTGGGGTGCTCGGCGGAGTCCGGCAGCCGGTGATAGGCCGACGCCAGCAGGTGGGTCTTGCCCACGCCGAAGCCGCCGTCCAGGTACAGCCCCACCCCAGGCAGCGTCTCGCGCTTGCCGAACATCTTGCGTCGCCCCGCCCGGCGGCGCACCGCCTCGTCGCAGAAACTCAGGCACGACGTCACCGCAGCGGCCTGGGTGGGTTCGGCCGGGTCGGGCCGGTAGCTCTCGAAGCTGACGTCGGTGAAGGTGGGTGGTGGCACCAGCCCGGCGATCAGCCGCTGCGGGGAGACCGTGGGATGACGGTCCACCAGATGCCCGGGCATGCATGGACTGTATCGACCCGGCGGTGATACGCGTCGCTACTGTGGTGGGCATGCGTCGGCAGGGTCGGTTCTTCACCGCGGTCAGCGTGGGCACCGCCGCGGCTGTGCTCACCGGCTGCGCGCCCTGGCTGGCCGCCAACCCGCGGTTCGCCACCGACTCCGCGCGCAACCCCGGTGCGGTGCCGCAGACCAGCAATGCCGCCGGCGGGCCTGCGGAGTTGCTGGCACCCAAGAACGACCTGGTGTGGAAGGACTGCACCGCCAAGGCATTCGGCGACGCCGGGGCCAAACCGCTGCCCGGCACGTCGCTGGATTGCGCCCAGTACGACGCCGACCTCGACCCAATCGGCGGGGCCACCGGAACGGTGAGCATCGGCGTCATGCGGGCCCGCGGGCCGCAGACCCCGCCGGACGCCGCTCCGCTGGTGTTCACCACCGGCTCTGATCTGCCGTCGTCGCTGCAGTTGCCGGTGTGGCTGACCCGCTCGGCCGGCGACGTGCTGGTCAAGCACCCGATCGTGGCGGTGGACCGGCGCGGCATCGGGATGTCCAGTCCGATCGAGTGCCGTGACGAGTTCGACCGCAAGCAGATGCGCGAACAAGCCCAGTTCGAGACGGGCGACGACCCTGTGGCCGCGCTCGGCCAGATCACCCTGACGGCCACCACCGGGTGCACCGACGCCCTGGCGCCCGGCGATTCGTCCTACGACAACGCCCGCGCCGCCGAAGATCTGGAACGGCTGCGCAGCACCTGGGACGTGCCGGCGCTCGCGCTGCTCGGCATCGGCAACGGCGCGCAAGTGGCGCTGGCCTACGCCGGCTCGCACCCGGAGAAGGTGGCCCGGCTGGTGCTGGACTCCCCCATTCCGGCCGGTGCCGGCGCCGAGGCCATCGTCGAAGATCAGGTCAAGGGCCAGCAGAGCGCGCTGGACGCCTTCGCCGGCCAGTGCATGACGGTGAACTGCTCGCTCGGCCCGGACCCCAAGGGCGCGGTCGACGGGCTGCTGACCGCGGCCAGAACCGGTCGCGGACCGGGCGGGATGTCGGTGTCGATGCTGGCCAACGCGATCATCACCGCACTGGGTTACCCGACCGGCGACCGGGTGGCCAACACCGTCCGGCTGTCCGACGCGCTGAACGCCGCCCGCACCGGCGACACCAACCTGCTCAACAGCCTGGTGAACCAGGCTGAGGCCCTGCGCGCCACCGACGGCCAGTTCGTCAACACCTGCAGCGACGCGCTCAACCGGCCCAGCCCGGACCGAGTGCGCGAACTCGTCGTCGCCTGGGGAAAGACCTACCCGCAGTTCGGCACCGTCGGCGCGCTGAGCCTCGTGAAGTGCTTGAACTGGCCCAGCGGGTCGGCGCCGAAGGAACCGAAGGACCTCAAGGTCAACGCCCTGCTGCTCGGTGTCCAGGAAGATCCGATCGCCGGTTCCCAGGGCGTGCCCGCGGCGGCGGCGACCATGATCAACGCCGGCGCCACCAGCAGGCGGGTGATGTGGCAGGGCACCGGGCACGGGGCCGTCGTCTACACCTCCTGCGCGACGGGGCCGCTGATGTCTTATCTCGACAGCGGCGCCATGCCGGCGACCGACACCTTCTGCCCCGCCTGACCGGCGCGGGCGCCGCGCCGGTGTACGGTGCGGATCGTGGTTTCCGGTGACTCAT
Source organism: Mycolicibacterium sp. (assembly GCA_032117575.1). Lineage (GTDB taxonomy): Bacteria > Actinomycetota > Actinomycetes > Mycobacteriales > Mycobacteriaceae > Mycobacterium. The sequence continues at coordinate 28,170 of JAULZA010000125.1, forward strand.
CGCTGCTGCGAAAGGTATTCGGTCCGCGAACCAGCCCGCCGAGTACCCAGGACGTGGTGCGGACCGCGTTGTGGCCGATCGCGATCATGTCGATCATCCACCGCAGCTATGTGCTGACCTCCAACGGCTACATCACCGACGACTGGGCCCCGGTCTACTGGGCCGTGCGCCGGTTCCGGGACCACCAGCCGGTGTACACCGACGTCTTCACCGAGGTGGACCCGCACTACCTCTACCCTCCTGGCGGCACCTTGTTGATGGCGCCGTTCGGCTACTTCGACAGCATCTACGCCGCCCGCAACTGGTTCATCCTGCTCAACACGGTGGCCATCATCGCCGCCTGCTTTTTCCTGGTCCGGCTGTTCAAGTTCTCGATGCGGTCGCCGGCGCTGCCCGCACTGCTGGCGGCCGCGTTCGTCACCGAGTCGGTGACGAACACTCTGGTGTTCACCAACATCAACGGCTGCATCCTGCTGTGCGAGGTGCTGTTCCTGCTCTGGCTGCTCGACGGACGGGCGAGCCGGGAATGGTTGTCGGGAATCGCCATCGGTCTGTCGCTGACGGTCAAACCGGTGCTGGCGGTGCTGCTGCTGCTACCGCTGCTGAACCGGCAGTGGCGGGTGCTGGTCGCCGCGGCGGCGGTACCGCTGCTGTTCAACGCGGTGGCCTGGCAGCTGGTGGTCGACCGCGGCAGCTTCATCCGCCGCACCATCCCCTACCTCTTGTCGACCCGGGACTACTTCAACTCCTCGGTGCTGGGCAACGGTGTCTACTACGGGCTGCCGATGTGGCTGATCACAGCGCTGCGGCTGCTGTTCGTGGTGCTGGCGGTGGCCAGCCTGTGGCTGCTCTACCGCTACTACCACCAGCGCGACCAGTTCTTCTGGGCACTCACCTCCTCAGGGGTGCTGCTGATCACGTCGTGGCTGGTGCTGTCCCTGGCGCAGGGCTACTACTCGATGATGCTGTTCCCGTTCCTGATGACGGTGGTGCTGCCCAACTCGGTGCTGCGCAACTGGCCGGCCTGGCTGGCCACTTACGGTTTCCTGACGCTGGACCGGTGGCTGATGTGGCGCTGGCCCACCACCGGGCGGTTCCTGGAGTACATGAAGATCACCTACGGCTGGTCGTTGATGCTGATCGTGGTGTTCTGCGTGCTGTACTACCGCTACCTCGACGCCAAAGCCGACGGCCGGCTGGCCGCCGATCCAGACGCCGGCATCGACCCGGCGTGGATGACGCCGCGGCGGGTCCCGGCTAGCGTTGGTTCATGAGTTCTGAGCCCAACCTGCTGCCCAAACTTCAGCTTTCGGATTCCGAGTGGCGTGCGCGGCTGAGCCCTGAGGAGTTTCACGTCCTGCGGCAGGCCGGCACCGAGCGGCCGTTCACCGGCGAGTACACCGACACCAAGACCGAGGGCGTCTACCAGTGCCGCGCGTGCGGAGCCGAATTGTTCCGCAGCACCGAGAAGTTCGAGTCGCACTGCGGGTGGCCGTCGTTCTTCGACCCGGCCGCCTCCGAGGCGGTGGTGCTGCGAACGGACGATTCCATGGGCATGCGCCGGGTGGAGGTGCTGTGCGCCAACTGCCACAGCCACCTGGGGCACGTTTTCGAGGGCGAGGGCTACCCGACGCCGACGGATCAGCGGTACTGCATCAACTCGATTTCGTTGAAACTGGTGCCGCAGAGCTGAGGGCGCGACCCTCACGAAACTCGAAACCGTGCTCCAGTGGCCGGCCGGCGCAATCGCCGAGGCGCGCCGGGGGACATCCGCACCGCAGATCACCGCCGGCGTCTCAGCCTTGGGCCATCACCCGCGCCCACACACCGCCCCAATCGGCACAAACCCTTTCACCGCCAACACACCGAGGGCCCATCGGTGGATCAAGGCTTAGCGTGGCACACAGCCCCAGGTGTAAGCGGCCACAACGGGTTGCCCGGTCCGGCGACAGAGCCGAACAGGGCGCGACAGCTACTGGACGAATTCCGTCTATTAGTTCTGCAGCGATCCGGGCGGCCAGTCGACACCGATCTCGTCGCAGATCGGCGGGATGATGATCAGGGCTCCGCGCGGGCTGCAGAAAGGTGTCCCCGGCGGCGGCCCCGAGGGGGCCGCCGGGGGGTTGCGCACCGGCGGTGTGTCACCGGCATAGATGAAGCTGCCCAGCGGATTGCCATTGAGGTCGACCATCGTCACGTTGCCCGTGCCGGGCGGGACCATGTACCAGGTGTGACAGACGTTCATGTCCCAGCGGATGTTGTCGAAGGGCAAGGCCTGACCCGGGCACCAGCCGTTGCCTTGCTCAGGAACGGCCTGCGCGGTCCCGGCACCCATTGTCATCCCGAACAGCGCCGCACCGGCCACGGCGGCTCCTGCCACGCACCGCGAGATTCGCGCCATCGTCTTCTTCCTCTTCGGACGTTGTGTCGGCATCAAGTACACAGCTCGACGTTGCTACCGATCCCGAATGATCTCAAGCGTCAACAGTACTCAGCCGGGCCGGTGGGAGCCGAACGCCTCACCCGGCACTCTGGTTTACTCCTGTAACAGCATCGGTCCCGGCCTCGCGACGGCGCTGCACAGCCATGCATGGGCTCCTACGTACGCGTAATTCTCTATTCAGCGTCCAGCGAACCTGCGTACCAACCTGACCACCCGGGCATTGGCAATGTCAACTTGAGTTGGCCCCAGTAGGACGGCTTGATTTGGCCCCAGTCGCTTTGGGGGGTCGGGTATTTCGGGCGTGGGCGAGTCGGTAGGAGTGGGTGCCGGTTTCGATGATCTGGCCGGCGAAGGTGAGTCGGTCGACGATGGCGGCGCAGAGGCGGGGGTCGGTGAAGGTCTTGGTCCAGGCCGAGAAGGGTTCGTTGGAAGCGATGGCGATCGCGGAGCGTTCTTCTCGTTCGGTCAGTACTTGGAAGAGAAGTTCGGCGCCGCGGCGGTCGAGTTGCAGGTAGCCCAGTTCGTCGATGAGGAGTAGATCCACGCGGCCGTAGCGGGTGATCAGTTTGGTGAGGTGCTTGTCGTCGGCGGCTTCGACGAGTTCGTTGACCAGCTTGCTGGCCAGGGTGTAGCGGACTCGGTAACCGGCTTCGGCGGCCCGGGTGCCCAGACCGATGAGCAGGTGGCTTTTGCCGGTGCCGGAGTCGCCGATTAAACACAGGGGGTAGCCGGCTTTGACCCAGTCGCAGGTGGCGAGTTGACCGATGAGGGCGGGGTTGATCCCGGGGTTGGACTCAAAGGAGAAGTCCTCCAACCGTTTCGGGCGGGGAAAGCCGGCATCGCGGATACGGCGCTCAGCGCGGCGGTGGT
>JAULZA010000126.1:0-32845 GCA_032117575.1 Mycolicibacterium sp.
GGTGATGTGCTGATGTTCGGCCCGGAGCCCACCGGCCTGGACGAGGCCACTTTGGCCGATCCGCGCATCACCGGGCAGGTGCGCATCCCGATGCTGGCGGGCCGCCGCTCACTGAACTTGTCCAATGCCGCCGCGGTGGCCGCCTACGAGGCGTGGCGCCAGCACGGCTACGCCGGTGGCCGGTAAGTCAGCCGACCCCAATCACCAACTGTCCCAATGGGTCAGTTGCTCGGCGGGCAGCCGCTTGGCGAGCTTGAAGTCGGTACCGATGGTGTAGGCGATCGGGAACAGGCCGCCCTGGGCGTAGTCGTCGAACGGGATGCCGAGCAGATCGGCGGCCTGCTTCTCACCGTCGCCGATGAGGTGCAGCGTCGTCCACGCGCTGCCCAGGCCGCGGTTGCGCAGCGCCAGCATGTAACTCCAGACCGCCGGCAGCAGCGACCCCCAGTACGAGGCCTGCATGCCCACCGGGGCGCTGTCGGGCCGGCCCTCCAGCAGCGGGATCATCATGACCGGCGCTTTTTCCATGTTCTCGTTGAGGTATTTCGCAGAGTTCATGATCGCGTCCATCTGCTGGTCGCGAATGTCACCGCGCTGCGGCTTGGGCAGGTCCAGATACGAGGTGGCGTTGGCACGGTAGATATCGGCGAGTGCGGCCTTCTTGGCCGGATCCTCGACGAACATCCACTGCCAACCCTGCGAATTGGACCCGGTGGGCGCCTGCAGCGCGATGTCCAGACACTCCATCAGGACCTCACGGGGCACCGGCTTGTCGAAGTCGAGCCGCTTGCGCACCGAACGGGTGGTGGTCAGAACGTCGTCGGCGGAGAGGTTGAGTGTCATATCGCCGAGACTAGTGGGCGGTATCGACCCGCGGCGGCGGTGACTTAACGGAAATCCCGCGACCGGGCTGCCACCCGCATCGGCAGCGGTCCGATCCGGTCGGCCACCACGGTCACCGCCCCGCTGGCGTTCTGCACCTGGCCGCGGATCAGCAGTGCCGTGGCGGTCTGGGCCACCCGCCTGTGCCGGGCCCACACCCCCGGCGTGCACAGCACGTTGACCATCCCCGTCTCGTCCTCGATGTTCACGAAGGTGACTCCCCGCGCCGTCGCCGGACGTTGCCGGTGGGTGACCGCGCCGGCAACCAGCACCCGGCTGCCGTCCGGGATCGACGCCAGTCCGCCGGCCGGGGTGACGCCCATGGCGTCGAGATCGGCGCGCAGGAACTGCGTGGGGTAGCTGTCCGGCGACACCCCGGTGGCCCAGACATCGGCGGCAGCCAGCTCCACCTCGCTCATCCCGGGCAGCGCCGGAATGTGCGACGACGATCCCACCCCGGGCAGCCGGTCCGGACGCTCGGTGGCGGCCGCGCCGGCCGCCCACAGCGCCTCCCGCCGGGTGATGCCGAAGCACCCCAGCGCTCCAGCGGTGGCCAGCGACTCGGTCTGGGGAACCGACAGCTGCACCCGACCGGTCAGATCCAGCAGAGTGGCGAAGGGGCCGTGGGCATCCCGCTCGTCAACGATGCGCTGAGCCAGCTCGCCGCCGATGTGCCGGACGGCTCCCAGCCCGAGCCGCACCTCCAGTCCGGCGTTCTCACACGTGGCGTGCGCCAGGCTGGCGTTGACGCACGCCCCATGCACCCGAACCCCGTGTCGGCGCGCGTCGGCGACCAGCGACTGCGGCGAGTAGAACCCCATCGGCTGTGCCCGCAGCAGCGCCGCGCAGAACGCCGCCGGGTGATACAGCTTGAACCACGACGAATAGAACACCAGCGAGGCAAACGAGAGCGAATGGCTTTCCGGGAAGCCGAAATTGGCGAACGCCTCCAGCTTCTCGTAGATGCGGTCGGCCACTTCCCCGGTAATGCCGTGACGCTGCTCCATCCCGGCGTAGAACCGGTCACGCAACCGGCGCATCTTGGCGGTGGACCGCTTGGATCCCATGGCTCGGCGCAGCTCGTCGGCCTCGGCGGCGGAGAAACCCGCGCAGTCCACCGCCACCTGCATCAGCTGTTCCTGGAAGAGTGGAACTCCCAACGTCTTTCGCAACGCCGGCTCCATCGACGGGTGGTCGTAGACGATCGTCTCCAGGCCGTTACGGCGCTTGATATAGGGGTGCACCGAACCGCCCTGGATGGGTCCGGGCCGGATCAGCGCCACCTCCACCACCAGGTCGTAGAAAACCCTGGGCTTGAGCCGGGGCAGGGTGGCCATCTGTGCGCGGGACTCCACCTGGAACACCCCGACCGAATCGGCGCGCTGCAACATCTCGTACACGCGGCTGTCGGACAGGTCCAGCGTGGCCAGATCAACCTCGACGCCCTTGTGTTCGGCCACCAGGTCGATGGCGTAGTGCAACGCGGACAGCATGCCCAGCCCGAGCAGGTCGAACTTCACCAAACCGATTGCCGCACAGTCGTCTTTGTCCCATTGCAGTACGCTGCGGCCGGGCATCCGGGCCCACTCCACCGGGCAGACGTCGGCGATCGGACGGTCGCAGATCACCATGCCTCCGGAGTGGATGCCCATGTGCCGGGGCAGGTCCTTGATCTGGACCGCGAGGTCCACCACCTGGTCGGGGATGCCCTCGAGATCAGGCGACTCGGCCAGCGGACCCCACCGGCTCATCTGCTTGCTCCAGGCGTCCTGCTGACCCTGCGAAAACCCCAGCGCCCGAGCCATGTCGCGGATGGCGCTGCGGCCGCGGTAGGTGATCACGTTGGCCACCTGCGCGGCGTAGTCGCGGCCGTATCGCTGGTAGACGTACTGGATCACCTGCTCGCGCAGGTCGGACTCGATGTCGATGTCGATATCGGGCGGTCCGTCGCGCGCCGGCGACAGGAACCGTTCGAACAGCAACTCGTTGGCGATCGGGTCCACCGCGGTGACTCCCAGGGCGTAGCAGACCGCCGAGTTCGCCGCCGAGCCGCGGCCCTGGCACAGGATGTTGTTGCGGCGGCAGAACTGGGTGATGTCGTGCACCACCAGGAAATAGCCGGGGAACTTCAGCTCGGCGATGACAGCGAGCTCCCGCTCGATCTGGGCATAAGCCCGGGCCGCGCCGGCCCGCGGCCCGTACCGCCGCGCCGCCCCCACCATGGTCAGCTCCCGCAGCCAGCTGTCCTCGGTGCGCCCCTTGGGCACGTCGAACGGCGGCAGCTGCGGCGCGATCAGCGCCAGCTCGAACGCGCACTGTTCGCCGAGAGCAGCCGCGGCGGTGACGGCCTGCGGATGCCAACCGAACCGCCGCGCCATCTCCGCGCCGGACCGCAGATGCGCACCGCCCATCGGGTCCAGCCACCCGGCCGCGGAGTCCAGGGACTGCCGGGCCCGGATGGCTGCCATCGCCGCCGCCAGCCGGCCCCGGCTCGGCGCGGCGAAATGCGCCCCGGTGGTGGCGACGACGCCGACACCGAACCGCGTCGCGAGTTGTGCCAGCGCGACGTTGCGCTCGTCGTCACCGGGGTGACCGTGATGGGTCAGTTCGACGCTGACCCGGCCCGCCCCGAACCGGTCCACCAGATCCGCCAGCGCCGCCGCGGCGGCCTCTGGACCTCCCATCGAGAGCGCCTGGCGCACATGCCCTTTCCGGCAGCCAGTCAGGATGTGCCAGTGACCGCCCGCGGCCTCGGTGAGGGTGTCGTAGTCATAGCGTGGCTTGCCTTTGCACCCGCCGGCCAGGTGCGCGGCAGCCAGTTGACGTGACAACCGCCGGTACCCCTCCGCGCCGCGGGCCAGCACCAGCAGGTGCGGGCCGGGCGGGTCGGGCAGCTCGGTGCGGGCGATATCGCCGAGGGAGAGTTCGGCGCCGAATATCGTCGGGACGCCGAGTTCGCGGGCCGCTTCGGCGAACCGCACTACGCCGTACAGGCCGTCGTGATCGGTGAGCGCGATCGCGCGCAGGTCGAGCCGGGCCGCCTCCTCGACGAGCTCCTCCGGAGTGCTGGCCCCGTCGAGGAAGCTGAATGCCGAGTGGGTGTGCAGTTCGGCGTAGGGCACGCCGGGCCGCCGCGGCCGGTCCAGCTCCGGGGCCTGGTATCCGGCGCGCTTGCGCGACCAGGCCGGACTGTCGCTGCCGTCACCGGCCGGTCCGGCCAATGCGGCACCGGCCGGTCCGGCCAATGCGGCACCGGCCGGTCCGGCCGGTGCAGACGGGGGCCGGCTGTTGAGCACCCGCTCCATCTCCGACCAGTTCGGAGGCCCGTCATTCCAGCCCACCCGGCAGAGTTTATCGAACATACATTCGATACAACAGTCCCTCGGGTGGCTACTACGATCAATCGGTGACCGAGATTCAGTCCGCGTCCCATCCCGCCGAGCCGCACGTCGGCGCCATCAACTCCAAGCTGAACTGGCTGCGGGCCGGAGTGCTCGGCGCCAACGACGGCATCGTCTCGGTGGCCGGCATCGTGATCGGCGTGGCGGCCGCCACGACGGATCGCGGACCGATCTTCACCGCGGGTATGGCCGGGCTGGCCGCCGGAGCATTGTCGATGGCGCTGGGCGAGTACGTCTCGGTGAGCACACAGCGCGACACCGAGCAGGCGCTACTGGCCAAGGAGCGCGGAGAGCTTGCCGCGGAACCCGAGGAGGAGTTCGAGGAACTCGTCGGGCTCTATCAGGCCAAGGGCCTGTCGTCAGCGACCGCCCGCACCGTCGCCCGTGAATTGACCGACCACGATGCGTTCGCCGCGCACGTGGATATCGAGCTCGGGATCGATCCGGACGAACTGACCAATCCGTGGCAGGCCGCGATCTCCTCGGCGATCTCCTTCACCATCGGGGCGCTGCTGCCGATGCTGGCGATCCTGTTGACGCCGCCGTCAACCCGGATTCCGATCACCTTCGTGGGAGTGCTGGTGGCGCTGGGCATTACCGGGTGGGCCAGTGCACGCCTCGGCGGCGCCGATCCGGTCCACGCGACGAAACGAGTCGTGGTCGGCGGTGCACTGGCGATGGCGATCACCTACGGAATCGGCTTGGCCATGGGCGGCATCATCTGATTCGTCCGTCCGTGTACCTCGGCGACGCCGTCGTCGAGCACCACATCCCCCGGGGAAGCCGGGGAGGAGAACCGGGCCGACATCGCGGTCCGCTTCGCGGCTTTCCTTTGACTTCCGGGTTCGTCCTGGGATTTCTCTTGATTTACTCGCCCGAATTCTCACCCGCCGAGACAACTTTGGGGGCACGCTGTGTGTATGTACGTTTCTCGCGCCCGACGGGTGTCCTCTGCCCTGGCCATGCTGATGTCTGTTCTGTTGGTGGTGGCGGGGTGCGGCGGGCAGGCCAAGCCCGATGTCCGCGACATCACCCTGACCCTGATGCGGCATGCCGAGTCGGAAGCCAATGCCGCCGACGTCGCCTCCACCGTTCTGCCCGGGCCGGGACTGACCCCGGCGGGACGTGAGCAGGCCGACGAGCTGGCCAAGTCGCTGGCTGGCAATGACTACGACGGGGTGTACGCCTCGGAGATGCTGCGCACCCAGGAGGCCGCCGAACCGCTGGCCGAGATGCTGGGCACCCAGGTGACGGTGCTCCCGGGCCTCAACGAGATCGGCGCCGGCTGGTTCGAGGGCTTCGCCATGAAGGACACCTCCGGCACCTTCCTGCTCGGCCCGCAGGCCTGGCTGAAGGGTGATCGCCGCTTCGGCATCCCGGGTTCGGTGAACGGGGACCAGTTCAACAACGCCTACAGCGACGCGGTGCAGAAGATCTACGACAGCGGCCAGGACAATCCCATCGCCTTCTCCAGCGGTCTGGCGATCATGGTGTGGACGCTGATGAACGCGCGCAACGGCAAACCCAGCCTGCTCACCGACCACCCGCTGCCCAACAACCGCAGCGTTGTGGTGCGGGGCAACCCGGTGACCGGGTGGACGCTGGTGGAGTGGGACGGAATTAAAGACTTCGCCTTCGACGCCGCTGCGTGAGCCCCGACGCGCACTTCGCAATGCCATTGCGGGTGCGCTACGCCGAATGTGACATGCAAGGCCGGGTGTTCAACGGCCACTACCTCACCTGGGTGGACATGGCCCACACCGAGGCGCTGCGCGCGATGTTCGGGGGCTATCAGGCGCTGATCGACCGTGGGATCGACTTTGTGGTGGTGGCCGCCGAGTTGCAGTTCCGCACACCGGCCCGCTTCGATGACGACCTGGTGGTCAATGTCGCGATCGAGCCGCCGGGGCGCACGTCGCTGCGCAGCCGCTACCGCATCGAACGCGGCGACGACCTGATTGCCGAGGCGGCGCTGACCCACGTGTGCGTGGACGCAGCGAGCTTTGGCAAGCTTGAGTGGCCGGATTGGTTCCGCGACCGGCTGGCGAGCGCTGGCACCGCGCTGTGACGACGCCGGTCTTCGCCGACGTCGACACCGGGGTCGACGACGCGCTGGCCCTGGTGTACCTGTTGGCTAGCGCTGACGCGGAGCTGGCCGGGGTGGCCTCGACCGGCGGCAACGTCGGCGTCGATCAGGTGTGCCGCAACAATTTGGGCCTGCTGCAACTCTGCGGCGCGACCGGGGTGCCGGTGTCGCGCGGGGCGGAGCACCCGCTGAGCGTTCCGTTGCGCACCGCCGAGGACACCCACGGCCCGGCCGGTCTGGGCTACGCCGAATTACCCTCGCCTGCAATGGGATTGACCTCCTACGACGCCGCGCAGGCCTGGGTGCGGGCGGCGCGGGAGCGTCCCGGCGAGCTGGTTGGCCTGGTCACCGGGCCGCTGACCAACCTTGCGCTGGCACTGCGCGCCGAGCCCGCGCTGCCGGGTCTGCTGCGCCGGCTGGTGATCATGGGCGGGTCGTTCGACTACCGCGGCAACACCACACCGGTCGCCGAGTGGAACGTCAGCGTGGACCCGGAAGCCGCCGCAGAGGTGTTCGACGCCTGGGGCCGCGCGGTGGAGTCGAATTCGGTTTCCCCGGAGCATCTTCCGATCGTCTGCGGACTCAACCTCACCGAGACCGTGATGCTGACACCGCAGATCATGCAGCGCCTCGGCGAGGCGGCGGGGTCCACCGCCGAGGCCCCCAACCCGCTGATCCGGGTGCTCGACGACGCGATGCGGTTCTACTTCGAGTTCCACTTCGCCCAAGGCGAGGGGTATCTCGTCCACCTGCACGATCCGCTAGCCGCCGCGGTGGCACTGGACCCGGCCCTGATCCGCACCCGGGCAGCGCCGGTGGCGGTCGAGACCACCGGGACACTGACCCGCGGGATGACGATCGCAGACTGGAGCGGTCGCTGGGGACGGAAACCCAACGCGCAGGTCGGTATTGAGGTGGACCCGGCCGCGTTCTTCGAGCGGTACATCGCCCGGGTGGCGCCCTTCGCCCGCCGGCTGGGATCCGCGGCGGGCACGGCAGACACCGAGGGTTAAGCCCAGACCGTGTTGCGTCCGGATCGCTTGGCTTCATAGAGCGCGCGGTCGGTGCGGACCAGCCAGGCGTGCAGGTCCTCACCGGGGGCAAGTTCGGCCGCGCCGATACTGACGGTGACCCGGCCGACGGTGTCGAACTGGCTCCCGGCTACCCGGAGCCGGATCCGGTCGGCAACACCAACGGCGTCGAGGAGTTCGCAATCACTCAGCAGGACCACGAATTCGTCACCGCCCCAGCGCGCTACGACGTTATCGTTGCCGACCGTCTCGGTGATGCACCCGGCGGTGCCGGTCAGAACCACATCGCCGCCCTGATGGCCGGCAGTGTCGTTGACCATCTTGAGGTGGTCGACGTCGAGCATGAGCAGCGTGAGCGGCCGCTCGTGGCGTTGGTGCACGTTGAATGCCGCGGCCAGCAGTTCGGTGCCGCGCCGGCGGTTGAAGACCCCGGTCAGGTCGTCGGTGGAGGCCAGCCGGGTGAGTTCGGCCTCGTACATCCGGCGCCGGCTGACGTCGCGGACGATGCCCAGATATTCGACGATCCGCCCGTCGGAGTCGAGGTGCGGAATGATCGTCAGCTCGCCGTACATCAGCGAGCCGTCGGCGCGGTAGTACTGCTGTTCACCATGGAATTCCGGCGGCGGCTGGCCGGACTGAACCGCCTCCGACACCTGACGGACGTAGTCGACGAGTCGCGCGGCGGACTCGGGCGGGTGCATGTCGGCGATCGTCTGTCGCAGCGCCTGGTCGCGGGTGATCCCCCGGGTGCGTTCGATGGAGTCACACAGATAGGTGAGGGTGGAGCCGTCCGCGGACTGGATCCAGGCAACGTCGCACGAGTTCGCCGCCAGTGAGCGCAGCCGTTCTTCTTCCGATTCCAGTCGCTGACGGACATCGGTGATGTCGGTGGCGATGCCCTCCAGAAGCACGGAGCCGTCCGGTCGCTGCCGGACCCGCAGCGAACACCGGGTGACGGGAGCGCGACCGCTGCGCAGACGCCACGTCAGGGTCAGAGTGGTCTGCTGTCCAGGTTCGAGGGACAGCGCTTCGGAAAGCGCCCGCCGGTCGGTTTCATCCAGCAGGGAGTGGAGTACGGCGGGATTGATGCAAGCGGCGGACGTGGTGATTCCGAACTGTTCTTCCGTTGCGCCGGAGAGGTATTCGAGTTCGACATCAGGGCGGACCCGCAGCGCGAAGAAGATCATCCCGGAGCCTTCGGCCGCCTCGATCAGCGACCGGTAGTCGACCTGCTCATCGGCGGGATGCATGGCGTCAGGCTATGTCATTCGTAAATACCTTCGACATACCAGTGCCGCTGCCGGTAGCACAGCAGCAACGCGGTGCCACCCATCAAAACCTGCGCCCGGGCGGTCCGGCCCGACTGTGCCCGTTCCCGGTCGGGGTCCCACCACCGCTCGTCGACCGGCCATGGCCCGGCCCACCAACTCAGTTCACCCCGGTAGGGCGAACCGCCGTCAAGCCGGGCCGGCTCGGTGGTGAACGCTCCGCGTGCGGTCACCCGAACCGGATCACCCTGGGCTCCAAGCAGTTCCACCGGCTCGTCCAGAAGCACCGCCGGGGCGGGCTGGGGAAGCTGGCCGGGCCAGGGCCGGTCCGCCGCGGCCCGGGGCTCCGGTTCGTCACCGAGCGGGGTCAGGGTGATCCGCTCGGCGGGACCGCGTCCGCCGCTGAGCACCGGCACCTGCACCGCCTCCTGGCCCAGCAGACCCTGAACCCGGACCAGGGCACGGCGGGCCCGCAGCCGGCTCTCCTCGCCCATGCCGCCCCACAGTGGAAGCTGAAGTGCCTCAGCGGAAACCACTTCCACGGGTTCCAGCCGCAGCAGGATCACCGGACCGGTGGGGCCCTTCTGCGTTCCTGCCCTCCGAGACGTCAGCCAGCCGTCCAGCTGCCAGCGCACCCGGTCGGCGGTGGCGTCCTCGGTCAACGGCTCGGCGCACCGCCACACCCGGGTGAGTTCGCCGCCGGGACTTATCCCCTGGTCGCTGCGCTCCTGCCCGCCGTGGGCGGTCCCGGCATGGATGGCCAGCCGGGTGCATCCCACTCCGGCCTGCTCCAGGCTGCGATGCAGGGCTGCGGCCAGCGTCCGCCCGGCGAAGGCGGCGGCGTCCACCCGGTCGATCGGCGGATCGCAGTGCAATACCGCGTCGAGATCCGGAGGAAGCTCGCGGCCATAGGGGCCACGGCCCGGCTCGCCGCGGGCGAAGCGATGCGCGGCCACCGCATCGGCGCCGAATCGGGAGGCCACATCACCGCGAGGCAGGGCGGCGAACTGGCCGATCGTGCGAATCCCCATGCGCCACAGCAGATCGGCCAGTTCCGCACGCCCGGGACCGGAGAGACTGGGTTCGGCCGCCAACTGGCGGACAGACCACCCCGACAGGAACTCGGCATCCTGACCGGGTTCAAGCACCCGGCCGGCCCGGGCGGCGAACACCGCGGTGGGCAGCTGGTCGGCGACACCCACCTGACATTCAGCGCCGGCGGCGGCCACGGCGTCGACCAGTCGTTCGGCGGCGGCCTGCTCGGAACCGAAATAGCGGGCCGCGCCGCGCACGGGCAGCACCAGCAGTCCGGGCCGCAGCACCTCGGCGCGCGGCACCACCTCGTCGACCGCGGCGATCACCCCTTCGAAGAACCGGGCGTCACGGTCGGAGTCGGCGGTGGCGATATGCACCTGCGGGCAGCGGGCCTGGGCTTCGCGGCGCCGCAGACCACGCCGCACCCCGGCCTCGCGGGCCGCCGCCGAGCAGGCCACCACCCGGTTGGCGAAGGTGACCGCGACCGCGACGGTGGGCGCAAGCCCGGCGGCCGCCGCGGCGGCCACCGCCGGCCAGTCCATGCACCAGATGGCCAGCACCCTGCTCATGGCATCCCGGGCCTCCCCCGGGCCCGGATGGAGACCTGAACCCGGCCGATCCGGCCGCAGCCGGCAACCGGCAGGCCGTCTCGGGTCGCGGTGATGTCGTATCCGCGCACCCGGGCGTCCATCCGCATCGACGCGCCCTGCCACTGCCCTCCGGTGACCAGCAGGGTGCACCCCCGCTGCCGGGCGCGGGCCACCACCGCCCGCGACCGGGTGGGCGGCACATTGCGCCCGGCCAGCCCGAGCACCACCAGGTCCATCCCGTCCATCAGCACCGCGGCCACCTCCACCGGATCCGAACCGGGTTGCGGGATGACCGCCAGCCGGCTGAGGTCCGCCCCCATCTCGGCGGCGGCCAGCAGCCCGAAATCCGGCAGCCCGACGATGGCCACGTGACCGCCGGCGGCCGTCACCGCGGCGGCCATGCCGACCGGCAGGGAACGGGCACCGGAGAGCTCCGCGACGGTGCCTTTGGGCAACCCGGCCGGGAACAGCGCAGCCAGCGCATCCGGCACCGGCAGCAAAGATTCACCGGACGGCAAGACGTCCTCGGCCGGCCCCGCCGGGCGCCACCGGGCACCCACCTTCCCGGACACCGCCGCCATCTGGCGGCGCAACTGTTCCAGCTTTTCAGCACGGTCGAGCTGCCGTTTTTCGAGGGCTACCGCCGCCGTCATCGCTCACCTCCAACCGCGATCGACGTCACCTATTTTCGAAAGTATGTTCGATTACCTGAGTAAACACTGCCCCACCGACAACCGTCAAGAGTTCTGGCAGCATGGGCCCATGAACAGCGAGCAGGCCGACAAACTCGCACACGGATCGGGTTTCGTCGCCGCCCGCGCAGATGTTCGATCTGGTGCATCAGATGCGGACGGAATCAACAACTGACGTCGGCGATCATCGACCATCTCGGCACGCTTGGCGACGGCCAGCAGGTGATGCTCAAGCTGACCCTGCCCGAGACCGACGACCTCTACAGCGACCTGGTGGACGACCTCCGGGTGATGCGGGTGCTGGCGCTGTCCGGCGGCTACACCCGTGCTGAGGCCTGCCAGCGGCTGTCACGCAACCACGGGGTGATCGCCAGCTTTTCCCGGGCGCTCACCGAGGGGTTGACGGTTGAGCAGAGCGACCACGACTTCGACACCGCGCTGGACTCGGCGATCGCCGAAATCGCCTCTGCCTCAGGGACATAACGCGGAACATCCGGGCGACGGCAACGGCTTCTACTTGATTGGGTAAGCACCCGCCCGCCAGGGACTTTTGACCCCTCGTCAGATTGGTTAAGTGGGCGTAAATTAAGCCGATCAGCCGTGTGACCCAAGGGCAGGGGCTCAGAGCAATGAACACCTCAACGTACGTGGCACGGGTCGGGATTACGGCAGTCGCTCTGGGAATCGGGCTGGCGACCGGCGGCGCCGGGGTGGCGTCGGCATCGCCGGCCGATGACTCGTCGACATCGAGCGATAGCGCCGATTCGGTGGGTCCCGGTCGATCATCGTCGACAGGTACGGCGAACCGGACCCGAGAGACACGGACCGGCCGTGGCGCCCCCGCTCGGGACGCGGCGGATGTGCCGACGGCGGATCGCTCTGGGGACCTGGCGACACCCGAAGTCCTACCTGACGTCGTGCCTGACGAATCGCAGCCGGAACCACTGAAGAACCGCATGGCACAGCTGGAGCCGACAGCGCCGGAAGTACCGCAGGCCGGGTCGAACCCGACTGCGGCGGTCAACGCAGAGCCGAGTGAACTCACCACTGGCACGGTGATGCCGTCACCCGCTGCCGCAGTACCAGCCATCACTGCGCCTGCCTTGTCCGTGCCGTCGATCACCACCGCTGCATTCGCTCCTGGGCCACGGGCTGCGACTTCGATTGTCCCGCAAGTGTTTTCCCCGATTATCTCGGTGTTGAAGGCTCCGGTGGCGGCGCCGCCGGTGATGCTGGCCGCCCTGCCCCAGCCCGCACCGGCAGCTGACCTCGTGGCATCGATTGCTGCGGGGCTGCTGGGCATTGCCCCGGAATCTCCACTCGGCTGGGGGATACTGGCGGCCGTCCGCGGCGAGATCGGCCGATATCGCCGGGGCGGCACGCAGCTCGCCGCGACGGTGGCACCGGCCACTGCCGCAGCGATGCCCACGGTCGGGGGCTCGGCCACCCCGCCGCCGTTCGCCGCCGATGAGGTCCTCATCGGATGGAAGCCCGACGCCACCCCCGACGGCCGGCAGCAGGCGATGGCATCGGTGAAGGCGACGGTGATCGAGCGGCTCGGCACCCAGAAGATGCTGCAGACCGATCAGGGTGTGGTCTACCGGCTGAAGGTTCCGGGTGGCACCTCAGCGGCCATCACGGCGCTGTCGAAGAACCCGGCGGTGGCCTTCGTCGAACCCAACTATCAGGTGACGAAGAGCGCCATCGCCTCCGATTCCTACTACGCCAGTGGCGCCCTGTGGGGAACCTACAGCGGCGACAGCCCAGTGGCCTACGGCCCGTCCGGCACCACCAACCAGTTCGGAAGCGGCGCCGAGGAGGCCTGGGGACTCGGATACACGGGCTCGCGCGATGTGGTGGTCGCCGTCATCGACGAAGGAATCCAGATCACCCATCCCGACCTGGCGCCGAACATCTGGGTGAACCCCGGCGAGGTGGCCGGGGACGGCCTCGACAACGACGCCAACGGCTACGTCGACGACGTCAACGGCTGGGACTTCTATTACGACGACAAGACCGTCTACGACGTCGGGGAGGACGCGCACGGCACCCATGTCGCCGGCACCATCGGGGGGGTGGGCGGCAACAATACCGGCGTCGCGGGGGTGAACTGGAACGTCTCCATGATCCCCGCCAAATTCCTTGGCCCGCAGGGCGGTTACATCTCCGACGCTGTGGCCGCCATGAACTACCTGACCGATCTCAAGGCCCGACACAACATCAATCTTGTGGCGGTGAACAACTCCTGGGGTGGCGGCGGTTACAGCAGTGCCATGCACGGGGCGATCAACCGCGCGGCCAAGGCTGACATTCTGTTCGTCGCGGCGGCGGGCAACTCGACCTCCAACAACGACGCGACCGCCTCGTACCCAAGCAATTACAGCTCGCTGCAGGCGGCCACCGGTGAGACGGCGGCCTCCTATGAATCCGTCGTCGCGGTGGCATCGATCACTTCGACGGGAGCACTGTCGTCGTTTTCCAGTTACGGCGCTTCCTCGGTGGATATCGGAGCGCCGGGGTCGGGCATCCTCAGCACCGTGCCCAACAACACCTACGCGAGCTACAACGGAACCTCGATGGCGACACCGCACGTCACAGGGGCGCTGGCGCTCTACGCGTCGCAATACCCGACGGCCGGCGCGGCGAATGTGCGAAATGCGATCCTCTCCAACGCCAAGCCCACCACGTCGCTGGCCGGCAAAACCGTCACCGGCGGACGCTTAAGCCTCGAAGGACTTTTCACCGGCAACAATCCGCCACCGGTGGCGACCTACGATCCGACGCTGGCCGGCATTTCCGCCCCCCTCAAGGTGGGCCCGAACCGCAGTTCCAACATCTCGATCACGGTCGGCAATCTCGGCAATACCGCCGCTCAGGTCAACGTGGCGCTGAAGGCCAGCGGCGGTTCCACCGGCCCGGCCACCACCGTGGTGGTTCCGGCGGGCGGAACCGCGACCGCGGTGATCCCCTGGAAGTCGCCGAAGACCCGCGGCACCTACACGTTGACCGCGACAACGAACCTGGCGCAAACCGGCCTGGTCGACGCCAACCCGGCCAACAACAGCAGATCGGTCAACGTGACGGTGTCCTAGGCGGGCGGTTGCACTAGCCGGCAGTACCGGACTATTCCCACTCGATCGTGCCCGGCGGCTTGCTGGTGATATCCAGCACCACCCGGTTGACCTCAGGCACCTCGTTGGTGATCCGGGTGGAGATGCGCTCCAGCACGTCGTAGGGCACCCGGGTCCAGTCGGCGGTCATGGCGTCCTCGCTGGACACCGGCCGCAGCACGATCGGGTGGCCGTAGGTACGGCCATCGCCCTGCACGCCCACCGAGCGGACGTCGGCGAGCAGCACCACCGGGCACTGCCAGATCTGGCCGTCCAGACCGGCGTAGGTCAGTTCCTCGCGGGCGATCAGGTCGGCCCGGCGCAGGGTGTCGAGCCGATCGGCCGTCACCTCCCCGACGATCCGGATGCCCAGGCCGGGGCCCGGGAATGGTTGGCGCGCAACGATGTCCTCGGGCAGGCCCAATTCGCGGCCGACCGCACGGACCTCGTCTTTGAACAGCAGCCGAAGCGGCTCGACGAGGCTGAACTTCAAATCCGGCGGCAGACCGCCGACGTTGTGGTGGCTCTTGATGTTGGCCGCGCCCGCGCCGCCGCCGGATTCGACGACGTCGGGGTACAGCGTCCCCTGCACCAGGAAGTCGATGTCCTCGTCTGATGAAAGATCGCGCACGGCGCCTTCGAACGCCCGGATGAACTCGCGGCCGATGATCTTGCGCTTGCCCTCAGGGTTGACCACCCCGGACAGCGCCTCCAAGAACCGCGCCTCGGCGTCGACGGTCACCAGCCGGGCCCCGGTGGCAGCGACGAAGTCGCGTTGCACCTGCTCGCGTTCGCCGGCCCGCAGCAGGCCGTGGTCGACGAACACGCACGTCAGCCGATCGCCGATGGCCCGCTGGACCAGCGCGGCGGCCACCGCCGAATCCACTCCCCCACTCAATCCGCAGATGGCGTGCCCGTCGCCGATCTGCTCGCGCACCGCCTCGATGAGGGTCCCGGCGATGTTGGCCGGGGTCCACGCCGCCCCGATACCGGCGAAGTCGTGCAGGAACCGGCTGAGCACCTGCTGGCCGTGCGGGCTGTGCAGCACCTCGGGGTGGTACTGCACGCCGGCGAGTTTGCGGCTGCGGTCCTCGAACGCGGCTACCGGCGCACCGGCACTGGCCGCCACCACCTCGAAACCCTCCGGCGCGGCCGTCACCGCGTCACCGTGGCTCATCCAGACCGGCTGAGAACCGGGCAACCCCGAATGGAGTTGCCCACCAAGGACATTGAGCTCGGTGCGGCCGTACTCGCTGGTTCCGGTGCGCTCGACGGTGCCGCCCAGCGCCGCGGCCATGGCCTGGAATCCGTAGCAAATGCCGAACACCGGCACACCCAGATCGAACAGGGCGGGGTCAAGCTGCGGGGCGCCGTCAGCGTAGACGCTGGCCGGTCCACCGGACAGCACGATGGCTTGCGGCTCCTTGGCCTTGATCTCCTCGATACCGGCGGTGTGCGGGATCACTTCGGAGAACACCCTCGCCTCGCGCACCCGCCGCGCGATCAACTGGGCGTACTGCGCGCCGAAGTCGACCACCAGCACGGGCCGGGGAGCTGCGGAGTGGTCAGGCGATTGCACCGGGACAGTCTAAGTCCCCCCTAGACGGGGAATGCGGACCAAGTGCTGCATAACTCGCTCCGACACCTGGGCCTGCCCGACCGGATCCGGGCCTGTCTGTTCGATCTCGACGGCGTGCTCACCGACACCGCCAGCCTGCATACCCGCGCGTGGCAGGCGATGTTCGACGAGTACCTCGGCGCCCACGGCCAACCGAAGTTCGACCCGGCCGCCGATTATCAGAAATACGTCGACGGGAGGAAACGCGACGACGGTGTTCGCTGCTTTCTGGCCAGTCGCGCCATCACTCTGCCCGATGGCAGCCCTGACGACCCACCCGATCGCGACACCGTCAACGGCCTTGCCAACCGTAAAAACGAGGTCTTCCAGGCCGTGCTGCACCGCGACGGGATCACGGTGTTCGACGGGTCGCGGCGCTACCTTCAGGCCGTTGCGGACGCGCGCGTCCCGGCGGCAGTGGTGTCGTCCAGCGCCAACACCGCGCAGGTGCTGGAACTGACGGGCCTGGACCGGTATCTGCCGGTGCGGGTGGACGGGGTCACCATGCGCGAGCAGCACATCCCGGGCAAGCCGGAACCGGATTCCTTTCTGCTCGCCGCGCAGCTGCTCGGTGTGCCGCCCGAGCAAGCGGCGGTCTTCGAGGACGCCCTGTCGGGGGTGCGGGCGGGCAGGCGCGGCGGGTTTGGGTGCGTGGTCGGGGTGGATCGGGTGGGCCAAACCGAGGCGCTGCGGCGCGAGGGCGCCGACGTGGTAGTCCAAGACCTGGCCGACCTGTTGGGGGACCTGTGATTAGCGCTGAAGGCTTCCCGGTCGAGCCCTGGCAGGTCCGCGAAACCCATCTGGACGTCGACCGGATCGCGCAGTCGGAGTCGCTGTTCGCGTTGTCCAACGGTCACCTAGGGATGCGGGGAAATCTCGACGAGGGCGAGCCGCACGCGATTCCCGGCACCTACCTGAACTCGTTCTTCGAGTCCCGGCCGCTGCCCTACGCCGAAACCGGTTTCGGCTATCCCGAAGCCGGTCAGACCGTGGTCGACGTCACCAACGGCAAGATTATGCGGCTGCTGGTCGACGACGAACCCTTCGACGTGCGATATGGCAGGGTGCAGGACCACGAGCGCGTCCTGGACCTGCGGGCGGGAACACTGACCCGGCACGTGCGCTGGCGCTCACCGGCGGGCAAGCAGGTTCGGGTGGCCTCCACCCGGCTGGTGTCCCTGACCCAGCGGGCCGTCGCCGCAATCGAGTACATCGTCGAGGCTGTAGACGAATTCGCCCTCATCACAGTGCAATCCGAGCTCGTCGCCAACGAGGACCAGCGCGAGCATTCCCGTGATCCGCGGGTGTCAGCGGTGCTTGACAACCCGCTGGAACCCGTCGAGCACGGCGTCACCGACGGACGCGCGCTGCTGGTTCACCGCACCCGGCTGAGCAGGCTGATGATGGCCGCGGCGATGGACCACGATGTCGAGGTTTCCGGGCGCGTCGAGGTCGACACCATGTCCAGTCCGGACCTGGCGCGCACCACCGTCATCTGCGGCCTGCGGCCGGGTCAGCAGCTGCGCATCGTCAAGTATCTGGCCTACGGATGGTCGAGCCTGCGCTCACGGCCCGCCCTGCACGACCAGGTGGCGGGCGCGCTGGCCGGTGCCCGATACACCGGGTGGCAGGGTCTGCTCGCTGCGCAACGAGAATTCCTTGACGAGTTCTGGGACTGCGCCGACGTGGAGGTCGACGGCGACCCGGAGTGTCAGCAGGCCGTGCGGTTCGGCCTATTTCACGTGCTGCAGGCCAGCGCGCGGGCCGAAGGCCGGGCCATTCCCGGCAAGGGCCTGACCGGGCCGGGCTACGACGGGCACGCATTCTGGGACACCGAGGGTTTCGTGCTGCCGGTGCTCACCTACACCACGCCCGCTGCGGCCGCCGACGCGCTGACCTGGCGGGCGTCGATCGTTGAGTCCGCGCGACACCGCGCCGCCTTACTGGGTCTTCAGGGTGCGGCGTTCCCCTGGCGCACCATCCGCGGCGAAGAGTGCTCGGCCTACTGGCCGGCCGGAACGGCGGCGTGGCACATCAACGCCGACGTGGCCATGGCGTTCGAGCGATACCGCACGGTTACCGGCGACGACACGCTGGAACACAACTGCGGCCTGAGGGTGCTGGTGGAGACCGCCCGGCTGTGGCTATCGCTGGGGCACCACGACCGGCACGGCGTGTGGCACCTCGACGGCGTCACCGGGCCCGACGAATACACCGCGGTAGTGCGGGACAACGTGTTTACCAACCTGATGGCGGCGGCGAACCTGCGCGCTGCCGCCGGCGCGTGTACCCGGTCCGCCGAACTCGCCCGCGCACTGGGTGTGACCGCCGCCGAGACCGCCGCTTGGCTCGATGCCGCGGACAACGTGCACATTCCCTACGACGCGGAGTTGGGCGTACACCCGCAATGCGAAGGGTTCACCACCCTGCGCGAGTGGGACTTCGCTGGTAACACGATATATCCGCTGCTGCTCAACGAGCCCTATGTGCGCCTCTATCCCGCCCAGGTGGTCAAGCAACCCGATCTGGTGCTGGCGATGCACTGGCAGAGCCACGCTTTCACACCGGAGCAGAAGGCCCGCAACGTCGACTACTACGAACGCCGCACGGTGCGCGATTCGTCGTTGTCTGCCTGCACCCAGGCGGTGATGTGCGCCGAGGTCGGCCATCTCGAGCTAGCCCACGCCTACACCAAGGAGGCGGCCATGATCGACCTACGAGACCTGCACTCCAATACCCGCGACGGATTGCACATGGCTTCGCTGGCGGGAACCTGGACCGCCCTGGTCGACGGTTTCGGCGGTCTGCGCGACGACGAACACATCTTGTCAATGGATCCCCATCTGCCCCAGGGGATTTCACGACTGGTCTTCGGCCTGCGCTGGCGCGGGTTCCGGCTGCGCGCCGCGATCGACCACGACGCGGTGACTTACACACTGCGCGACGGACCGGACAGCGAACTGACCATCCGGCACGCCGGACACCACCTCACCTTGAGTACCCGGCATCCGGCCACCGTCGCACTGGAGCCATGCCGGCCGCTGCTGCCGTCACCACCGCAGCCGCCGGGCCGCACGCCGCAGTGGCACGACCAGCGTCTGCCGGCGGCTAAACGCGCGACGTGATCGCGACGATCGGGAGGTGCCGCAGGGCACCCGGGGCGTGGGCGGGAACAACCGGCCGCCGTGGCGGGATGGGGTCCAGCCGGCGGTAGGGCGCGCCCTGAGCGGGCCGCTGATCCTGCTCGCCCTTGTTGGGCCACAACGCGGCGGCGCGTTCGGCCTGAGCGGTGATGGACAGCGACGGGTTGACGCCGAGGTTGGCCGAGATGGCGGCGCCATCGGCGACGTACAGCGTCGGGTAGCCGTACACCCGTTGATAGGGGTCGATCACACCGGTCGCCGGGCTGTCGCCGATCGCCGCACCGCCGAGGAAGTGCGCGGTCAGCGGGATGTTGAACAACTCGCCCCAGGTGCCCCCGGCGACGCCGTCGATCTTCTCGGCGATGCGCCGGGTCACCTGATTGCCCACCGGGATCCAGGTCGGGTTGGGCTCGCCGTGGCCCTGTTTGCTGGTCAGCCGCCGGCCCAGCGGACCCTTGGTGGTGAACGTGGTGATCGAGTTGTCCAGGTGCTGCATCACCAATGAGATGACAGTGCGCTCACTCCAGTCGCGCACGACGAGCATCCGCAGCGCCGCCCGCGGGTTGGTGACGGCGGTATGCAGAAGTTGCCGCCAGCGGGGCACGTCGGTGCCCTCCGGCCCGGAGCCGTCCGTCATCAGCGTCTGCAGCAGACCCATGGCGTTGGAACCCTTGCCGTAGCGGCACGGCTCGATGTGCGTGTCGGGGGTGGGGTGGATCGACGAGGTGATGGCCACCCCGTGGGTGAGATCCAGGTCGTCGGACACCCGGTAGCGTCCGGCGCCGACGATGGACTCGGAGTTGGTGCGGGTGAGCACACCGAGCCGGTCGGACAGATGCGGCAGAGTTCCGCTGTCCCGCATGGCGAACAGCAGCTTCTGGGTGCCGTAGGTGCCGGCCGCCAGGATGACGTGCCGGGCGGTGAACGTCGCTGTGTTGGTGCGCACCCAGCGTCCGGTGCGGACGGTGTCGACTTGCCAGATGTCGTCGTCGCCCTGTTTCAGGCTGGTCACCGTCGTCATCGGAAGCACTTGCGCGCCAGCCTTTTCCGCCAGCGCGAGGTAATTTTTCACCAGGGTGTTCTTGGCGCCGTGCCGGCAGCCGGTCATGCACTCGCCGCATTCGATGCAGCCGGTGCGGTCTGGACCCACCCCGCCGAAGTAAGGATCGGGCACGGTCTTGCCCGGCTGCTTTCCGTCGACACCGAAGAACACCCCCACCGGCGTGGGGGTGTAGGTGTGACCGACGCCCATCTCGTCGGCGACCTCTTTCATGATCCGGTCGGCGTCGGTGAAGGTCGGGTTCTTGACCACCCCGAGCATCCGCTGCGCCTGGTCATAGTGCGGCATCAGTTCCGAACGCCAGTCGGTGATGTGCGACCACTGCCGGTCGTTGAAGAACGGGTCCGGTGGGATGTAGAGGGTGTTGGCGTAGTTCAGCGAGCCGCCGCCCACACCGGCCCCGGCCAGGATCATCACGTTGCGTAGCAGGTGAATTCGCTGGATGCCGTAGCAGCCCAGTTTGGGCGCCCACAGGAACTCGCGCAGCCGCCACGAGGTTTTAGCGAACTCCTTGTCCGCGAAGCGCCGACCGGCCTCCACAACCCCGACGTGATAGCCCTTCTCGGTCAGCCGCAGCGCGCTGACGCTGCCGCCGAATCCCGAGCCGATGATCAGAACGTCGTAATCCGGTTCCATCTCCCCAGGGTATGTCTGGGCAGATCAATTTCCGACGGTGAGGCCGACTTTCTGGAATTCCTTCAGGTCGCAGTATCCGGCCTTGGCCATCGACCGCCGCAGCCCGCCGACGAGGTTCAGCGACCCGAACGGATCGTCGGACGGCCCGTTGAGCACCTGCTCCAGCGGCAGCCGCTCCCCCGGCGCGACCTCCATCAGCCCGCCGCGCGGCAGCGACGGGTGCGCCGCGGCGGCCGGCCAGAACCAGCCGGAGCCCAGCGCTTCGGCGGCCACGGCCAGCGGGGTGCCCAGCAGGACGGCGTCGGCGCCACAGGCGATGGCTTTGGCCAGCTCACCGGAGGTGTGGATGTCGCCGTCGGCGAGCACGTGCACATAGCGGCCGCCGGTCTCGTCGAGGTAGTCGCGGCGGGCGGCGGCGGCATCGGCGATGGCGGTGGCCATCGGCACGCTGATACCGAGCACCTCATCGCTGGTGGTCGCCCCGGCCGTCGCGCCGTAGCCGACGATGACGCCCGCAGCGCCGGTGCGCATCAGGTGCAGGGCGGTGCGGTGATCGGCGACGCCGCCGGCCACCACCGGGATATCGAGCTCGGAGATGAACGTCTTGAGATTCAGCGGCTCTCCGGAGCTGTCGTGGCCCCGGGCCACCCGCTCGGCGGAGATGATGGTGCCCTGGATGATCAGCAGGTCAATACCCGCCGCGATCAGCGTCGGAGTGAGGGCCTGGGCGTTCTGCGGGCTGACCCGCACCGCCGTCGTCACCCCGGCGTCGCGCACCCGCGCCACCGCCTCGCCCAGGAGGTCCAGATCCAGCGGGGCAGCGTGCAGCTGCTGCAGGAGCCGGATGGCGGTGGATCCAGGCGGGCAGGAGCGCAGCGACTCGGCGAACCACCCGGCGTCTTCTTTTTCGGCGGCGGCGATGACCTGTCTGATCTTGTCCGCGACATCGGCGTGCCGGCCGATCAGCCCCTCGCCGTTGAGCACCCCAAGCCCACCGAGCCGGCCCAGCTCGATCGCGAACTCCGGGGACACCAGAGCATCGGTTGGGTGGGCGATGACCGGGATCTCGAACCGGTAGGCGTCCAACTGCCAGGCGGTGGACACGTCCTGGGAGGAGCGGGTGCGACGGGACGGCACGATGTTGATCTCGCCGAGTTCATAAGTGCGGCGGGCGGTGCGGCCCATGCCGATTTCAACCATGTCGCGCACAGATCACCGGGCCGAGTAGTTGGGAGCTTCGACGGTCATGGTGATGTCGTGCGGGTGGCTCTCCTTGAGACCCGCCGCGGTGATCTGGACGAACTGCGCCCGCTGCAAGTCGGCGATGGTAGCCGAGCCGGTGTAGCCCATGGCGGCGCGCAGACCGCCGGTCAACTGGTGGATCACGGTGGACAGCGGTCCGCGGAACGGCACCCGCCCCTCGATGCCCTCGGGCACCAGCTTGTCCTCGGAAAGCACGTCGTCCTGGAAGTAGCGGTCCTTGGAGAAGGAACCCCGGACCGAGCCGGCCTCGCTCCGGCCCTGCATGGCGCCCAGCGAGCCCATCCCGCGGTAACTCTTGAACTGCTTGCCGTTGACGTAGATCAGATCGCCGGGCGACTCGGCGGTGCCGGCCAGCAGCGAGCCGAGCATCGCCGTCGACGCCCCGGCGGCCAGCGCCTTGGCGATGTCGCCGGAGTACTGCAGACCGCCGTCGGCGATCACCGGCACCCCGGCCGGAGTGCAGGCGGCGGCGGCTTCCAGGATCGCGGTGATCTGCGGTGCGCCGACCCCGGCGACCACCCGGGTGGTGCAGATCGACCCCGGACCGACACCGACTTTGACCGCGTCGGCGCCAGCCTCGACCAATGCCGCGGCCGCACCGCGGGTGGCGACGTTGCCGCCGACCACCTCGACCTTGTGCCCCACTTCCCCCTTGACCTTGCTCACCATGGCGAGCACCCGGCGGTTGTGGGCATGGGCGGTATCGACCACCAGCATGTCGATCCCGGCGTCGACCAGGGCCATGGCGCGGTCCCAGGAATCGTCGCCGACGCCGACGGCCGCACCGACCAGCAACCGCCCGTCGCTGTCCTTTGTGGCAAGCGGATGCTTCTCGGTCTTGACGAAGTCCTTGACGGTGATCAGACCGGTGAGCCGGCCGTGCCCGTCGACGATGGGAAGCTTCTCAATCTTGTTGCGGCGCAGCAGACCCAGCGCGGCGTCGGCGGTCACGCCTTCCTGCGCGGTGATCAGCGGCGCCTTGGTCATGACTTCGGCGACCCGCTTGTTCATGTCGACTTCGAAGCGCATGTCCCGGTTGGTGATGATGCCGACCAATGCGCCGTCACCGTTGACCACCGGCAGTCCGGAGATGTGGAAGCGGGCGCACAGGGCGTCGACTTCGGCCAGGGTGTTTTCGGGGGTGCAAGTCACCGGGTCGGTCACCATGCCGGCTTCGGAGCGCTTGACCATCTCGACCTGGCTGGCCTGCTCGGCGATCGACAGGTTGCGGTGCAGCACCCCGATACCACCGGCACGCGCCATCGCGATCGCCATCCGGGCCTCGGTGACGGTGTCCATCGCCGAGCTGACCAGGGGCACCTTCAGCCGGATCTTGCGGGTCAATTGGCTGGAGGTGTCCGCGGTCGCCGGAATCACGTCGGAGGCGGCGGGCAACAGCAGCACGTCGTCGAAGGTGAGTCCCAGCATCGCGATTTTGGTGGGGTCGTCGCCGCCGGTCCACAGCGGGCTGTTGAGCGGGCCGCCGTAACGGCCGTTGAGCCGGTCGATCCGGTCGGTGCTGCCTTCGGCAATAGACATCGGCGCGGCCTCCATCAGCGGGCGAAAACGAGTACCTCATCCTATCGGCTCAGCTGCCAGGTTCCTTCCACGCAGCGATCGGATGGCCTGGCGGGGCCCGCAGGACGCCCCGGCCTGGGCGGTTGTGCGGCCAGAGCTTCGCGGCGCGGGGTGGAATCCGCTCGCGTAATGTGGAGGCGTGCGCGACCACCTGCCACCAGGCCTGCCGCCGGATCCGTTTGCTGACGACCCGTGTGACCCCTCGGCGGCGCTGGATGCTCTGGAGCCCGGTCAGCCGTTGGACCCGCAAGAACGCGCGGCAGTCGAGGCAGATCTCGCCGATCTCGCGGTGTACGAGGCGTTGCTGGCCAACAAGGGCATCCGCGGTTTGGTGGTGTGCTGCGATGACTGCAATTCCGACCACTATCACGACTGGGACATGTTGCGCGCCAACCTGCTTCAGCTCCTGGTCGACGGAACTGTCCGGCCGCACGAGCCGGCCTACGACCCGGAGCCGGACGCCTACGTCACCTGGGACTACTGCCGCGGCTATGCCGACGCCTCGTTGAACGAGGCGACATCGGACTACTACGACGGCTCGCGCTGACTGGCGTCAGCCGCTCGACACGACGGCTCGCGCTGACTCGCGTTCGTTAACCGGCCGGGACCGGGACCAGCACGGTGGTGGTGACCGCGGCCGACGGCAGCGATTCCACCGGCTCCGGGGCTAACTGCGCCGTCGGCGGAACGACGGTGGTTGGGGTAGGTGCAGCCGGACCCGCCGGGGGTGTCGCCGCCGACGACGGTGGCGGAGCGGCCGGCGTCGTGGTCGGTGCCGCCGGACCCGCCGATGGCGTGCCCGGCGCGGCGGTGGTGCTGTCCGCAGGGGTGTTCGGCACCGCGGTGCCGTCCGCAGCGGTGCTCGGCACCGCGGTGGTCGGTGTCGTCGTCTGCTGGTTCTGAGTCTGCGGGGCCGCCGACGTCGATGGCGCCGCCGTCGTTTCCGACGGGGCGCTCGGTGCCGGACTGTTCGCCTCGGTCGTCGCGGACGTCGAAGCTGGTTCGGGGGTCGACGTCGGTGCGGGGGTCGCCGCCGGTGCGGAGGTCGCGGTGGTCGACGGAGTTGCCGAGCTCGTGGCCGTTGAGGTCGTCGGCGTCGTCGAGTCACTCGGCGGCGACGTACTGGTCGACGGCGCGACGGCCGGCACCAATTCCGCGGCGGATGCCGGCACGGTGTAGACGACGCCCGGGGGCGCAGTGGCCTGCGGATCACGCTCGACCACCTTGGCCGACAAGTCGTTGAACTGGTCGAGCAACTGCTGCTTCTGCTCTTCGTCGCCGATGCTGGCCACCTGGTCGCTGACCGCGACCAACTTGTCCTGAGCTTGATCCCAGTCGCCCCGGGCGATGAGGTCCTGAACCTGGGCCAGTTCGGTCTTGGCCGCCAGGCCTACCTGGTCGTCGCGCACCTGCTTCTCCGCACCGAACAGCATGGTGCGCAGGCCGTACAGCGAGTCACCTGGTCCCGACCCGCCGACGACCGCGCCGAACCCGCCGATGCACAGCACCGCGGCGGCGGCCGCACCCACCACACTCAGACCGCGGCGGTGCCGTCGCGGGTTGGCCGGGGTGTCGGCGAACGCGACGATGCGATCGCGGCCCGGGATGGAACGTCGGTCGTTACGGCCGGCATTGAGCGCAGCCACAGCGTCGGCCTCGCTGATCAGTCCGGTGGCCGGTGGCCAGCGCAAGTCGTCGCGCCAGCCGCCCAGCAGGGCCGCCAGCTCGGCGTCGGCGGCGTCCTGCGGGGTTACCGGCAGACCGCCCGCGAGGGCGTCGATGAAGTAATCGGTGCGTCGGACGGCATCGACGGAGGGCTCGCCTCCGGAATCCGGCCGCGCGAAATCGGGCCTTCCGAAATCAGGCATAGTCGAACCCCGCTCCGGCAATCTCGGACTTCAACCGCGCCAGGGCGCGGTGCTGAGCGACCCGCACGGCACCGGGGGTGCTGCCGACCGCCTCGGCGGTCTCCTCGGCGGACAGACCGACCACGATTCGCAGGGTGAGGATTTCGCGCTGCTTCTCCGGCAGTATCGCCATCAGCTTGCTCATCCGTGCGGCGGCATCGGACTGCATCGCCATCTGCTCGGGGCCGGCCTCCAGCGAGAACCGCTCCGGCACCACGTCAGTGGGTTCGGATCGGTTGCGGGCCGCCGCGCGATGCGCGTCGGCGACCTTGTGCGAAGCGATGCCGTACACGAAGGCCAGGAAGGGGCGTCCCTGATCCTGGTAGCGCGGCAGCGCCTGGATGGCGGCCAAGCAAACCTCCTGTGCAACGTCGTCAGCTGAAAGACCACTGCGTTCAGCAGCCCCGATCCGGGCCCGGACATACCGGATCACGATGGGGCGAATGGTCTCCACTACCTCCCGAAGTGCGTCGCGACTGCCGGCCACTGCCTCAGCAACGGCGGCGTCGAGACGCTCTCCTGGAATGGTCATCGACGGCAGCAACTCCAACGTTACGGACAGGGGCTTTTCGGGCAGGCCCGACTCAGCTAGAGACAATATCGGCCGAAACCAATCAGGGTCGGCCACCAGGCATTCTCCACCGGCCACCGTGGCGGGTCACAAACTCGGCACTGCGGTCTCTGACCTCGACGATGGCGCCCTGGCTGTGAACGGCACTTCCGATACCCGCCAGCAGGCATGCCAGCGCCCACCGCAGCGGCACCAGCGCGTGGCTGTCGGCGGCCACCAGAGCGGAATCGGCCAGGGCGCGCGAGGCCGCAAGGTCTCCGGCGCAGCACAGCGCCGCGGCCAGCACGACGTCGCTCTTCACTCGGTGCCTGCGCAGCACCGGAAGGGCGTTCTCAGCCAACTCGACACCGCGCCGCGCGTGGCTGACGGCTGTCCGGCCATCCCCACTCGCCATCGCCAGTTCGGCGCCCACCCAGGCCAGCCGGATCTTCAACCGGGGTGGCACCGCCCCAGCGCCGGTGAGCACGTCGGTGGCGCGGCTCAAGAGGTCGGCTGACACCCCCAGCCGGCCCACGCCCAGGGCGTCGGCGGCAAGTCCGGCCAGGGCGTCCGCACTCGCCTCCGGATCGTCACCGGCGAGCGCCCAGGCTCGGCCGTCCCAGTCATGGGCACGCCAATGCCAGCCGAGCTGTCGAAGGAAGGAGGCGCGGGTGCTCAGCGCCAGCGAGGCCAATCGCGATTCGGGCCGGCCGCGCAGCAGTTCGGCAAGGCCGGCGTTGGCGTCGGCGTAGCGGCCCTGGCCGCCGGCAGCGATGGCCCGCAGCCACAGCTGCCGGTGGCCCTGGGCCGGCGGCAACGGCCACCGGCCCGGGTCGTCGCCGAACGCGGCGGCGTCAAGTCCCGATACCGCGGTGAGATGTGACATTGCGTCGCGACGCTACCAATTGGAACGGTTAAAAGTTCGTGCTGCTGAGGTTACGGCTGTGTCAACTCCAGCTGTGAACCAAGACATTTCGCGTCACCGATCGGCAAAGGCACTGGGAAACACCGCGGCGCGCGGATCTGAAAATTAACGCGACGTAAATTCGCTTGCCGCTGCGCTGCGTTCGTGTCCAGCGGCTCCTATTGACGCGGTTTCACCGACCCTCCTAGCGTGGGGGACGCGAGTGGTCATCGACGACTGGGCTCGTGGATTCTCCAAGGCTCGTACGTGCGAGACATGCACGGAGAGAAAGGTTTTCACATGCTACAGCCGCAGCAATTGCCCGGTCCCAACACCGACCTCTGGGATTGGCAGATGCAGGGACTCTGTCGGGGTGTCGATTCAGCGGTGTTCTTCCACCCCGACGGCGAACGGGGCCGCGCCCGCGCACAGCGGGAGTTGCGGGCGAAGCAGATGTGCCGGCAGTGCCCGGTGATCACCCAGTGCCGCTCGCATGCTTTGACGGTCGGTGAGCCGTACGGCATCTGGGGCGGCCTGAGCGAGAATGAGCGGGAGTTGATGCTGAAGGGCTCGATTCGCCGGCGCACCGCCTGAGACCATGATTAGCGCCCGCGAAAGCGGGTATCCCAGTAGGTGTGCTGAACCGTGCCGAGTTACTCGCCCACTGGCGGGCCAGGGGAA
Organism: Mycolicibacterium sp.; assembly: GCA_032117575.1. GTDB lineage: Bacteria > Actinomycetota > Actinomycetes > Mycobacteriales > Mycobacteriaceae > Mycobacterium. The sequence goes on from JAULZA010000126.1 coordinate 27,436, forward strand.
TCGATCCTGGTCGTTGCTTCTACACCGACTGGCCGACCGGCGGGGTGTTCGAGGTGGATCACCTAATACCGATCACACGCGGCGGAACTGACGCCATAGCCAATCTCGTGCCCTGCCTGCCGACCATCCGGCAGATGAAGACCTACCTGACGGCGGTGGAGTTCGACGCGGTTCTCGACGCCCCCGAACCCGAGTTCGACATCGCGGTCTAGCGGGCCGCCGCTACTGGCTCATCGGCATGGCGCCGGCCGGGTTTTCGACGCCACAACGCTCGCGAATCTCGCGCAACGGCCGGCGAATAGCCTGGATCTCGTCGCGGGTCTGAGGTCGGGCGTCGAGGTATTCCTGCACCATCGTCATGACCTGATCGCGAGGCTGACCCTTCAGACCCGTCACGAACTGGTTCACGTCGGGATGGGTGAACAGGTAAGCGGAGGTGGCGGCGGACACTCCGGCTGCCACCCCGGCCAGGTCCGCGGCGGTGCAATTGGGCGGATCGGCCGGCGCCAGCGGTGCGGTGGCGAGCAGCGCACCGGCGAGCGCGCCGGCACCGACGGCGCCGGACAGTGCGCGGCGGATGAATGGTGCCATGTTCAGAACTCCTTGCGGATCGACAGTGAGATTAGCGGGGGCTGGGCCGGTTAGGCGAAAGGTCAAAGATGATGCCGGGGTTGTAATCGTCGTAGAAGTCGCATCCCGGATTCCCATAACACGGATACGGGTTAAAGCGCGGGACGGCGACGGGCGCTCCGGAACTGCCGGTGACGGTGCCGCTGGCACACAGCGTGCTGCCGGTGACGGTGTTGCAGTCGGCGCCTGCCGTCGGTGCGACGGCGACTCCCACGGCTGCCGCCGCCATAGCCAACAGGGGGACGAGGCGGAACATGGTCAGGTGCACGGCAGTAAGCTAATCACCTCGGCCGCCGGCCGTCCAAAACATCAGTCGGTCTTGATCGACCCGAAGAAGTATTTCTCGGCGCCGGTCGGGTATCCGCCGCCGTTGGTGGCGATGTGGACGTGGTCGAAATGGTTGGCGGTCTCGTTGCCGTAATCGGCCGTCCAACTCGGCGCGCCGATGCCCGGGTAGAAGCCCTGCCGCCAGATGACGTGGAGCACGCCCCACCGCTTTGCGTTGGCCAGGGCGTAGCCGGCGATCTGGTTGCCCAGCTCGATGCCCTCATCGGTGTGATAGTTGGGGATCATCACGTCGATGGCCAACCCACTGGGGTGCCACTGCAACGCGTCCTGCCGGAAGCCGCCGATGGTCTGGATGTCGAGGAACAGCACGCTGATCGCGCGAGCCGCCCAAATGGTGCGGATCTGCAGGCCCTGCTCAGGCGCTTTACCGACAGGAAGCTCGAAGTCGAAATCCACAGCCGCTTCCGGCGGCGCGTTTGCGGCCATCAACTGAGCTTCGGCGGCACTGGCCACCACCGGCGCACCGGCGGGCGGGGGCGCCGAGCCGGGCACGTGGGCGATGGGCGGCGCACTGGCGGGCATCGCGGCAAGGGACGGCACACCTGGGCCCGCCGATACCGAGCTGGTGGGGGCCGACGCGGGAGCGCTGGTCTCGTGCTTGGTGGTCTGGGCGTAGAACATGGCGCCAGAGACGGCGACCGATGTCAGCACCGCCAACCAGCGTCCTGCGGGAAATCCCCTTGCCACGACAAGCACCTTACTTTCGAGCCCGAGCATCGGGGCAATCTTCGCTTGCGCGAGTCTAGAGGGCGACCAGTGGGCACATCTTCGGTGGCACCGCCACGCAGGTCCGATTCGGCTCCTGGTTAAGCGGCTGGCACCTTGTGCGCCGCCGTCGCACCGACGGTGAATTCCGCTCTGAGGCCGGCCACGGTGTCCCGAGTCGACCTGATCACCGCCAAGACATCCATGATCGCTTCCTGGTCAGGATGATCGCTCGTTGCGACTTCGAGCAGTCGCAGCGTTTGAAGGAGGCGGATATCCGTAAGTCTAAGTGCGAACTCGGTGTTCATTATTCTCCATTCTTGCATCAACGGTACGCCGACTTCGACCATCACCCCGTTTCGGTGACAATGGTCTCGCCGCCGTCACAGAAGACTTGTCGGACAACACATAGCGAGGAGGAGCGCACCGCCGAAGCGGTGCGCCCCTCCTCTATCTGTTGGTTCTTTGTGAGCCTGTTAGTTCTCAGTGAGCGTGCCCGTGATGGCCATGCCCGTCGCCCTCGGAGTGGGCCGGCTTCTCCACGATCGCGGTCTCGGTGGTCAACACCATGCGGGCCACCGAGGCGGCGTTGAGCACCGCCGAGCGGGTGACCTTCACCGGGTCGATCACACCGTCGGCCAGCAGGTCGCCGTAGGTCAGCGTGGCGGCGTTGAAGCCGTGTCCGGCCGGCAACTCCGACACCCTGTTGACCACCACGGCGCCGTCCAGGCCGGCATTGGCCGCAATCCAGAACAGCGGTGCCGACAGCGCGTCGGAGAACACGTCCACGCCGATGGCCTCGTCACCGGAAACGCTGTCGCGCAATGGCTTCAGAGCCGCACGGGCCTGAACCAGCGCGCTGCCGCCGCCGGGCACGATGCCCTCCTCGACAGCCGCCTTGGCCGCCGAGATGGCGTCCTCGACGCGGTGCTTGCGCTCCTGCACGGCGGTTTCGGTGGCGGCGCCGATCTTGACGATGGCCACGCCGCCGGCCAGCTTGGCCACCCGCTCCTGCAGCTTCTCGCGGTCCCAGTCTGAATCGGTGGACTCGATCTCGCTCTTGAGTTGCTTGACCCGGTTGGCGATGTCCTCGCTGGTGCCCCCACCGTCGACGATCACCGTCTCGTCCTTGCTGACCACGACGCGGCGAGCGGTGCCCAGCACATCCAGGCCGGCCTCACGCAGCAGCAGGCCCACGTCGGGGTTGACCACCTTGCCGCCGGTGACGATGGCCAGATCCTCCAGGAACGCCTTGCGGCGGTCGCCGAAGAACGGCGCCTTGACCGCAACCGTCTTGAGGGTCTTGCGAATCGCGTTGACTACCAGAGTGGACAGCGCCTCGCCTTCGACGTCCTCGGCGACGATCAGCAGCGGCTTTCCGGACTCGGCCACCTTCTCCAGCAGCGGCAGCAGGTCGGGCAGCGAGCTGACCTTGTCCCGGTGCAGCAGCACCAGCGCGTCCTCCAGCACCGCTTCCTGGGCGTCGAAGTCGTTGATGAAGTAGGCGGAGATGAAGCCCTTATCGAAGCCGATCCCCTCGGTGACCTCCAGCCACGTCTCCATGGTCTTGGACTCCTCGACGCTGACCACACCATCGGTGCCCACCTTGGTCATGGCCTCCCCGACCATCTCACCGACGATCTCGTCGCGGGACGACACCGTGGCGATCTGGGCGATGCCGGTCTTACCTTCCACCGGGGTGGCCGCGTCCAGCAGCGCCTGGGACAGCGCGTCGGCAGCCTTGCCGATGCCTATCCCCAGCGCGATCGGGTTGGCACCCGCGGCGACGTTGCGCAAGCCGCCCTTGATGATCGCCTGGGCCAGCACCGTTGCGGTGGTGGTGCCGTCGCCGGCGACATCGTTGGTCTTGGTGGCGACCGACTTGACCAGCTGGGCGCCGAGGTTCTCGAAGGGGTCTTCCAGGTCGATCTCCCGGGCGATGGTGACGCCGTCGTTGGTGACGGTGGGACCGCCCCAGGACTTGCTCAGCACCACGTGCCGGCCGCGCGGGCCGAGCGTGACGCGCACGGCGGCCGCGAGCTTGTCGGCGCCGGCCTCCATGGCGCGCCGGGCGGTCTCGTTGTACTCGATCTGCTTGCTCATGGGTGTGTTCATTCCTTGTTGAGCTGTCTAACTTGGCCTGTGGGAGAAAGCGTTCCGCCCCGGAAACCACCCGGCACTAGGCGCGGGGATTTCCGGGGCGGCTCACATGATGCTTACTTGTTGACGACCGCCAGCACGTCACGGGCCGACAGGATCAGGTACTCCTCGCCCCCGTACTTGATCTCGGTGCCGCCGTACTTGCTGTAGATGACGGTGTCGCCCTCGGCGACGTCGAGCGGGATGCGCTTCTCGCCGTCCTCGTCCCACCGGCCGGGGCCGACAGCGACGACAGTGCCCTCCTGGGGCTTTTCCTTGGCGGTGTCAGGGATGACGAGACCCGACGCGGTGGTCGTCTCGGCCTCGTTGGCCTGAACGAGGATCTTGTCCTCGAGGGGCCGGATGTTCACGCTCGCCACGTGGTCCTCCACTATTCGATGTTCTTGGGCCCGGGAATTTCCCCCGGACCGGTTCACCAGGTGTTCGGCATTCGTCCGTGCCCTCGCGCCGTCGTCGCGGGTGCCGACACAGGGGTTGTCCGACTGCCGCCTAGCACTCTATACCGGAGAGTGCTAGCACTCAAGGTGGGGTCGGTGCGATTCGCCGACGGCGAAGTCACGGCCCGATCACCCCAGGTAGGAGATGGTGGGGAAGGAGTAACTCAGGGCACCGCCGGCCGTTGTTGGCGGTGACGACGGGGTTGGCGTACGGCTCGTTGGTACCGCCGTTGAAGTAGTCCTCAAGCTGAGCGGGATTCTGCAGCGGGAACTTCAGCGAGGCCGTCAGGTCGATCTGGTTCTGGGTCGGAACCAGGGTGGCGACATCGGCGGTGATCGACGTCAACGTCAGACTGGAGTTCGGTATCCCGCGGCTCGATCCGCCCGTCGGATTGCTCACCACCGGCGGACCAGTTCCGGTGAACACATCTTCCACGTTGAGGCGCAGCAGGATCGGCAGCGCACCCAGGCTGGGTGCGGCGGTGGCCGGTGCGCCGGGCAGTCCGAGGAACGCCTGCGCCTGACCAAGAGGATCGGGAGCCGGTGCGGCCGTGCCGCCGGAAGTGGCTTCGGCGACCGGTTCGGCGCGCTGGGGCACGATGACGACCTCGGAAGCCTGGTCCGGGGCAGAAGACGGCGCCGGCGCCGCGGCCGCTGATTCGGGGAGATCGTCGGAAATGCGCTGCCGCACAGCGGCGGCGGTGGCCCGGGGTGAGCGCGGCGTATCGGGCACCTCGGAATCATCGCCGTAAGTGGATCGCTCAGAAGCAGCGGATGTCTCATGACGGAGGCCCGGGCGCTGCCCACCGTCGGAGCCGCCGTGACGCGCGGTCGAGTGCCGGGGCGAGTCGGCCGACGAGGAGGAGCCGGCGTCGTCGGCCCAGGCGACTGCCGGTGCGACCGCCACGGCCATGCCGACGCCGACCGCGGCGCCACCGACCTGCAGCCACCGCACGACGGGTAGGACACGACGTTGCAAAGCAGGCATATGGACTCCTTATAGGGCTCTTCGCACTTTGCAGGGGTCTGCGTGTTGTCCGACATCGTGTCGTGTCGGTGATTGATTGGGGGCCCGCGCCCCTGTGAGCTGGGTGTTCTTCAGGCATCCAGGACAAGGAACGCGGGCATGG
>JAULZA010000127.1:0-2286 GCA_032117575.1 Mycolicibacterium sp.
CGTTCGGCTTCCGCAACCCCGACAACCAACGCCGCCGCGTACGGTGGGCCTGCACCCGCCAATCACGGCGAGTCACACCCAGCCGGCACCAATGCCACTGCTAACTGCGAAGAGCCCCTTATAGGCAATGCGGCGCAGCGAAAGCTGTTGCGCCGGAATGCATTTCTACTCCATGAGGCATCGCGCATAAGGTTTTTGGCCGGAGGGTTTAACCAGCGTGTGGTCGGTTCCCGCCTCGGGCCCGAGACGTCAGAGAACTTGTCCGCGCACGACCGGCAGGCCGGGATCCGTTGCCACGTTCAGCGCCGACGGTGCCGCACCGGCCGCCACCAGGTGCGCCGCGAACGAGGCGATCATGGCTCCGTTGTCGGTGCACAGCCGGGGCCGCGGCACCCGCAGCGTCAAACCCGCTGCGGCGCAACGTTCTTCGGCTAGTTCGCGCAGCCGGGAATTGGCGGCCACCCCGCCTGCGATGAGCAGGGTGGACACTCCGGTGTCGGTGGCGGCCCGCACCGCCTTGGCGGTCAGCACGTCAGCGACGGCCTCCTGGAAACCGGCCGCGACGTCGGCGATGTCGGCTTCCGGATGGGACTCTACGTAGCGGGCGACGGCGGTCTTCAGTCCGGAGAAGCTGAAGGCGTACGGGTCATCCCGCGGGCCGGTCATGCCGCGCGGGAAGGTGATGGCGCCCGGGTCTCCGGTGTGGGCCAGTTCGTCGAGCACCCTGCCGCCGGGGTAGCCCAACCCGAGCAGGCGGGCCACTTTGTCGTAGGCCTCGCCCGCGGCGTCGTCGACGGTACTGCCCAATTCGACGATCGGCTCGGCCAGCGAGCGCACGTGCAGCAGGTGGGTGTGCCCGCCGGAGACCAGCAGCGCCACACTGGGCGGCAGCGGCCCATGGTCGTAGACGTCGGCGGCCAGGTGCCCGCCGAGGTGGTTGACCGCGTAGAACGGCACGCCCCACGCCGCGGCGTAGGCCTTGGCCGCCGCCACTCCCACCATCAGCGCGCCGGCCAGACCCGGCCCGATGGTGGCGGCCACCACGTCCGGGCGCGCGATGCCGGCCACCTCCAGTGCGCGGCGCACGGTGGGGCCCAACGCCTCCAGGTGCGCGCGGGACGCCACTTCGGGCACCACCCCGCCGAAGCGGGCGTGTTCGTCGACGCTGGAGGCCACCTCGTCGGCGAGCAGCCGCACACCGCCGTCGGCGTCCAGGGCTGCGATGCCGACTCCTGTTTCGTCGCAGGAGGTTTCGATGGCCAGAATGGTCGTGGGCGACGACCCGGGAATCGATACAGTCATGCCGGCTCCCGGCGCATGGTGAAGGCATCGGCGCCGCTGGCGCGGTAGTAGCGCTTACGCACACCGACAGTGACGAACCCCAGGCTCCGGTATAGCGCCATGGCGGGCTCGTTGTCGGTGCGCACCTCCAAGAACACCGCACCGTCGACATCGTCGAGCAGTCGGGTCATCATGGCGCGGCCGATGCCGTGACCCTGGTAGGCCGGGTCGACACCGACGGTGTGGATCTCGTACTCGAAGGGCCGCACCCGACCGAGCCGGGAGATGCCGGCGTAGCCCACCAGGGTGTCGCCAACCCGGGCCGCGACGTAGCGATTGTGCCGGGCCGCAAGCTCGCGCACGAACGCCGCTTCCGGCCACGGGTCGTCGCCGCTGAACAGCAGGGACTCCAGTTCCGCGCAGCGGGCGGCGTCGCGGCGGGTGAGGCCGTCGAACACCACATCGACGGGGCCGTTCACCGCCGGGGCTCCTGCGGTATGCCGCGTTCGGCCAGCGTTTTGGCGTCCGGGCGACGCAGGTAGAGCGGGACCAGCGGCGCCGGCTCTGCATCCCAATCCACCACGGTGGCTGCCAGACCGTCAGGCCACGGGTGTTCGGGTCCGATGCGGGGCAGGTCGAACAGCGCGCAGTGCGCCGGTGAGCCAGCCACCGACCGCGCGCCCTGGACCGGGACGTCGGACGGTGCGGTCACCCCGGGCCCGTCGACGCGGGCACCGTCGCGGTAGCGGGCCCAGTACACCTCCCGGCGGCGGGCGTCGGTGACCACCAGCGCTTCCCCGGTGGTGCGGATGCCGATGGCGTCCAGCGAGCACACGCCGTGGACCCGTACGCCCAGGGCATGGCCGTAGGCGGCCGCAGTGGCCATCCCGATCCGCAGTCCGGTGAAGGGTCCCGGGCCGCAGCCGACCACGACCGCATCCAGATCGACCATCGACAGGTGCGAATCAGAGATCGCAGCAACCACTTTCGGTGTGAGGAGTTCGG
>JAULZA010000128.1:0-30321 GCA_032117575.1 Mycolicibacterium sp.
TACCGATCGGGCCGGCGAGGTCGACGCCGTCGTGCAGGGCGCCCCAGCGCATGCCCCAGCCGGAGGTGAAGATGCCGCGGGTCGGCATGGCGAACAGCGGCCGCTGCAGCCGGGCCTCGCGCTCGGCACGCTCGGCGGCGTAGGCCGCGCCCCGAGCCTGCTCCTCGGCGTGTACGAACACGTTGGCGATGGGCTTCACCGACACCAGCTCGGCGCCGCGGGTCAGGTGGTCCGTCGAGTTCAGCGGCGTCTTCTCCGACGCGAGGACGGTGCGGGTAACGCTCTGTTCCTCCGGCTTGACCATGGTGTACGCCGCGGCGGCGGCGGCGCCCGCTGCCATCGCGGCAATCAGCGCACGGCCCTTGGCGGCACTGGTGGGCTGACGGCGGTGAGCGGGTGTGCGCGGAAGAAGGTCGGTGTCCTCGGTGCTGTTGAACATCGGCCGCTCGGCGCGGCTGTCCAGAGCGGCGAATTTGGCGGGGACCTGCAGCAATGGGGTCAGGTCCTCGACGTCGGACATGTCTGCGAGTTCCAGCGACGACGAGGTGGCGGGGGTGATACCAGCAACCCGCGCGCGCGTCGTGGAGGTGGGTGCCGTCCTAAGCTGCGTCAAAACCAGTCCTCAAGTCCGTGACCAAAGCGTTATCTAGACCGGAGAGACGGTAACCAAAATGACGGGCGGGTCGCAACCCAAGCAGGGATATCACCGGGGGATGTGACATCCGTCACGTCCACCCGGCGTCGGTCATTTGGTTGTACAGGTCGGGGCGATAGGGCCCTCGGCCTGTGGTTACAGTTCCCACAGAGCGACTTCGTCAAACTAAAGACCGAGTAGAGAGCAGCGCGGAAAGCCCATGGACCTTTTCGAGTACCAGGCGAAGGAACTGTTCGCCAAGCACAACGTGCCCAGCACTCCAGGGCGGGTCACCACCTCCGCAGCGGACGCCAAGGCGATCGCCGAGGAAATCGGTCGGCCGGTGATGGTGAAGGCTCAGGTGAAGACCGGTGGACGCGGGAAAGCGGGCGGCGTGAAGTACGCCGCGACCCCCGAGGACGCACATACCCACGCCTCGAACATCTTGGGCCTGGACATCAAAGGCCACATCGTGAAGAAGCTGCTGGTGGCCGAGGCCAGCGACATCGCCGAGGAGTACTACATCTCTTTCCTGCTCGACCGTGCGAACCGCACCTACCTGGCCATGTGCTCGGTGGAGGGCGGCATGGACATCGAAGAGGTGGCCGCGACCAAGCCGGACCGCCTGGCCAAGGTGCCCGTCGACGCCACGAAGGGGGTCGACGTGGCGTTCGCGCGCACGATCGCCGAGCAGGGCCACCTGCCGGCCGAGGTGCTCGACGCCGCCGCGGTGACGATCGCCAAGCTGTGGGAGGTCTTCGTCGGCGAGGACGCCACCCTGGTCGAAGTCAATCCCCTGGTGCGTACCCCCGACGACCAGATCCTGGCGCTGGACGGCAAGGTGACTCTGGACGGCAACGCCGACTTCCGTCACCCCGATCACGCCCAGTTCGAGGATTCCGACGCCACCGACCCGCTGGAGCTCAAGGCCAAGCAGCACGATCTGAACTACGTCAAGCTCGACGGCCAGGTGGGCGTCATCGGCAACGGAGCCGGCCTGGTCATGTCGACGCTCGACGTGGTGGCCTATGCCGGTGAGAACCACGGCGGCGTCAAGCCCGCCAACTTCCTTGACATCGGCGGTGGCGCCTCGGCCGAGGTGATGGCTGCCGGGCTGGACGTGATCCTGGGCGACAAACAGGTCAAGAGCGTCTTCGTCAACGTCTTCGGCGGCATCACCGCCTGCGATGCGGTGGCCAACGGCATCGTCAAGGCCCTGCAGATGCTCGGCGACGACGCCAACAAGCCGCTGGTGGTCCGACTGGACGGCAATGCCGTCGAGGAGGGCCGGCGCATCCTCGCGCAAGCCAACCATCCGCTCGTCACCCTCGCCGAGACCATGGACTCCGGCGCCGATAAAGCCGCTGAGCTGGCCGCCGCGGCCGGAAAGGACGCCTAACCATGTCGATCTTCCTTGACAAGGACTCCAAAGTCATCGTTCAGGGCATCACCGGCGGTGAGGGCACCAAGCACACCGCGCTGATGCTCAAGGCCGGTACCCAGGTGGTCGGCGGCGTCAACGCCCGCAAGGCCGGAACGACGGTGTCGCACAAGGACGCTGCGGGCAACGACGTCGAACTGCCGGTGTTCGGTTCGGTCGCCGAGGCGATGGAGAAGACCGGCGCCGATGTGTCGATCGCCTTCGTCCCGCCGCAGTTCGCCAAGGACGCCATCATCGAGGCCATCGACGCCGAGATCCCGCTGCTGGTTGTCATCACCGAGGGAATCCCGGTGCAGGACACCGCATATGCGTGGGCCTACAACGTCGATCACGGCAAGAAGACCCGCATCATCGGGCCGAACTGCCCGGGCATCATCACCCCCGAAGAGGCGCTGGTCGGCATCACCCCCGCCTCCATTACCGGCAAGGGGCCGATCGGGCTGGTGTCGAAGTCGGGAACCCTGACCTACCAGATGATGTTCGAACTGCGCGATTTCGGCTTCTCCACCGCGATCGGCATCGGCGGTGACCCGGTGATCGGCACCACCCACATCGACGCCATCGAGGCGTTCGAGAAGGATCCGGAAACCAAGCTCATCGTGATGATCGGCGAGATCGGCGGCGACGCCGAGGAGCGCGCCGCCGACTACATCAAGGCCAACGTCACCAAGCCGGTCGTCGGCTACGTCGCGGGCTTCACCGCCCCGGAGGGCAAGACTATGGGTCACGCCGGCGCCATCGTGTCCGGATCCTCGGGCACCGCGGCTGCTAAGAAGGAGGCCCTGGAGGCAGCCGGCGTCAAGGTCGGCAAGACGCCGTCGGCCACTGCGGAACTGGCCCGGGAAATCCTGAAAAGCCTGTGATCCCTTGGTGAAACCCGGGTGAGTTCACGCACGCCGGTGCTCGTCGGCGTCGGGCAGTTCACCGAGCGGATCGACGGTGCGGGGTACCGCGGAATGTCGTCGGTGGAACTCGCCACCGCCGCCGCTTCCGCTGCACTGGCGGACACCGGTCTTTCCGCTGCGGTGGCCGGGGCGGTCGACACCGTCCTGGGGCTGCGGCAGTTCGAGATCTCCGGCACGGGCATGGCCCCACTGGGCTGCTCCACCAACTACCCCAGGTCGGTGGCGCAACGGGTGGGAGCCTCGCCCGCCCGGGCGGTGCTGGAACCTATTGGGGGACAGGGCCCGCAGCACGCGCTGACCGAGTTCGCCGGCCTCATCGCCGCGGGCTCGGCCGATGTGGTGATGCTGGTCGGCTCCGAGAATGGTTCCACGCTGCGGCATTTCGCCACGGTGGCGGACAAGCCTGACCACTCCGAGACGGTTGACGGTCAACTGGAGGACCGCGGTTACGGGTATGACGGGCTGTTCACCGCCTACACCGTGGCGCACGGCTTGGTCGGGGCGCCGGCGCAGTACGGACTGCTGGAAAACGCCCGCCGGGGCCGGGTCGGGCTCGGCGTCGCCGATTACCGACGTGCGATGGCCGAATTGTTCGCGCCGCTGTCGGCAGTGGCTGCGGCAAATCCCTATTCGGCATCACCCGTGGCGCGCACCGTCGACGAGATCCTGACCATCGACGCCGACAACCGGATGATCTGCGATCCCTACCCGCGTCTGCTCGTCGCTCGCGATCAGGTGAACCAGGGTGCGGCGGTGGTGCTGATGTCGGTGGCGGCGGCACACCGGCTCGGCGTGCCGCAGGACAAGTGGGTGTATCTGCGCGGCCACGCCGACGTGGTGGACCAGCCGTTGCTGGACCGCGCCGATCTCAGTTTCAACTCGGCGTCGATCCTCGCCGTCGACGAGGCTCTGCGGGTCGCCGGTGTCGGTCTGGACGACATCGACACCTTCGACCTTTACAGCTGCTTTCCGGTGCCGGTGTTCAACTTCTGCGACGGGACCGGTCTGGCAGGAGATGATCCGCGGGGGCTCACGCTGACCGGCGGGCTGCCGTACTTCGGCGGCCCGGGAAACAGCTACTCACTGCACGCCATCGCCGAGACTGTCACCCGGATGCGCCTCAGCCCAGGGTCATTCGGGCTGGTGGCAGCGAACGGCGGGATTATGAGCAAGTACTCGGTCGGTGTCTTCTCCACCGAAGCGGCCGAGTGGGCGCCTGACCGCAGCGCCGAATTGTGCGCCGAGGTCGCGGCCCGCCCTGCTGTCGCCCTAGCCGAGCATCCCACCGGCGCCGGCACCGTCGAGACTTACACCGTCCGCTATGACTGGCCGGTGCGCACCGGAATCATCGTCGGCCGGCTCGACGACGGCAGCCGGTTCATGGCCACCAGCGACGACCCCGACCTAGTGGGCCTGCTCAGCGACGGTGAGCCGCTGGGCGCGCGGATCGCGGTGCAGCACAACGGCAACGCCAATCGCGCCACCCTGGCCTAGGTGTTGCTCAGTGCGGCCAACTTGCCGGCCAGCCGTTCGACGTAGGCGGCCACGTCGTCAGCGGGCTTGTCGGGCAGTCCGAACAGCACCTCGGTGACACCGATGTTCCGCCAGTGCTCCAGCTTCTCCGCCACCGGCTTGAAGTCGAGCGCCACGATCTGCGGGGCGCCCGGCCTGCCGGCCTCGGACCAGATGTCGTGCAACATCTGCACGGGCGCGTCGATGTCGAAATCCCTTGGCGTGGTGATCCATCCGTCGGCGCTTCGGGCGATCCACCTGAAGTTCTTCTCGGTGCCGGCGGCACCCACGAGCACCGGTACATGCTGCTGCACCGGCTTCGGCCACGCCCAACTCGGGCCGAAGCTGACGAACTCGCCGTCGTAGGCGGCCTCCTCCTGGGTCCACAGCGCCCGCATCGCCTCGACGTACTCGCGCAGCATGGTGCGGCGCCGGCCGGCAGGGACGTTGTGGTCGGCGAGTTCGTCGGTATTCCAGCCGAAGCCCACGCCCACGCTGACCCGTCCGCCCGACAGGTGATCCAGCGAGGCGATGGTCTTCGCCAGGCTGATCGGATCGTGTTCCACCGGCAGTGACACGGCGGTGGACAACCGCACTCGCGACGTCACGGCGGCGGCGGTGGCCAGGCTGACCCACGGGTCGAGCGTGCGCATGTACCGGTCATCCGGCAGCGTCTCGTCTCCGGTGGTCGGGTGCGCGGCTTCCCGTTTGACCGGAATGTGGGTGTGCTCCGGCACATAGAACGTGGTGAAGCCGTGTTCGTCGGCGAGCTTGGCGGCCGCGGCCGGAGTGATGCCGCGATCGCTGGTGAACAGCACGAGCCCGTAGTCCATGCCCAGAATTAGAACGTGTTCTAGCAAGGGCGGCAAGAGCAGGGATGCGCTCGGCGGCGCCCGCGCGGGTTCAGCGGTGGCATGCCGGTTGTGCGCTAGCGTGGGCGGCAGGTCCGAGTTCTCTTCGGAAATCGCCTTAGGTCGGAAATCGGTAAGGAGTTAGGCCATGACGTACCCGCCCGCCAACCCGGGCTACCCGGCTCCGCCGCCCGGCTACGGCAGCCCGGCCGGCAGTCCGGCTGGTCAGCCCCCGGTGCAGCAGCGCATGCCGCTGTCCGCGCCGGGCGCCGCGGGAACCGGGAAGTCCCCCGCCTACCTCACCGTCGCAGTGGCGGCGCTGGGGTTTTTGTCCTACCTGCTGTGCTTCGGCACGATCTGGAACGGCGAGTTCACCCCCGGTCCCGGCCTGTGGCAGGCGGCTGCACTCGTCGCGGGTCTGCTCGCGGCGATCAGCGCGCTGCCCCGCGCGGCCAAGTCCTACACCGCGGTCACTGCGGTCCTCGCGGTCGCGGCCTTGCTGCTGGCGGTCTACGACATCCTCAACCCGCTCGGTGACGCCTCTGCGGGATGGGCGCTCTGGCTGATTCTTCTGGTCATCCTGATGCAAGCCGCGACCGCTCTCACCGCGTTGCTGTTCGAGACCGGTCTACTCACCGCTCCGCCGCCGCGTCCCCAGCCCAGCCCCTACGCGCAGTACGGGCCGCCGCCCGGCGGGTACTACGGTCAGCCCGGCCGTGCCCAGGCACCCGGCTACCCCGGCCAGTACGGGGGCGCATACGGCGCACCGGCCGCGGGCTACGGCCAGGCCGACAACACCGACACTCCCCCCACCGGGTTCCCGGCTTACACCCCGCCGTCGTCCGGGTCCGCGCTGCCGTCCGAGCCGTTGACGGACCCCGCATCGGGGTCCGGCGCGGCGCCGGGCTCGACCCAGCCCTGACCGGGCGCCGTTAGCCCGCGCGACGACGAGTGACACGGATCCAAGGAAGGGCGCCCACCGGGGTCGGCGCCCCGCAGTCCCGGGACCTGGTCCGGGTTGCGTTCGGCCCATCGTTGTTGGCGCTCGTCGTCATCGCGGCGGTCGTTCTGGTCCAACTGGTCGTCGCCAACAGCGACCTGACCGGCACCTTCGGTGCGGTCGCCACTCTCTGGCTCGCCGTCCACGAGGTGCCGGTGAAGATAGCCGGCCAGCAGCTGGGGGCGCTGCCGCTCGTCCCGGTGGGTCTGATGGTCTGGGCGACCGCGCGTGCCACCGCCCGCGTCACCCCGGACCGCGCTTCGTGGTTCGTCGTTCGGTGGATCGTGGCCTCGGCGCTCGGCGGTCCGCTGCTGATCGCCGCGATGTTGTTGGCCGTCATTCACGACGCGGCATCGGTGATCACCGATCTGCAGACGCCCAACGCCCTGCGCGCGTTCGTCGGGGTCGCGGTCGTGCACGGTCTCGGGGCGTTGATCGGAGTGTGGCCGCGAATCGGGTCGCGGGTGTCAGCACTGCTTGGCCCGCCGCGGTGGGTCGGCGATGCGGTACGGCCGGCGATGATCGGCGTGGCTGCACTACTGGCGCTGTCGACGGCCGTCGTCGCCGCGTCGCTGGTCGTGCACTGGGGAACCATGCAGGAACTCTTCGGCATCACCGACTCCTTCTTCGGCCAGTTCAGCCTGACCGTCCTGTCGCTGCTGTACCTGCCCAACGTGGCGATCGGTGCGGCCGCGGTGGCGGTCGGCTCCAGCGCCCACATCGGTTTCGCGACGTTCAGCGCGTTCACCGTCTTCGGCGGTGACATCCCGGCGCTGCCGATCCTGGCGGCCGCGCCCACCCCGCCACTCGGACCGGTGTGGGTGGCACTGCTCATCATCGGTGCGTCGGCCGGCGTGGCCGTCGGCCAGCAGTGTGCCCGGCGTCCGCTGCCGTTTCACCTGGCATTCGCCAAGCTCACGATCGCCTCGCTGCTGGCGGCTGTCGTCCTGGCGCTGCTGGCCGTGGCGGCCGGCGGGCCGCTGGGCAACTTCGGCAATATCGGCGTCGATCAGACGACGCTCGGGCCGGGGGTGTTCTTCTGGTTCTTCGTCATCGGCGGGCTGACGGTGGTGATGGCCGGCGGCATCAGCGCGCGGCCGCCGCGACCAGCCCCGGTTCCCGTTCCCGCTCCGGTTCCCGACGTCGAGCCTGACGTCGAGCCTGCGTCCAGGGCGGAAAAGGGCGCCGAATCCCGCCCTGAGCGCAGACTCGACGAGGGTGGCGAGCCCGAGCCCGAGCCGCCCCCTCCGGCGGTCACACCCGCGCCCGAGTTGGAGGACGTCGAGGATTTGATGTTCGTTGACGCCGACATCGAAGAGGCCGGCGGGCCTCAGCCGCCGGCGGGCACCGGATAACGGTCGTTGACGTCGGCGCCGGAGACCTTGCGCGCGCAATGGGCGCAGCAGAACATCGCCTCTTCGGTCTCGATCCCGTGCCCAAGGATCCGGCACCCGCAGTGGCTGCACTCCGGAGCCAGTTTCGCGGCCGCGCACTCGATGCTGTCGAAGGTCGCGGTCAGTCCGTCTCCCCAGCTGACGGTGAAGGGCTTGTCGTAGTCGTTGCCGCAGGTATCGCAGATAGCCATACCAACCGGGTGCCCGGTCCCCGGCACCGACAAACTCCAACCCCACCACTAGGCTCCTTGCCGTGGCTGAACCGATCCGCGTGCCGCCCAGCGCGCCGGCACGCGTGGTGGTGCTGGCCTCCGGCACCGGTTCGCTGCTGCAGTCGCTGCTGGATGCCGCCGTCGGTGATTACCCGGCCCGGGTGGTGGCGGTCGGTGTGGACCGGGACTGCCGGGCCGCGAAGATCGCCGCCGACGCCGGGATTGCATCCTTCACCGTCCGGCTGGCCGACCACCCCGACCGGGCCGCCTGGGACGCCGCAATCTCCGACGCCGCCGCCGAGCACCGTCCGGACCTGGTGGTCTCGGCCGGCTTCATGAAGATCCTTGGGCCGCAGTTTCTTTCCCGCTTCCCCGGCCGGGTGGTCAACACCCACCCGGCGCTGCTGCCGTCGTTCCCCGGAGCGCACGCCGTCCCTGACGCCCTCGATTACGGGGTGAAGGTCACCGGATGCACCGTCCACCTGGTGGACGCCGGTATGGACACCGGGCCGATCCTGGCCCAGCAGGCCGTCGAGGTGCTGACCGGCGATGACGTAGAGACCTTGCATGAACGGATCAAGGCCGTCGAACGGCGGCTCTTGGTGGACGTGCTGGCCGCACTGGCCACGCGCGGCGTGACCTGGACCGGAAGAAGGGCGACCCTGGGAATGGTGGAGGCATGACGGCTCAGACTGTGATCGGCAAGAAACCCATCCGGCGCGCGTTGATCAGCGTCTACGACAAGAGCGGCCTGATCCCGCTGGCCCAAGGCCTGCATGAGGCCGGTGTCGGTATCGTCTCTACCGGATCCACCGCCAAAACCATTGCCGACAAGGGCATTCCGGTCACTCCGGTGGAGTTCGTCACCGGCTTCCCCGAGGTGCTCGACGGGCGTGTCAAGACCCTGCACCCGCACATCCACGCCGGCCTGCTCGCCGACACCCGCAACCCGGCACACCTTGCCGCGCTGGAGAACCTCAAGATCGAGCCGTTCGATCTGGTGGTGGTCAACCTCTACCCGTTCAGCGAGACCGTCGACTCGGGCGCCGAGGTCGATGAATGCGTCGAGCAGATCGACATCGGCGGCCCGTCGATGGTGCGCGCGGCCGCTAAGAACCACGCCAGCGTCGCTGTAGTGGTCGAGCCGCTGGGCTACGACGGTGTGCTGGCCGCTGTCCGGAGCGGCGGCTTCACTTTCGAGGAGCGAAAGAAGTTGGCGTCCTTAGCCTTCCGGCATACCGCCGAATACGACATCGCGGTGGCCGGCTGGATGGAGTCGACGCTCGCACCGGAGGCCGGCGCCGAGCCGGGCTTTCTGCCCCGGTGGTTCGGTCGCAGCTGGCGGCGCACCTCGCTGCTGCGCTACGGCGAAAACCCGCACCAGCAGGCCGCTCTCTACAGCGACGACGTGGGCTGGCCCGGACTGGCGCAGGCCGAGCAACTGCACGGAAAAGAGATGAGCTACAACAACTTCACCGACGCCGACGCCGCGTGGCGCGCGGCATTCGACCACCAGCAGATCTGCGTGGCGATCATCAAGCACGCCAACCCGTGCGGCATCGCGGTCTCCGCGGTCTCGGTGGCCGACGCCCACCGCAAGGCCCATGCCTGCGATCCGCTGAGCGCGTTCGGCGGGGTGATCGCCGCGAACACCGAGGTCACCCGGGAGATGGCTGAGCAGGTGAGCGAGATCTTCACCGAGGTGATCATCGCCCCCGCCTATGAGCACGGCGCGGTCGAGGTCTTGGCCCGCAAAAAGAACATCCGGGTGCTGCTGGCGGCCGAACCGGCCGTCGGCGGTGCGGAGATCCGGCAGATCAGTGGCGGTCTGCTGATCCAGGAGCGCGACGAGATCACCGCCGCCGGCGACGACCCGGGCACCTGGACCCTGGCCACCGGCGACCCCGCCGACGATGCCACCCGGGCCGACCTGGCCTTTGCCTGGCGCAGCTGCCGGGCGGTGAAGTCCAACGCGATCGTCATCGCGGGCGACGGTGCCACCATCGGGGTCGGCATGGGCCAGGTGAACCGGGTCGACGCGGCGCGACTGGCGGTGGAGCGGGGCGGAGAGCGGGTTCGCGGCGCGGTGGCCGCGTCCGACGCCTTCTTCCCCTTCCCGGACGGTCTGGCGGTGCTGACGTCGGCCGGGGTGAAGGCCGTCGTTCACCCCGGAGGCTCAGTGCGGGACGACGAGGTCACCGCAGCCGCTGCGGCAGCCGGGATCACGCTTTACCTGACCGGCGCCCGGCACTTCGCGCACTGATCGGCAACCGCCGAGGCTGCCGCGGTCACCGAACGGTCAGCAGTCACCCGGGCCGCGCACTCGACAGCAGTCGTAGCGTGGAGGGCGTGACTTCTGCCCCCGCCGATGCCCCCACCGAAGATTCCTCCTTGCCGACCACTCTTGGCGCCCTGCGCGCCTCCGGGCACCGGGAGCGCAGCGTCAAGCAGGAGATCAGGAACAACCTGCTGACCGCGCTGGCCGGCGGCGACGACGTCTGGCCCGGCATTTTCGGGTTCGAGGACACCGTGCTGCCCCAGTTGGAGCGGGCGCTGATCGCCGGGCACGATTTCGTGCTGCTCGGCGAACGTGGCCAGGGTAAGACCCGGCTGCTGCGCTCGCTGGCCAGCCTGCTCGACGAGTGGACCCCGGTGATCGCCGGCTCTGAGCTGGGGGAGCATCCGTACTCGCCGATCACCCCGGAGTGGATTCGCCGGGCCGCCGAACTCGGCGACGATCTCCCGGTCGCCTGGCGGCACCGCAGCGACCGGTACACCGAGAAGCTGGCCACCCCCGACACCAGCGTGGCCGACCTGGTGGGCGACATCGACCCGATCAAGGTGGCTGAGGGTCGGACCCTGGGCGATCCGGAGACCATCGCCTACGGGCTGATCCCGCGGGCGCACCGTGGCATCGTCGCCGTCAACGAACTTCCCGACCTCGCCGAACGCATCCAGGTGTCCATGCTCAACGTCATGGAGGAGCGAGATATCCAGGTCCGCGGGTACACCCTGCGGCTGCCGCTGGACGTGCTCGTGGTGGCCAGCGCCAACCCCGAGGACTACACCAACCGCGGTCGGATCATCACTCCGCTCAAGGACCGTTTCGGCGCGGAGATCCGCACCCACTACCCGCGCGAGCTGGACGCCGAGGTGGGCGTCATCGAGCAGGAGGCGCACCTCACCGCCGAAGTGCCCACGTATCTGCTGCAGATCATCGCCCGGTTCACCCGGCTACTGCGTGAATCGCAATCGGTCGATCAGCGGTCCGGGGTGTCGGCCCGGTTCGCCATCGCGGCGGCCGAGACGGTGGCCGCCTCCGCCCGGCACCGGGGCGCGATCCTCGGCGAGGACGAACCGGTGGCCCGGATGGTCGACCTCGCCACCGTGATCGACGTGCTGCGCGGCAAGCTGGAGTTCGAGTCCGGCGAGGAGGGGCGCGAGCTGGCGGTGCTGGAGCACCTGCTGCGCCGCGCAACCGCCGACACCGCGCAGAAGGCGCTCGGCGGCATCGACGTCGGTCCGCTGGTCAATGCGGTGGAGAGCTCCGAGGTGACCACCGGCCAGCAGATCTCGGCCAAGAACGTGCTCGCGGCACTGCCGAATCTGCCGGTGATCGAGAAGATCGCCGAACGGCTGGGCGCCAAGAACGAAGGCCAGCGCGCCGCCGCGCTGGAGTTGGCGCTGGAGGCGCTGTATCTGGCCAAGAAGATCGACAAGAACACCGACGACGGCGAGACGGTGTATGGCTAGCCGAACGACGATCAAGCGGCGAGGGACGAGCCGCGTTGAGGAGTGCGGCCAGAATGGCTAGCCGAACGACGATCAAGCGGCGAGGGACGAGCCGCGTTGAGGAGTGCGGCGATGAGTAAGCGCCCGCATCGCTCGCACGACTCCCGCTACTCCAGCTACACCGGCGGCCCGGACCCGCTGGCGCCTCCGGTGGATCTGCGGGAGGCGCTCGAACAAATCGGTCAGGACGTCATGGAGGGCGCCTCACCGCGCCGCGCGCTGCAGGAGCTGTTGCGTCGCGGCAACAAGAACCTCAAGGGTGCCGACCGGCTGGCTGCCGAGGTGAACCGCCGGCGCCGGGAGTTGTTGCAGCGCAACAATCTTGACGGGACTCTTCAGGAGATCAAGAAGCTGCTCGACGAGGCGGTGCTGGCCGAGCGCAAGGAACTGGCCCGCGCACTCGACGACGACGCACGATTCGCCGAGATGCAGATCGAGTCGCTGTCGCCGTCACCGGCCAAGGCTGTTCAGGAGCTCGCCGAGTACCCATGGCGCAGCCCCGAGGCGCGGCAGCGCTACGAGCAGATCAAGGACCTGATGGGCCGGGAGATGCTTGATCAGCGGTTCGCCGGGATGAAGCAGGCGTTGGAGAACGCCACCGACTCCGACCGCCAAGCGGTCAACGAGATGCTCAGCGATCTGAACGAACTGCTCGACAAACACGGCCGCGGCGAGGACACACCTGAGGACTTTCAGGACTTCATGGCCAAGCATGGCCAGTACTTCCCGGAGAATCCGCGCAACGTCGAGGAGCTGCTGGACTCGCTGGCCAAACGCGCCGCGGCCGCCCAGCGGTTCCGCAACAGCCTCAGCGCCGAGCAGCGCGCCGAACTGGATGCCCTGGCCCAGCAGGCTTTCGGCTCGCCGCAGCTGATGCAGGCGTTGAGCCAGTTGGACTCCCACCTTCGCGCGGCCCGGCCGGGCGAGGACTGGGACGGTTCGGCGGAGTTCTCCGGTGACAACCCGCTGGGGATGGGGCAGGGTGCGCAGGCGATGGCCGACATCGCCGAACTGGAGCAGCTCGCCGAGCAGCTGTCACAGAGCTATCCGGGCGCCACCATGGACGACGTCGACCTCGATGCGCTGGCCCGCCAGCTCGGCGATCAGGCCGCCGTCGACGCGCGCACACTGGCCGAATTGGAGCGTGCCCTGATGAATCAGGGTTTCCTGGATCGCGGGTCGGACGGCAAGTGGCGGCTGTCGCCGAAGGCCATGCGCCAGCTCGGCCGCGCGGCGCTTCGCGATGTGGCACAGCAGCTTTCGGGCCGTCACGGTGAGCGGGAGACCCGCCGGGCCGGCGCGGCGGGCGAGCTGACCGGGGCGACCCGGGCGTGGGAATTCGGGGATACCGAGCCATGGAACGTCACCCGTACCGTCACCAACGCGGTGCTGCGCCGCGCCGGGGGAGATGACGCCGACGACCCCCTGCGGATCGCCGTCGACGATGTCGAGGTCTCCGAGACCGAGACCCGCACCCAGGCGGTTGTCGCGCTGCTGGTGGACACCTCGTTCTCGATGGTGATGGAGAACCGGTGGCTGCCGATGAAGCAGACGGCCCTGGCGCTCAACCATCTGGTAAGCACCAGGTTCCGCTCGGATGCGTTGCAGATCATCGCTTTCGGGCGGCACGCCCGCACCGTCACCGCCGCGGAACTGACCGGCTTGGAAGGCGTCTACGAGCAGGGCACCAACCTGCACCATGCGCTGGCTCTGGCCGGGCGGCACCTGCGCCGCCACCCGAGCGCACAGCCGGTCGTGCTCGTCGTCACCGACGGCGAGCCCACCGCGCACCTGGAATCCTTCGAAGGGCGCCGTTCGCCGACGGTCTTCTTCGACTACCCGCCGCATCCGCGGACCATCGCCCACACCGTCCGCGGTTTCGACGAGGTCGCCCGATTGGGGGCGCAGATCACGATCTTCCGGCTCGGCGACGCCCCGGGCCTCGCTCGATTCATCGATCAGATGGCTCGTCGGGTGGAGGGTCGGGTGGTGGTTCCCGATCTGGACGGGCTGGGGGCGGCCGTCGTCGGCGACTACCTGAGGTCGCGGCGCCGGCGCCGCTGAGGGCTCCGTTAGCCGGTTCACCCGGGCCGTCGAGCGGGCCGCCGCAACGGGCCTGACCAGCTCGAATGCTGTTGGCCATTGCTCAGTGGCCGTTACCGTCCTGTTATCTCGTGGTCATACCAGGAAACCGGTCCATTTGGAGTTTGCTGACGGCTAATGGCGGATCTGCGTCCCACTTCCGTTCACCCTCAGCGAATTACTCCTTGTGGCAAACAACGGCTCGGCCCCTTGAAGCTGAGAGGAGACTTAAAATTCGCGTCTTTTAAGCTGATGAACGCCCTCAAATGCTGTTAAGCCGCTTCGAAACGCCCGTTCGTCTGGCGACCTATTCATGGTCTCTGAACTGGAACAGGCATCGGCCGGGCAGATCGATTTGCCGGATGGCAAACCTCACCGTAGTATGTGACCGTCCATCTACGATGGCGCTCAGCAAAGCCTTGAGCCCGCCGGTGCGCGGGCCGAACTGAAGGAACAGGAATCCATGGCGACTCTTCCCAAGCCCCTCATTTCGGCAGCTGCCCTGGCGGGCGCCGCTGCGGTAGCAGTCGCCACCCCGGCGATCATGCCGTCGGTCGGCGCGCCCACCCCCGGCGCGTTGTCCCGGGCCGCATATGAACTGACCACTATCTCCGACGTGTTGAGCATCCCGCCGGTGGTGTGGACGGACATTCTCTTCGGCAATGAGAGCTGGGGCGGCACGCTGAGCGCCACCACCTACGGCCCGGATTGGGCGGCTCCCCAGGACGCCCTCGGCCAGGCCGCCTACGTGAATCCCTGGGCCTTCTACTGCAATGGCCGCTGCGACCATACCGGCGTCCCCGGCGTGAGCTACATGTTCGCTGACGCCCTGATCAACGGCAACGGCAACGGCTACGACGACTACGAAAACTGGCCGATCGGTATCGTCAACTACTTCCTCGAGCCCTGGGATTACCGGGTCGTAGCTGGCGGCGGTAGTTCGCCGTCTATCGAGTACGAGAACTTCGGCTACAGCGCCGCAACCTGGTACCTGCTGCAGGGATCGATCGGCCAGGCAAACCCGGAACTGCAGGTTCCGATCGCTGGCCTGTTCTGGGGTACGCTGAATTTCACATTCGCCTACAACCTCGCCCTGACGACGGCCGCCGTACTGCTCCAGAACGTTCCCCTGGTCGGCCCCTTCGCCGGTAACTCCATCCTGGCCTACCTCGGTGACCTGCCGCTCGACCCCACAGACCCCGATCTGGGCAACTACCAGTACGGCCTGTCGGGCACACTGAACTACTGGATCGACATCGCCACCGGTTCGGTGCCGTTCCCGACCGGCGACTTCGCGCCGGTTGAGCCCGGCGCTTCGGTGGCCGCTCCCGTCCGGGGTGCTGTCGTGGAGGCCCCGGCTGTCGAGGTCACGCCGGACACCACCGCGGTCATCGCTTCGACCCCGGTCCAGCCCGACACCGCCGCGATCGTCGCCTCCACCCCGGCGGCGGACGCGCCGGTTGCCGACAACGAGGTTGACGTCGCGGATGTGACCGAGCCCGCCCCCGCTGAGGTCGACGACTCCACCCCGGCTGCCGACGTCACGGCTGACGCCGAGGACGCTCTGGAGAGCAGCCCGGTTGCCGAGGTCGCGCAGGATGCTCAGGAGAGCACACCGGCCGCCGAGGATGAGCCCGTGGAGGCCCTGGACGTCGTCAAGGACCTGGCTGCCGCTGACGAGGCCGACAGTGCCCCCTCGGGCTCGTCGGCAGGTGCCGACGAGCAGAAGTCGTCCAAGGCCGACACCTCCGCCTCGGACGCTTCCGACGCCGGAGCAGCGTCTGACGCCGGTGCCGCCAAGTCGGATTCGGCCGGCGGCGACGCGGGCGACAGCGCCGAGTAATCAGCTACCCAACACAATCGGCCCCCTCCGGTAGGAGGGGGCCGATGTGTTTTTACGGCAAGTAAGTGGCGTGGGCGCGGCGCTTTCGGCGCTTGATGTCGACGTCGCCCCACAGCGAGAAACCCTTGATGGTCACCGTCGGCGCGCCGGGTGTACCACTGCCGTCCACGACGTGGTCGAAACCGCCCATCACGCCATGACCTTTGATGTCGACATTGACCTCGGGCGGCAGCAGGATGGTCTGCCCGCCGAAGATCGAATACGCATGGATCTGCACGTTTGGCGAGGTGAAGTCGGCGTAGCGCAAGTCCACCACGCCGCCGCCGAACAGTGTGAACGTCGTCATCCGGCCCGGTATGTTCCAGCGTCCGCGCCGCTCGAATCCGCTCAGGATGGCCAGCAGCATGGTCGACGGGGCAGGACGGCTCTTGCGGCGGCGGTACTCCAGCGCCTCGGGTAGATCGCTGGTGATCCGCTCCAGCTGCGCATACGACGTGGCGGCATAGGTCCGGGACAGCCGGGCCTCGTACTGCTCCAACGTGAGACGTCCGTTCGCCGCGGCCTCGGACAGCAGCTGGGAGACCTGGATGCGGTCATCATCGGACGCTTCTGTCGACGGTGTCGACTTTCTCGACACTGTCGACGGTGTCGACTTTCTCGACACTGTCGACGGTTCCCGGGGAGAAAGGCTGCCGCTCATAGCCCTTCGAGCGTACGACCCGTCATCGCCAGGGCAAAAGACCGTTCATCAGTTCGTGACCGGCCACTGTGGCGACCGCTTCTCCAGGAACGCCAGCATGCCTTCGCGGGCCTCCGGAGAGACGAACAACCGAGCCGACTCCTCGGCCAGCCGTTCGGCGTCGCGGTCGAACCCCGCCAGTACCGCGGCGGTGGTGAGTGCCTTGGACGCCGCCAGCCCCTGCGGTGAGCCCTTGGCAAGCTCAGCCGTCACCGCATTGACGGCGAAGCCGACATCGTCGGCGGTGGAGGTGACCAGTCCGATATCGACCGCCCGGCGGGCGTTGAACGTCTCACCGGTGAGGTAGTAGCGGGCAGCGGCCCGCGGCTGGAGTTTGGGCAGCAGCGTCAGCGAGATGATGGCCGGCGCCACCCCGATCCGTGCTTCGGTGAGTGCGAACGTGCATCGCGGCCCGGCGATCACGATGTCGCAGGCGCCGACGAGCCCCATACCGCCGGCGCGCACATGCCCGTCGACGGCGGCGATCACCGGCCTCGGGCACTCCACGATGGACCGCAACAAGCCGGCCAGTTCGTGGGCCCGGCCGGCGGCGGCTTCCTGCGGGTCACCGCCGGTGGCTTCTGAGAGGTCGGCACCCGCGCAGAAGGTATTGCCGGTGTGGCCCAGCACCACGGCCCGCACCGCGGGGTCGTTCGCGGCCCGATCCAGCCCGTCGCGCAACTGACGTACCAGTGTCGATGACAGCGCGTTGCGGTTGCGCGGAGAGTCCAGGGTGAGCCGGGCGACGGGACCGTCGGTGAGGTACTGAACCAGGGTGTCAGTCATCTGCGTCAGTACGACCGGGGCAGGCCGAGGGAGGTCTGGGCGATGAAATTCAGCACCATCTCCCGACTCACCGGAGCGATACGCGACAGCCGTGATCCCACCAGCATCGCGGCCACCCCGTACTCCTGGGACAGGCCGTTGCCGCCCATCGACTGCACCGCCTGGTCCACGGCCCGGGTCGAGGCCTCGCCGGCGGCATACTTGGCCATGTTGGCCGCCTCCGCGGCACCCATGTCGTCGCCGGCGTCGTAGAGACTGGCCGCCTTCTGCATCATCAGCCTGGCCAGCTCCAGCTCAATGTGGTTCTGTGCCAACGGATGTGCGATGCCCTGGTGCGCCCCGATCGGGGTCTTCCACACCTGCCGGGTCTTGACGTAGTCGCAGGCCTTGTCCAGGGCCAGCCGGCCCATCCCGACCGCGCTGGCCGCGCCCATGATCCGCTCCGGGTTCAGCCCGGCGAACAGCTGCGCAATCGCCGCGTCCTCAGCGCCCACCAGCGCGTCGGCCGGCAGCCGGACCTCGTCGATGAACACCTGGAACTGGCTCTCCGGCATGGTCAGTTCCATCGGGATCTTGGTGAAGCTCAGGCCAGGTGCATCGGTGGGCACCACGAACAGCGCCGGACGCAGATTGCCGGTTTTGGCGTCCTCGGTGCGGCTCACCATGAGAACGGATTGGGCCTGATCCAGTCCGGAAATCCACACCTTCTGACCGGACAGGATCCAGTCGCTGCCGTCGCGCCGGGCGGTGGTGGTGATGCGGTGCGAGTTCGATCCGGCGTCGGGCTCGGTGATGGCGAAGGCCATGGTGATCGACCCGTCGGCGATACCGGGCACCCAGCGCTTCTTCTGCTCGTCGGTGCCGAACTTGGCGATGATGGTGCCGTTGATGGCGGGGGAGACCACCATCATCAGAAGCGGACATCCGCCGGCGGAGAGTTCCTCCATCACCAGTGCCAACTCGTACATGCCGGCGCCGCCGCCGCCGTACTCCTCGGGCAGGTTCACGCCGATGAAGCCGAGTTCGCCTGCCTCCTTCCATAACTCCTCGGTGTGCCCGCCGGCGCGAGCCTTACCGAGGTAATAGTCCGGGCCGTAGTTGGAGGCCAATGCGGCGACGGACTTGCGCAGCGCCTGCCGCTCGGGGCTCTCGATGAAGTCTGTGCTCACTGCTGTTCTCCCTCGTTGTTGTCGGGGCTGTCGACGCGCGCCAGCACAGCGCCCACCTCGACCTGCTGGCCGACGGCGACGTCGAGTTGGACGAGCACACCGTCGGCGGGCGCGGTGATGGTGTGCTCCATTTTCATCGCTTCCAGCCATACCAGCGGTTGGCCGGCACTGACCGTGTCACCGAGGGCGGCACCCAGGCGGATCACCGACCCGGGCATCGGCGCCAGCAGCGACCCCTTCTCCAGTGCCGAACCTGCCTCGGGGAAACGGGGCGATCGGGTGAAGGCCACCGATCCCAGCGGTGAGTCCACGGAGAACTCGTCGCCGTAGCGCGACACGACGAACTCGGTGCCCACCCCGTCGTCGCGCAGGATCACCCGAGACGTTGTGGCGCAGTCCAATTCGACACCTGTGTCGTCCGGTAAGTGCAGGCCAGTGCGGGAGAAGCGGTATTCGACGCGGTGCTCCGACCCTGCCGCGTCGCGAAAGGCCCTGTGCTGGTTGCCCGACACCACGTTGCGCCAGCCGGAGGGCACCGCTGCCAGCACCGGCGCGCCGGCCCGGTTGGCGGCGGCGTCGGCCAGTGCGGCGGCGATGGCGGACAGCCGCACCGCGCGGTCGCCGGCCAGGGGCGCGGCGAGGGCTTCTAGGCGATTGTCGAAGAATCCGGTGTCGGTGGCGCCGGAGAGGAACGCCGGGTGGCGCAGCACGTTGACCAACAGGTCTCGGTTGGTTCGCAACCCGTGCAAGCGGGTGCGAGCCAACGCCTCGGCGAGCACCTGCGCAGCGCGGGCACGGGTCGGTGCGTAAGAGATCACCTTGGCCAGCATGGGGTCGTAGAAGATCGACACCACCGAGCCGTCCTCGATGCCGGAGTCCAGCCGGATACCGGTGCCGGCCAGCGGGCCGAACCGGCTCGCCACACCGGGGACGGCGAAGTGCTGGACCCGGCCGGCTTGCGGCTGCCAGGACCGGGCGGGGTCCTCGGCGTAGAGCCGCGCCTCGATGGAATGCCCGGTCGCACTGGGAGGTTCGTCTGGCAGCCGGTCCCCGTCGGCGACGCTGAGCTGAAGCTCCACCAAGTCCAGACCGGTGGTCAGTTCGGTCACCGGGTGTTCCACCTGCAGGCGGGTGTTCATCTCCAGGAAGTAGAACTCACCGGCATCGTCGGCCAGGAACTCCACCGTCCCCGCCCCGGTGTAGCCGATGGCCGAGGCCGCCAGCCGGGCCGCGTCGAACAACCGCTGCCGCATCCCGGGGACGCGCTCGACCAGCGGTGACGGCGCCTCCTCGATGATCTTCTGGTGGCGGCGCTGGATCGAGCACTCCCGCTCGCCGACCGCCCAGACCGTTCCGTGCTCATCTGCCATCACCTGCACCTCGACGTGGTGGCCGCTGGGCAGGTACCGCTCGCAGAACACGGCGGAATCACCGAAGGCCGACTCTGCCTCCCGGCGGGCGGCCTGCACCTGCGCATGCAGGTCGGCAAGGTCGTCGACCACGCGCATGCCACGGCCACCGCCACCGGCGGAGGCCTTCACCAGCACCGGAAGCTGTTCGGGTCGCACTGCGTCGGGGTCCAGTTCGTCGAGCACCGGGACGCCGGCCGCCGCCATCATCTTCTTGGCTTCGATCTTTGACCCCATCGCGGTCACCGCCGCCGCAGGCGGGCCGATCCACGTCAGCCCGGCATCGGTGACGGCCATCGCGAAAGACGCGTTCTCCGAGAGGAATCCATAGCCCGGGTGGACGGCGTCGGCGCCGGCGGCGCGGGCGGCGTCCAGCAGGGCGTCGATGTCGAGGTAGCTGTCGATGCGCACCCGTGCGTCGGCTTCGGCGACATGAGCTGCGCCGGCGTCGTGTTCGGTGTAGACGGCCACGGTGCCGATGCCCAAACGGCGGCAGGTGGCGAACACCCGGCGGGCGATCTCCCCGCGGTTGGCCACCAGAACTCGATCAATCATCGGTCGTCACATCCGGAAGACGCCGAACTTCGACGTCCCCTCGATCGGGCCGTTGGCGATGGCGGACAGGCAGATTCCCAGCACCGTGCGGGTGTCGCGGGGGTCGATGACCCCGTCGTCGTAGAGGCGGCCGGACAGGAACATCGGGAGTGACTCGGCTTCGATCTGCGCCTCTACGGCCGCACGCAGGGCGGCGTCGGCCGCCTCGTCGACGGTCTGCCCGCGGGCCGCCGCGGCAGCCCGATTGACGATCGACAGTACCCCGGCGAGTTGCGCCCCGCCCATTACGGCGGATTTGGCGCTGGGCCAGGCGAACAGGAACCGCGGATCGTAGGCGCGCCCGCACATGCCGTAGTGGCCGGCGCCGTACGACGCACCGATCAGCAGCGAGATATGCGGGACGGTGGAATTGGACACGGCGTTGATCATCATCGCGCCGTGTTTGATCATCCCGCCTTCCTCGTAGGCCTTACCGACCATGTAGCCGGTGGTGTTGTGCAGGAACAACAACGGCGTATTGGACTGGTTGGCCAACTGGATGAACTGGGTGGCCTTCTGGGACTCCTCGCTGAACAGCACCCCGCGGGCATTGGCCAGGACGCCCACCGGGTATCCGAAGACGCGGGCCCATCCGGTGACCAGTGAGGCGCCGTACAGCGGCTTGAACTCGTCGAAGTCCGAGCCGTCGACGAATCGGGCGATGACCTCGCGCGGATCGAACGGAATGCGCAGATCCGCGGGGACGATGCCGAGCAACTCGTCGGGGTGCGCGAGCGGTTCGGTGAACGGCCCTGGCGCCGGGCCCTTCTTGACCCAATTCAGCCGGGCGACGATACGCCGGCCGATGCGCAGTGCATCGAGTTCGTCGGCGGCGAAGTAGTCGGCCAGGCCTGAGGTTCGGGCGTGCATTTCCGCGCCGCCGAGGGATTCGTCGTCGGACTCCTCTCCGGTGGCCATCTTGACCAGCGGCGGCCCGGCCAGGAAGACCTTGGAGCGTTCCTTGATCATCACCACGTAGTCCGACATGCCCGGCACGTAGGCGCCGCCCGCGGTGGAGTTGCCGAAAACCAATGCGATCGTGGGGATTCCGGCCGCCGACAGCTGGGTCAGATCGCGGAACATCCGCCCGCCCGGGATGAAGATCTCCTTCTGGGTGGGCAGATCGGCGCCGCCGGACTCCACCAGCGAGATCAGTGGCAGCCGGTTCTCCAGCGCGATCTGATTGGCGCGCAACACCTTCTTCAACGTCCAGGGGTTGGAGGTGCCACCTTTGACGGTCGGGTCGTGGGCGACCAGCATGCATTCGGTGCCTTCGACAACGCCGATGCCGGTCACCAGGCTGGCGCCCACCTGGAAGTCGGTGCCGTAGGCCGCCAGCGGGCACAACTCCAAGAAGGGGGAGTCCGGGTCCACCAGCAGCTCGATTCGCTCGCGGGCGGTGAGTTTGCCGCGGGCGTGGTGGCGTTCGACGTATTTCGGGCCACCGCCGCCGAGCGCCTTGGCCAGTTCGGCGTCCAGTTCGGCGAGCTTGGCCGACATCGCGGCGGCGGCATCGGCGTAGGACGGTGCTGAGGTGTCGACGACGGTACGCACAGTCGTCATTTCCGATCCGCTCCGCTTCTCGTCGGGGCGCTCACGCCTGGTACCCGAGTGTCTTGGCGGCCAGGCTGGTCATGATCTCTGTTGTGCCGCCACCGATACCTAGAATCCGCATGTCGCGGTACTGCCGCTCGATTTCGGACTCCGCCATGTAGCCCATCCCGCCGAAGAGCTGCACCGCCTGGTTGGCCACCCATTCGCCGGCCTCGACCGCGGTGTTCTTGGCAAAACACACCGGGGCGATCAGATTCGTATCGCCCGCAAGTTGTCGCTCGACGACGTGGCGGGAGTACACCCGTGCCACGTCGATACGCCGAGCCATCTCGGCCAGAGTGTTCTGCACCGTCTGGCGGGCGATCAGCGGCTTGCCGAACGTCTCCCGGTCGCGGCACCACTGCGCGGTGATGTCCAGGCATCGTTGCGCGCTGGCATAGGCCTGCACTGCCAGTCCGATCCGTTCGGAGACGAACGCCTGCGCGATCTGCAGGAAACCGGTGTTCTCGCCGCCGACCAGGTTCTGAGCCGGCACCCGCGCGTCGGTGAACGACAGCTCGGCGGTGTCGGAGGAGCGCCAGCCCATCTTGGCCAGTTTGCGGCTGACCTCGAAGCCGGGTGTGCCCTTCTCGACCACCAGTAGCGAGATGCCCGCCGCACCCGGTCCGCCGGTGCGCACGGCGGCCACCACGTAGTCGCCGCGCACGGCCGAGGTGATGTAGGTCTTGGCGCCGTTGACCACGTAGTGATCGCCGTCCCGGATGGCGGTGGTGCGCAAGTGCCCGACGTCCGAGCCGCCGCCGGGTTCGGTGATGGCCAGCGACCCGATGAGTTCACCGCGCAACGTAGGCCGCACGAAGGTGTCGATCAGGCGTTGGTCGCCGGCGGAGATCATGTGTGGCACTGCGATACCGACGGTGAACAGCGAGGCGAACACCCCGCCGGGCACCCCTGCCTCATGCAGTTCCTCGCAGACGATGGCGGTGTCGGCGGCGTCGCCGCCTTCGCCGCCGACTTCCTCGGGAAAGCCAATGCCGAGCAGGCCTGCCTCGGCGGTGCGGCGGCTCAGCTCCCGCGGCAGCTCACCGGCCTGTTCCCACTCGTCGACGTGCGGCAGGACCTCCCGTTCGGCGAAGGTGCGCACGCTCTTGCGGAGCTGCTCGCGTTCCGGTGTGGTCCAGATGCTCATCTATCGGTTCTCCTCGAGGAGGTCCAGCGGAATGTCGACGTGCCGGCTGCGCAGCCACTCGCCGAGGCCCTTGGCCTGCGGATCGAACCGCGCCTGGTAGGCGACCCCCCGGCCCAGGATGCCGTCGATCACGAAGTTGACCGCACGGATGCTCGGCAGCAGGTGCCGGGTGACCGTCAGTTCGCCGGCTTCGGGCAGCAGTTCGCGGAGCAGGCCCACGGTGAGGGTGTTGGCCAGCCAGCGGTACTGCGCATCGGTGCGTACCCAGACGCCGATGTTGGCGCTGCTGCCCTTGTCGCCGCTGCGGGCACCGGCGATGGTGCCCAGCGGAACGCGTTGGGTGGCGCCGGTCGGCAGCTGCGCGGGCATCGGGGGCACCTCGACGGCCACCAGTTCTAGCGTCGTAGCGGCCGGCGGGATGGGGACGACGATGCCGTCCGGTAGGACGGCCACGTGTTCCACCTCCTCAGCGGGCACGTACCCGGGCGTGAACAGTCCGTAGACCGCGCCGTCCGCTGGAGGTGCGGTGGTGTGGAAGCCCGGGTAGCTGGCTAGCGCCAATTCCACTGCGGCAGAGGAAAATCGGCGACCCACCTTTTCCGAACTCGGGTCACGGACGGTGCAGGTCAGCAGCGCGCTCGCGGTCTGCTCGGTGTCGGCATCCGGCCGATCGGTGCGCGCCAGGGTCCACTGCACCTCGGCCGGGGGGTCGGTCAGGGCGGCGTCGAGCTGCCGCTGCACCAGTGCGGCCTTGGCGTCGATGTCGAGTCCGGTCAGCACGAACGTCGCCGCGTTGCGGTACCCGCCGATGCTGTTCAGTGAGACCTTCATCGTCGGTGGTGGCGGCTCGCCGCGCACGCCTGCGATGCGAACCCGGTCGGGGCCGTCGTCGCTGAGTTCGATGCTGTCGAACCGGGCCGTCGCGTCCGGGTTGGCGTATCGGGGACCGGTGATCTCATAGAGCAGCTGCGCGGTGACCGTGCCCACGCTGACCTGCCCGCCGGTGCCCGGATGTTTGGTGATCACCGAGGAGCCGTCGGCATGGATCTCAGCCAGCGGGAAGCCGGCGTAGTCCAGATCGGCAATCTCAGTGAAGAAGGCGTAGTTGCCGCCGGTGGCCTGTGTGCCGCATTCGATGACGTGCCCGGCGATCACCGCCCCGGCGATCCGGTCGTAGTCGTCGCGCGCCCAGCCGAAGTGGGCGGCAGCGGGGCCGACCACCACCGAAGCGTCAGTGACCCGGCCGGTGACGACGATGTCGGCACCCGAGTTAAGACACTCCACGATGCCCCAGGCGCCCAGGTAGGCATTGGCCGTCAGAACCCCCGGGAAGCCGAGTTCGTCGGCGCGCGGCAGCAGATCGTCGCCCTCCACATGCGCCACCGTGACGGCGATACCGAGCTTGTCGGCCAGCGTCCGGACCGCGGTTGCCAGCCCGGCGGGGTTGAGGCCGCCGGCGTTGGTGACGATGCGCACACCGCGCTCGGCAGCCAGGCCCAGGCACTCCTCCAGCTGGGTTACGAAGGTCCTGGCGTAGCCCCGCTCCGGGTACTTCATCCGGTCGCGGCCCAGGATCAGCATCGTCAGTTCGGCGAGATAGTCGCCGGTCAGGTAGTCCAGATCGCCGCCGGTGAGCATCTCCCGCATCGCCGATACCCGGTCGCCGTAGAAGCCTGAACAGTTGCCTATCCGCACCGGTCCGGAGGCAGCTGTCATGGATGCGTTCTCCCTCGGCGCGTCGGGCAGACCGACATCCGGCCAACCAACCGGTAGGTTATCCGCTGCAGCGGGGCCGCTGTCAACGGTTTCCCGCTTTGGCGAAGCCGCACACCGGCGGCTATCCTGTGAAGCTGGCCGCGCCGGATGTCTGCGTGGCAACACTCACGAGGAGACCTTTCGTCATGGCTGTGCCCAAGCGCCGGATGTCGCGTTCGAACACCCGTAGTCGGCGTTCGCAGTGGAAGGCGACTGAGCCCGGCCTCGTCACCGTGTCCGTCAGCGGCCGTCAGCACAAGGTGCCGCGGCGCCTGCTCAAGGCCGCCCGACTCGGTCTGATCGACCTCGACAAGCGCTGACGTCGCAATAGATCCAACGCGAACGCCGCTCTGGCACGGCGCGTCTCTCAGCCGAATCTAAGTCCGTTGGTTGACACTGGGGCCCGTGCGAATTCTTGTGGTCGATGACGACCGGGCGGTGCGGGAGTCTCTACGACGGTCGCTGTCCTTCAATGGGTACACCGTCGATCTCGCCGAGGACGGTGTCGAGGCGCTGGAGGCGATCACCAACGAGCGGCCCGACGCGGTCATCCTGGATGTGATGATGCCGCGGCTGGACGGCCTTGAAGTATGCCGCCAGTTGCGCAGCACCGGCGACGACCTTCCGATCCTGGTACTGACTGCCCGCGATTCGGTTTCCGAGCGGGTGGCCGGCCTGGATGCCGGTGCCGACGATTATCTGCCCAAACCGTTCGCCCTCGAGGAACTGCTGGCCCGGCTGCGCGCGCTGCTGCGCCGGACCGGCCCGGACGAGTCGGCCGAGAGTGCGGTGATGACGTTCGCGGACCTCACGCTGGACCCGGCGACCCGTGAGGTGCACCGCGGCAAGCGGGCGATCAGCCTCACCCGCACTGAGTTCGCGCTACTGGAGATGCTCATCGCCAACCCGCGCCGGGTTCTGACGCGCAGCCGGATACTTGAGGAGGTGTGGGGGTTTGACTTCCCCACCTCGGGCAATGCGCTAGAGGTGTACGTCGGATATCTCCGGCGCAAGACCGAGGCCGAAGGAGAACCGCGACTGATCCACACCGTTCGAGGTGTGGGTTACGTCCTGCGTGAGACGCCTCCCTAAATGTTTGGACCCTCAATGGTTGGGCAGCGATGCTGGGACTGAAGCCGCGCACGCAGGTCATGGGTGTGCCGGTCAAAGCCACCAGATCGTTGTCGCTGCGCTGGCGGGTGATGCTGCTGGCCATGTCGATGGTGGCGATGGTGGTGGTGTTGATGGCCGTCGCCGTCTACGCGGTGGTCTCTGCCGCGCTCTACGCCGACATCGACAATCAGCTGCAGAGCCGAGCCCAACTACTGATCGCCAGCGGGTCACTTGCCGCCGACCCCGCCAAGGCCATTGAGGGCACCGCCTATTCCGACGTCAACGCCATGCTGGTCAATCCCGGCCGCTCCATCTACACCGCCAATCAGCAAGGGCAGACGCTGCCGGTGGGCCAGCCGGAGAAGGCCGTCATCCGCGGTGAATTGTTCATGTCCCGCCGCACCGTCGGAGACCAGCGAGTGCTGGCCGTGCACCTGCCCAACGGCAGTTCGCTGCTCATCTCCAAAAGCCTGCAGCCCACGAACACGGTGATGACCAAGCTCAAATGGGTACTGCTGGCCGTCGGTGGCGTCGGCGTCGCGATCGCGGCGGTGGCCGGCGGCATGGTGGCCAGGACCGGTCTGCGACCGGTGGGGCAGCTCACCGAAGCCGCCGAGCGGGTGGCCCGGACCGACGACCTGCGACCGATCCCGGTTTTCGGCAGCGACGAACTGGGCCGCCTGACCGAAGCCTTCAACGCGATGCTGCGCGCGCTCGCTGAATCGCGGGAACGTCAGGCCCGCCTGGTCGCCGACGCCGGCCATGAACTGAAGACGCCGTTGACGTCATTGCGGACCAACGTCGAGCTGTTGATGGCCTCCAGCGCGCCCGGCGCGCCACCGATCCCGGAGAGCGAACTGGCCGAACTGCGCGCCGACGTCATCGGCCAGATCGAGGAATTGTCCACCCTGGTCGGAGATCTTGTGGACCTCACCCGGGAGGACAACGCCCATGCCGCGGTGCTCGAGGACGTCGAGATGACCGATCTGATCGACCGCAGTCTTGAGCGGGTTCGCCGTCGCCGCAACGACATCGCGTTCGATGTCGACGTCGTCGGCTGGCAGATACACGGCGATGCGGCGGGTCTGTCGCGAGCGGTGCTGAACCTGCTCGACAACGCCGCGAAGTGGAGTCCGCCAGGTGGGACCGTGGGTGTGCGACTACGACGGGTCGACGCGGCACAGGCCGAGTTGATCGTCTCCGACCAAGGCCCCGGCATCGCGCCTGATGAAAGGGATCTGGTGTTCGAGCGTTTCTACCGGTCCACCTCGGCGCGGGCGATGCCCGGTTCCGGCCTCGGCCTGGCGATCGTGAAACAGATCGTCGTCCGGCACGGCGGAGCGATCCGCATCGGGGAGACGAGCCCGGGAAGCGAACCGCCGGGTACGACGTTCTATGTACTGCTGCCCGGAACTCCAACGGCAAGCGGCTTGTCCCGTCCGTCTGCCCACAGCGAAATCGCGGCAGTAAAAGGCGAAGTCGTCGTTAACGAGAGGAACGCAACAGTGCTGCCGGGTGTCATCTCAGTCGATTCTCAGTAGCACCCGGCAGGCTGGTACCACCAGCGACGCGAGTTTCGCGTCGCCAACGAGAAAGAGCAAACAGCGACCATGACAGACGACCAGCGGTACCCGCCCCCGCATTCCGGCCAGAACGCGCCGAATCACCAAGCTGCGCCGGGCTATACCCAGGGCGGCTACCAGCAGCAGTACGACTGGCGCTACGCGAACGTCCAGCAGCCGTACGACCCTTACCGAGCCGCGCGCGCGGGGAACACCTCGGTGCTGCCGCCAGTCCCGGAGGAACCGCGCCGGAAGCGTTCTCGTTCAATCGCTTTGGGTGCCGGTGCACTAGCTATCGCTGCGGTGTCGGCCGGTGTCGGCGGAGCGGTGGCGACGCTGGCGCACCCCGACGCCCGTTCCACCGCCACCGTGACCACAGCCGCCGCGGCCCCGGGCTCGCGAACGGTCCCGACCGCCAACGTTCCCGTCGGCTCCGTCGAGCAGGTCGCCGCCAAGGTGGTGCCTAGCGTGGTCAAGCTCGAGACCAAGATGGGTCGTGCTTCCGAAGAGGGCTCGGGCATCATTCTGTCCGCCGACGGTTTGATTCTCACCAACAGCCATGTCGTGTCGGCCATCCAGGGTCTGCCTGCAGGCCCCGGGGCTCCGCGGGCCCCCAAGCCCCCGGGCTTGCCGGTGCCCGACCCGGCCAAGCCCGGCGACCCGTCGGCCAAACCCGCCCCCGGCGGCCCGATCACGACGGTCACCTTCGCCGACGGGCGCACCGCTGCGTTCACCATCATCGGCACCGATCCGGCAAGCGACATCGCTGTCGTTCGTGCCGAAGGCGTGTCCGGGTTGACCCCCATCACGCTGGGCTCGTCGGCCAGCCTGCGGGTAGGCCAGGACGTGGTGGCGATCGGTTCGCCGCTGGGCCTGGAGGGCACTGTCACCACCGGCATCGTCAGCGCGTTGAACCGTCCGGTGGCTGCCGGCGGAGATGCGAGCAACCAGAACACCGTGCTTGACGCCATCCAGACCGACGCCGCGATCAACCCGGGCAACTCCGGCGGTGCGCTGGTCAACATGGCGGGTGAGCTGGTCGGGGTGAACTCGGCGATCGCCACCCTCGGCGGTGATTCGCCGGAATCCCAGAGCGGCTCGATCGGACTCGGTTTCGCCATCCCGGTGGATCAGGCCAAGCGCATCGCCGATGAACTGATCAGCACCGGCACCGCCTCGCACGCCTCGCTCGGCGTGCAGGTCAGCAATGACGTCGCCACCCACGGCGCCAAGATCGTCGAGGTGGTCAAAGGCGGTGCGGCCGCGGCTGCCGGCCTGCCCAGCGGTGTGGTGGTCACCAAGGTCGACGACCGGGTGATCGGCAGCGCTAATGCGCTGGTCGCGGCGGTCCGTTCGCGGGCACCGGGGGAGAAGCTGTCGCTGACCTACCTGGACCCCGCGGGCAACCCCCAGACCATCGAAGTGACTCTCGGCAAGGCCGACCAGTGATTCGGGTCGTGCCCGACGGGTCGGCCACGATCGGAGACGAGTCCGCCCGGCCCGCACGGCCTGGATATACGGTGACATCCATGGAGCAGCCGGCGGGACGGGCCTTGGTGGTAGTGGTCGACGATCGTCAGGCTCGGGGCGTCGCCGACGCTCACAGCGGTGCACTGGTGACCGAACTGCTCCACGAGGCCGGATTCGTCGTCGACGGGGTCGTTGTGGTGGCCGCCGATGAGGTGGAGATCCGCAACGCCCTCAACACCGCCGTCATCGGCGGAGTGGACCTGGTGGTTTCGGTGGGCGGGACCGGTGTGACGCCGCGCGACGTGACCCCGGAGGCCACCCGCGCCCTGCTGGACCGTGAGGTGTTGGGCATCGCCGAGGCGCTTCGGTCATCCGGACTGGCGGCCGGCAGTACCGATGCGGGGCTGTCCCGCGGTCTGGCCGGAATCTCGGGCAGCACGCTGGTGGTCAATTTGGCGGGCTCACGAGCGGCTGTCCGGGACGGCATGGCAACGCTGTGTCCGATGGCCGCGCAGGTCATCGCGGAGCTGTCGAGCCTGGAGCTGTAACCTCCTGGTAAACGCCCCGTGAACAGCTCCGGAGCGGTTCATGACACGCACAATCGGCCATAGGTGTGACGTTCGTCACGCAACAGGGGATGCTGATGGATTCTGAACGTCTGGCCAGGGCCGGAGTTAATGAGATCTTCGGTGCGGAACTGCCCCAGGAGTCGTCCGACGAGAGGGAGCTCACCGGGACGGCCGAAGCCTCCGAGCGTGAACGCTGGTTGCGGGAAAACGTTCCGCCACACCACATTTGACCGTCGCGTGACAATGTCGGGCGGCCCGCGCCAGGGCTTTGGCGGGGTGCTGCCTCGCCCTTCGCCCCACTGTCCTACTAGTCGTCGAACCGCCGGGGTGGGCCTTGGCAAAACGTCAGACGAGTCTGAGAATTGGCACGAAAATGTCGTTCGCGTTGCTCAGGGCGTTGCCGTACCGATATCTTCCTCGTGACACAAGAGCCACTCGTCGCGATCCAATGGGGGATTCGGCGCTAACGCCGGTGAGCAATTCACCGCCGATCAAGCTTAGGGAGATCATGAAGGGTATCGGTCGTGTTCTGGTGGCGCTGTCCGCCGCGTTTGCGGCGACGTTCGCCGTTCCGGGCACCGCTCAGGCGGGTATGGACAACCAGATGAGTCTGGTCGATGGCGGTGGCCGGACGATGACCGTCCAGCAGTGGGACACCTTCCTCGACGGGGTCTACCCGCTGGACCGCAACCGGCTGACCCGCGAGTGGTTCCACTCCGGCAAGGCCAAGTACAGCGTCGCCGGCC